>JAJXTZ010000055.1 GCA_021783355.1 bacterium | reverse complement strand
ACCTCGATCCAGTCCCCGCGCCGGGCGCGCACCGGCGCGTCCTCCCCCAGGACGAAGCGCCGCGTCCCGCGCGGGCCGCGCACCAGCGCGGACGCGGTCTCCCAGCGAGGCGGCGGCACCGGCTCCAGGCGGTGCGCGCGGCCCGCGAGGTCGCGCCAGCGCACGCGGTAGTCCAGCGGCTCGCCGAGCGCGTCCTCGCGCCAGCGCGCGACGCCGCCGTCCACCGCGGTCCAGGGCAGGACCCGCCAGGCCCCGTCGGCCCCGCGCGCCTCCAGGACCAGTTCCCCGGCGCGCACCCCGCGCGCGGCGGCCCCCGGCACGGGAGCGGCGTCGATCTCCGCCGGCGCGCCCAGGTCCAGGCGGGCGTCGCCCGGGCTCACGCGCACCCACCGCTCCAGCGACGCGTCGCGCCACGGCGCCAGCACGCGCGTCCACGACGCCCGGTCCCCCCACAGCGCGCCGGCGGCCAGGAGCGCGGCCGCCAGGGTCGCGCCGCGCCGCGCCGCCGCGGACGGCGTCCACGCGCCCAAGGGGCCGCGCGGCAGGGATTCGGCCAGGCGGTCGGCTCGCGCCAGGTGCTCCAGGCGCAGCTCCTCGGAGGTGCCCGGCCCCGTCGGACCGTCGCGCAGCGCCCACGCCGAGGCGAAGAGCGGCCCCGTCTGCGGCCAGCGCCGCGCGGCCTCGGCGAACACCGCGTCGAAGTCCAGCGCGCGCCACGGCCGGACCAGGCGGCGGACCAGGCTCCAGGCCAGCCCCGCGACGAGCGCGACCAGGGCCGCCTCGCGCGCGCCCCGCGGCAGGACCGCGAAGCGGTCCAGCAGGGCCAGCGTCCCGGCCGCCGCGACGCCGCCGCCGCCGGCGGCGCCCAGCGCCTCCAGTAGGATCCGCCGCCGGCGCTCCGCGCGCCAGGCGCGCGCGCGTTCGCGCAGGCTCATAGCGGCGTCAGTGTACCATCGCCGCGCGGGCGTCGCCAGGGCGGCCCGCGGCGGCCAGCAGGGCGGCCAAGCGCGCGCGCCCGTCGCGGTCAGCGGTCAAGTCGTACAGAAGGATTGTCCCGCCGCCGATGCGGACCGGGCGGCGCGAGCGCAGCCAGTCGAAGAACCCGTGCTGCTCGTAATAGGTGCCCACCAAGTTGGTCTCCGAGATCGCGAACAGCACCGGTCCCCCGGGCGTCAGCGCCGCGTTGCCCGCGCGCGGGGTGTTCGTAATCGTCCCGAGCGGGACGAAGCGCAGGCCGTAGGCCGCGGGATCCCCGCTGCCGAAGTATGCCAGCACGACGGGGGGGTTCCCGCGCGCGGCCAGCGCGCGGGCCAGCGCCGGCAGGTCCTGCCCCCAGTCGAAATTGGAGTCCGAGAGCCAGTCCTCGCCGCGTCCGGAGGCCAGCTCGTTGAAGTACGCCAGCGGATGCGCGCGGGCCCGGACCGCCGCCAGGCCCAGCCACAGCGCCGCGGCGGCCAGCGCCGCGCGCCCGGCTCGCCCGCGCCGCCACAGCCAGGCCGCGCCCAGCCCCGCCCACAGGCACAGAAAAGGGTACAGCGGCAGGATGTGCCGGTAGCCGATGTCGGTCTTGGACGCCAGCGCCGCGGCCAGGTAGCCCGCGGGCGGGATCAGCAGCCACGCGGCCTCCGCCCGGGGACGGCGCAGGGCGACGGCGCCGCCCAGGCCTGCGACGAGGATGAGAGGCAGCGGCGTCTTGACCAGGAACGCGGCGGGGAAGTACCACCACCAGCCGAAGTGGGACCAGGCGCCGTGCAGGTACGCCGGGCGCCCCCCGGACAGACGCGACAGCGTGGCCGTCAATCCCCGCCAGTACAGCGGGACCGACGCGAAACGGTAGGCCGCGGCCAGGGTCAGCGCGGCCGCGGCCGCGGCGGCGGCCAGGTCCGCGGCGCGCGGGCGCGCAGCCGGGTCGGCGCGGATCTCCGCGGCCAGCGCGCAGGCCGCCAGCGGGGGCAGGAGGATGGTGTTGAACTTGGCGGCCAGCGCCGCGCCGGCGGCGGCACCCGCCCAGACCCAGACCGCGCGCGTGCGCCGGGGCCGGGCCAGGACCGCGAAGCAGGCGAAGAACAGGGCGGTGGACGGGGCGTCGGTGGTGACCAGGGCCGCGTTCGAGACCCAGGGCACGCAGGCGGCCAGCGCCGCGGCGGCGCCCCAGGCCGCGGGCGCGCCCTCCAGGCGCGCGGCCCAGGCGACCAGCGAGGCGGCGACCAGCAGGGTCAGGGTCAGCAGCGCCCAGGTCCGGGCGGCGCCCAGCAAGCGCGCGGCCGGGACGCGGTTGTGGTACAGGAACAGGTCGCCGAAGTGGTAGACGCGGCGGTCCAGCCAGTCCAGCGAGTCGGAGAAGCGTTCCGGGCTCAGCAGCGCGAGCGGCAGGGCGGCCCACATCTCGCCCAGCGGCGGGTGGTCCATCGCGTTGAGGCGGTAGGTCCCGTCGGCCAGGTCGGTCCAGCCGGCGGCCAGGTGCACGGGCTCGTCATAGGTGGGTCCGGCGCCGCGGAGCAGGGGGCGGGCCAGGACATAGGCGCCCAGGACGGACAGCAGGACGGCGGCGGCGGCGGGCGCGCGTCTCACGCGCCGGGATTATAGCGCTTCGACGAGCTCGGGTGAAGAGACGCGCTCGTCCGCCTCGCGGGCGTCGCGCAGGACCTCGCGGCGCCGGTCGACGGCGAGGGCGGGCCTGGACTCGTAGCGGCCCTCGGCCTTGCCCTCGAGCGACTGGAGGATGTCCTCCGCGCTGACGCGCGCGGACTCCGGGCGGGCGTGGGCCATGTGGCGCCACCAGCGGCGGGCGTCCTGGGTGGGGTCCCACTCGAGGAAGAGCGTCTCCAGCAGGGTCTTCAGCGTCACGCCGATGCCGGCCAGGCCCACCGCGAGGGCGAACATGAACTTCACGTACAGCTGCATCCCCGTCATGCCCTCATGGTAGCACGCGCCCCCCGCCGCCGCCCGGGCCCCGGAGCCCCTCCGGACAGGCTCCAAAGACCCAGGAGGATTTGGGCCTTAAGGCCCAGACCGCGCGCAGGCCGCCACGGCGCGGTCCAGGACCGACGCCGCTCGCGCCGACAGCGGCCGCGCGGCCAGGGTCTCCTCCAGCTGGGCCACGGTGCGCGCGCCGACCACCGCCGCGGACACGAACGGCTTGCCCAGCACCCAGCCCAGCGCGGCCTGCGCGCAGGTGACGCCTTCCAGCTCGGCCACGCGGGCCAGGACCCGGGTCAACGCGGCGCCGGACGCCGCGGGCACCGGCGGGAAGGCGTCCGGGGACGACCGCCGGCCCGACGCCCCGGGCGCGGCGTACTTGCCGCTGAGAAGGCCGCCGGCCAGCGGGCTCCAGGCCAGCAGGGACACGCCGGCGCGCGCGGCGGCCGGGGCCAGCTCCGCCGCGGCGGAGGGCGCGGCCAGGCTGAACTGGACCTGATCGAACTCTGGACGCGCCATCCCGCCGCGCGCCGCGGCCTCCAGCGCCAGGCCCAGTCCCGAGCCGGAAAAGTTGGACACGCCGACGACGCGGACCTTCCCGGCGCGCCGCGCGCGGTCCAGGGCCTCCAGCGTCTCGCCGACCGGGACCTCGGGATCCCAGCCGTGAGGCATGTACAGGTCCACGCGGTCGGTGCGCAGGCGCTTGAGGCTGCCGTCCAAGGCGCGCGCGATCCAGCGCGCCGAGAGCCCGCCCGCGGCGGGGTCGTCCGGGACCATGCGGCCCAGCACCTTGGTCGCCATCAGGACCTTCTCGCGCCGGCGCCCGCGCAGCAGGCGTCCCAGCATCTCCTCGGACGCGCCGCGCCCGTAGATGTCGGCGGTGTCGAGCAGGGTCACGCCGCGCTCCAGGGCCAGGTCCAGCAGGGAGGCCGCGGTCTTCTCGTCCGCGGCGCCGACGCCGTGCCAGTCCGAGCCGAAGTTCATCGTCCCCAGCGCCAGGACGGAGACCTCCAGGCCCGAGCGTCCCAGCGCGCGCCGCTCCATGCGCGGATTCTAGCACCTCCGGCGCGACGCTTGACAGGAGGCCGCTCTCCTTCCATAATGACCCCATGACGCCGGACGAAGCGCCCGCGCCGCAGACCTGGAAGGAGCGGTTATTCTCGCCTCGGGCCCTCGCCACGACGGCTGCCGGGCTGGCGCTGGGCCTGGCCGCCGCCGCGGTCGGCTGGCGCGTCTGGCTGGTCCCCATCCAGAAGACCGCGGAGCTGCGCGCCGCGACGGTGGCGGACGTGATGACGCTCTACGACCTGGAGCAGGCGTACAAGCGCGCGCACGGGACCTACGCCAGCGGCCTGGACGCGATCCTCCCTTTCTCCTCGGACCCGGCCGCGCTGAAGGCGCGCATGGCGAGGCACCTCGACCTCACGACGCTGGCCGTCATCGGCGGCGCGGACAAGTTCCGCATCGAGGCCAACGTGCTCGACGCCGCCCGGACCTTGGTCCGCGTCTCCGCCCCGAGCCCCGCGGGCCCGCCCGCGCGGCCCGCGAACGCGCTGCCCCTGGCCGTTCCCGCCGCGGCGGACGCCGACACCGGCGCGCCCCTGGCTCCGGGGAACGGCCGCTGACGCGGCCGCGCCCATGGGACTCTTCCGCCTGCGGTCGTCGTTCAAGCCCGCAGGGGACCAGCCGCAGGCCATCGACACGCTGGTCGCCCGCCTCCGCGAGGGGGCGGCGGCACAGACTCTGCTGGGCGTGACCGGCTCGGGCAAGACCTTCGCGGTGGCCAACGCGATCGCGCGCCTGGAGCGCCCGACCCTGATCCTCTCCCCGAACAAGGTCCTGGCCGCGCAGCTCTACGCGGAGTTCAAGTCCTTCTTCCCGGACAACGCCGTGGAGTTCTTCATCTCGTACTACGACTACTACCAGCCCGAGGCCTACGTCCCCTCCACCGACACCTTCATCGAGAAGGACTCCTCCATCAACGACCGCATCGACCGCCTGAGGCTGAAAGCCACCAGCTCGCTGCTCGCGCGGCGCGACGTGATCGTCGTGGCCTCGGTCTCCTGCATCTACAACATCGGCTCGCCGGAGGAGTACGGCAAGCGCGTGGTGCCGCTGGAGGTCGGCTGGAAGGTCTCGCGCGACGACCTCGCGCGGCGCCTGGTCGAGGTCCACTACGAGCGCAACGAGACCGAGTTCGTGCGCGGCAAGTTCCGCATGAAGGGCGGCGTCGTGGACGTCTTCCCCGCCTACATGGAGACGGCCCTGCGCGCCACGTTGGACGACGACGGCGTGACCGCGCTCTGCGAGTTCGACCCGCTGACCGGGGCCAAGCTCCGCGACCTGAAGAGCGAGTGGGTCTACCCGGCCAAGCACTTCGTGACCGGGGGCCCGGAGCGCGAGCGCGCGGTCGCGGCGATCGAGGCCGAGCTGGCCGAGCGCGTCGCCTGGTTCAAGTCGCAAGGCAAGCTCCTGGAAGCCCAGCGCATCGAGCAGCGCACGCGCTACGACCTGGAGATGCTGCGCGAGATCGGCTTCTGCCACGGGATCGAGAACTACTCGCGCCCCTTGTCCGGCCGCGCGCCCGGCGAGCGGCCCAACTGCCTGATCGACTTCTTCCCCAAGGACCACCTGATGATCGTCGACGAGTCCCACGTGGCGATCCCGCAGATCGGCGGGATGTACCAGGGCGACCGCGCGCGCAAGCAGACGCTGGTGGACTTCGGCTGGCGCCTGCCCTCGGCGCTGGACAACCGCCCGCTCAAGTTCGCCGAGTTCGAGGCGCTGGCCGGGCAGACGGTCTTCGTCTCCGCGACGCCGGGCCCCTACGAGCTCAAGCGCACCCGGGGCGAGGTGGTGGAGATGGTGGTGCGTCCCACGGGGCTGGTGGACCCGGAGACGGTGATCCGGCCCAGCGAGGGCCAGATCGACGACCTGGTGGTCCGCCTCCAGGAACGCGCGAAGAAGGGCGAGCGCGCGCTGGTCACCACGCTGACCAAGCGCACGGCCGAGGACCTGGCCTCCTTCCTGACGACGAAGGGCCTGCGCGTGCGCTACCTGCACTCCGACATCGACAGCCTGGAGCGGGTGCAGATCCTGCAGGACCTGCGCGCCGGGGCCTTCGACGCGCTGGTCGGCATTAACCTCCTGCGCGAGGGCCTGGATCTGCCCGAGGTCTCGCTGGTGGCGATCCTGGGCGCCGACCACGAGGGCTTCCTGCGCTCGGAGACGACGCTGATCCAGATCTCGGGCCGCGCGGCGCGCAACGTGGGCGGGCAGGTGGTGCTCTACGCCGACACGGTCACGGGCTCCATGAAGCGCGCGCTGGGCGAGATGGACCGCCGCCGCGCCAAGCAGCTGGCCCACAACGCCGAGCGCGGGATCACGCCGCGCACCGTCGTCAAGAAGGTGGAGGAGCTCGAGGAATTCCAGTCCGAGGCCAAGCGCGAGGGGCTCATGCTGCTGCGCGAGGCGGAGAAGCCGCTGTCGGCCAAGGACCTGCCCACGATCACGGCCGAGGTGGAAGGGCGCATGCGCGCCGCGGCCGACGCGCTGGATTTCGAGGCGGCCGCGCTCCTGCGCGACCAGCTCTTCGAGCTCAAGTCCATGTCCGCCTCGCGCGCGAAGGGGACGCCCAAGACGCGGACGCGGCGGCGCTGAGGTGGCGGCGGCGCCCCCGCGTCATGTAGAATGCGGACCGGAGGAGCCATGATCGAGGACACTCTCGCGAAGATCGAATCAGCCATCCGCAAGATCGAAGCCGCGGACAAGGGCAAGAAGGCGGAACTGCTCCGCCTGCTCGGGGAGCTGAAGAGGGAAATGCGCTCCCTGGAAGGCTCCGCGGACGAGGGCGCCGGCTCCGTCGCCGGCTTCGCCGACGCCGCCGCCTACGAGGCCACGCGCCGCGCGCCGTCGCCGGCCTTGACGCGCCTGGCGCTGGACGCGCTGGCCGCCTCGGCCAAGGACTTCGAGACCTCCCACCCGGCGCTGACTCGGGTCGTCAACGAGATTTGCCGGGAGCTGGCCTCGCTGGGCATCTGACGCCGCACGGGAGAACGACATGACCAAGGGATTCGTCGCCGGAGTCGTCGCCACGCTCGTCGCCGGACTGATCGGAGCCTACCTGTTCGTGAGCCTCGGCCTGATGCCCGCCAACGCGGACGGCATCCCCCCGGGCCTGGAGAAGTGGGCGGCGCGCAAGTCCCTCCACGCGACGATCGACCGCCAGGCCCCGAAAGGCGCCAACCCCGTCGCCGTCAGCGACAAGGCCCTGATCGCGGGCGTCAAGATCTACCACGAGAACTGCGCCGTCTGCCACGGCGGGCCCGACGGCAAGCCGTCCAACATCGCGGTCGGCCTCTACCAGCACGCGCCGCAGCTGGCGCGCCACGGCGTGGAGGACGACGGCGCCGGGGAGACCTACTGGAAGGTCTTCCACGGCATCCGCATGACCGGCATGCCCTCCTACCACCACACGCTCAGCGAGGAGCAGATCTGGACCGTGACCCTGTTCCTCCAGAACATGGACAAGCTGCCCGCCGCCGCCGAGAAGGCCTGGAAGGCCGTGCCCAGCCAGGCCCCGAAGGCCTGACCGCGCGCGCCCACGCCGGCCCGACCTCCAGGACGATTCCGCCGGCGCGTCCGCCCGCTTCCGGCGGGTCCTCCGAGCGGCTCCGGACCGCCGTTCCCGAACGCCTTGCTCCGTCCGGGTTCCAATCGGCCGCCGATTGTCGCATAATGTCGCATGCTAACCCCTAAGCGCCCCAAGCTGTTCGTGCGTTACAAGAATCTCAGCGGCGACTCCAAGGTCGTCAAGTATGAGATCAAGAAGGACGGCATGACGATCCGCTTCGCGGACCACACCGCCTACCGCTACACCAACCAGTCCGCCGGTCCCGAGAACATCAGCAAGATGAAGTCTCTGGCCATCGCCGGGAAGGGCTTGGGGACCTTCATCGAGAAGACCGTCAAGGACCGCTACCTGCGCAAGCTCCGCTGACCCGTCTTTTCGGGCCGGAAGCCGGGGCGCGCGCTCACGCGGAACTGGACCGCGCGACGGGCATTTCCTATCCTCGTGCGATGAGCCGACCGAGACTGCGCCCCGCCGACTACCGCCCGCTCCTGCGCGCCGCGCTGCGCGAGGACCTGGGCGCGGCCGGCGACGTGACGACGGCCTGCTTCGTGCCGCGCTCGGCGCGGCTCAAGGGCCGCGTGGTCAGCCGCGAGGACGGCGTGGTCTGCGGGCTGGAGGTCGCCGCCGCCGCGTTCAAGGCCTGCGAACCGCGCGCGAAGGTGCGCCTGCTGGTCCGCGACGGGGCGCGCGTGAAGCCCGGGACGGCGGTGCTGGCGGTGTCGGGCGGCCGGGGACTGCTCACCGCGGAGCGCACGGCGCTCAACTTCCTTCAAAGGATGTCGGGCGTGGCCACGCTGACGCGCCTCTACGCCGACCGCGTCCGCGGCACGCGCGCGCGGATCTACGACACGCGCAAGACGCTGCCCGGCTGGCGGGTCCTGGACAAGCACGCGGTCGCCTGCGGCGGCGGGGTCAACCACCGCATGGGGCTCTACGACGCCGCGATGGTCAAGGACAACCACTACGCCGGGAGCCTGGAGGACGGGGCGCGGGCCCTGCGCCGCCGCTTCCCGGGCCTGCCGCTGATCGTGGAGGTGGACCGTCCGTCCCAGGTCGCGCGGGCTCTCGCCCTGCGCCCGGCGGTGCTCCTGCTGGACAACATGCCGCCGGCGGTCCTCAAAAAAGAGATCCTCCGCGTGCGGCGCCTGGCGCCGAAGGTGAGGATCGAGGTCTCGGGACGGGTGAGCCTGGACACGGTGCGCGCGGTCGCGCGCCTGGGGCCCGACCGGATCTCGGTGGGCAGGCTCACGCACAGCGCGCCGGCGCTGGACCTGGGCTTAGACCTCGCCCGGAGTTGGCGCGCGGGACGCCGCGCGCGGCGTTTGGGCGACTTGCGCCCGCGCAGCTCCGGCGGAGCGGACGGATGAGCGGAAAACGCCCGCGGGATGAAGCCGTTGGCGTGGGACGGGACCGGCAGGACCAGCCAGGGCGCCTTCTTGAGCGTCATGCCCGTCCTCCACGCAACGAAGCGGCCCCGGCGTGGACGCGGACCGGCCCAAGCGCTACAATGACGCCGTGGCGAAGCTGCGAATCCCCGGCGTCCGGCGTCTGATCCGCCTGGCCGAGGCCGACTCCACCCAGACCGTCGCCCGGCGCCTGGCCGAGGAGGGCGCTCCGGACGGGACGCTGGTCTGGGCCCTGCGCCAGAGCGCCGGGCGCGGGCGCATGGGGCGGCCCTGGCGCTCCCGCCCCGGCGGGCTGTACGCGTCCTGGCTCCTGCGGCCCGCCTTCTCCCCGGCGCGCCTGGCGGAGCTCTCTCTGGCCTGCGGCGCCGCGGCCGCGGCGGCCCTGCGTGAAGTCGCCGGCGCGGAGTTCGCGGTCAAGCCGCCCAACGACGTGCTGGCGCTCGGGTCCGACGGGCGCTGGCGCAAGGTCTGCGGCGTCCTGTGCGAGGCGGCCGGAGACTCCGCGCGCCTGCACTGGCTCGTGATCGGGATCGGCGTCAACGTGAACAACGCTCCCCCGCTCAAGCGCGCGACGAGCCTGAAGACGCTGACCGGCCGGACCCTGGAGCTGGAGACGGTCCTGCGCGCGCTGTCGCGGCGGCTTTCCCGCGCCCGTCGCGCGGGAGATTTCCTATAATGACAGCCGGACACTCACTGACGACGGAGAAGACATGGCCGAGACCTATCTGACGCGCGCCGGTTACAAGAAGCTGCGGGAGGATCTTGAGGGCCTGATGAAGCAGAAGGCCCAGCTCTCCATCGACATCGGCGAGGCGCGCGAGAAGGGCGATCTGAAGGAGAACGCCGAGTACCACTCCGCCAAGGAGAAGCTCGGCGAGGTCATGGGCCGCATCGGCGTCATCCAGGACAAGCTGCAAAGCGCCAAGCTCATCGACGAGCTCGAAGTCCCCAAGGACACGGTCGCCATCGGCACCCAGGTGACCCTGGAGGACTCCGACGGCGACACCGTGGAATATTCGCTGGTGGGCGAGGACGAGTCCGACCCCCTGGAGGGGCGCATCTCGGTCCAGTCCCCGCTGGCCCAAGGCCTGCTCGGCAAGAAGGTCAAGGAGACCGTCGAGGTCCAGCTGCCCAACGGGGCCCGGTCGTTCAAGATCCTGAAGGTCGCGCGCTCCGCCTGAACCCCGCGGACCTCGCCGCGGCGCTCAAGCGCCGGGCCCTCGACGACGGCGCGGACCTGGCCGCCCTCGCCCCCGCCGCCGCCGCGCCCGAGGCGGACGCCTACGAGGCCTGGGTCGCCGCCGGCATGCACGGCGGGATGGCCTACCTGGCCCGCAACCCGCAGTCCCGGCGCGACATCCGCGCCTGGTACCCGCAGGCGCGCTCGGTCCTGGTCTGCGCGTACTCGTACGGCGGCGCGGCGCCGACGCCGGGGCCCGGACGCGGGCGCCTGGCGCGCTACGCCGTGCGCGAGGACTACCACCCGATCCTGAAGGCGCGCATGGCCGCCCTGCTGGACTGGGTGAAGGCGACGGTCCCCGGCGCCGAGGGCCTGCCCTTCTGCGACACCAGCCCGCTCCTGGAACGCTCCTACGCGCGCCGCGCGGGCCTGGGCTGGCAGGGCAAGAACGCCATGATGATCGCCCCGCGCCTGGGCTCCTACTTCCTGCTGGCGGGACTGGCCCTGAACCTGGAGCTCCCCGCCGACGCGCCCGAGTTCGACCACTGCGGCACCTGCCGCCGCTGCCTGGACGCCTGCCCGACGGACGCGTTCCCGCGTCCCGGCGTGCTGGACGCCTCGCGCTGCGTCGCGTACTTCACCATCGAGAACAAGGGGCCGGTCCCCGAGGAGTTCCGCGCCGGCGTCGGGGACTGGGTGTTCGGCTGCGACGCCTGCCAGGAGGTCTGCCCGTGGAACCGCTTCGAGCGGCCGGGCCGCGCGCTGCCGCCGCCGCGCGAGCCGCTGGACCTGCCCCTCGCGGAGCTCGCGGGCCTGGACGCGGAGGCCTTCCGCCGCCGCTTCCGCGACCTCCCCGTCTCCCGGGCCAAGCGCCGCGGCCTCCTGCGCAACGCGCTCCTCGCGATGGGCAACTCCGGGCGCGCGGAGTTCGTCCCGCTCCTGCGGCGCTGCGCCGCCGACCCCGACGAACTGCTCGCCGAGCAGGCGCGCTGGAGCCTGGCGCGATGCGCGCCCGGCGCCAAGAGTGGTAAACTCCCCTCGCCATGACCGCGCGCGCGCTCCTTCTCGCCCTGCTGGCGTCCGTCGCCCCCGCCGCGCGCGCCGAGATCCTCCCCCCGCGGGAGATCCCCGCCGGCACCGAGGCCGTCCCGGAGTCCAACGACACCCCGGCCGTCCTGCGCTGGATGATCCGCCCGGTGCAGCGCGGCATGTTCATCCGCCTTCCGGTCATGGACACCGACCCCAACCGCGGCATCACCGTGGGCGTGATGCCCATCCTCGTCCTCCAGGCCAAGGACCAGGACCGCATCGAGCAGATTCACGCCCCGTCGCTCACCTACAACAAGAACTTCGGCGTGGTTCCCACCTACCGCTACTACTATTACCCGCAGGAGGACGCCAGCCTGGTGGCGCGCGCGTCGATCTCCAAGTACGAGGGCGAGGGCATGGCCCAGTACGAGGACGACAGCTTCCTGGGCACCGACAAGGACGTCATGCTGCGCGGCCAGTACAACATCGACGCCGGCCGCCGCTTCTACGGTCTCGGCCCCGACTCCCAGAAGACGGCCGAGGGCAACTACAAGGAGAACTATTGGCAGTACCAGTGGGCCGTGGGCGCCCCTCTGCGCGCGGGCTCGTCCTGGCGCGCGCGCGTCTCCCAGCGCTACCAGGCCGAGCGCGTCCTGGACGGCCCGCTGGCCAACCTTCCCCGCTTCCGCGACCTGTACCCGACGAACTTCTCCGACCACTCCCAGCAGACCGACGAGACCCGGATGAGCCTGATTTACGACACGCGAGACCACGGCGTGACCACCACCCGCGGCGCGTACCTGGAGACCTACGCGGAGGCGGCCGTGCGCGGCTTCCTCAGCCAGTACGACTACGAGCGCTACGGCTTCGACGCGCGCTGGTTCAAGCCGCAGGGCGAGGGCGACGCGCGGGTCTTCGCGATCCAAACCACCTACGAGCAGATCCTCGGCGCGACGCCGCCGTTCTGGCTGCTCCCCTCGCTGGGCGGCAAGTACTCCCTGCGCGCGTACGGCGACGGCCGCTACGTGGACCGCGGCGCGGCGACGATCAACGCCGAGGAGCGCTTCAAGGTCTTCGAGGCGAAGACGGCGGGCGTGACCACCGAGTTCCAGCTCGCCCCGTTCGTCGGCGCGGGCGAGGTCTTCGACAGCCCCGGCCAGATGGCCGGGCGCTACCTGCGCCCGGTGGTCGGCGCCGCGATCCGGGCCGTCGCGCGGCCGCAGGTCGTCGGCTCCGTGGACTTCGGGGTCGGCCGCGAGGGCCTCTCCGTGTTCATGGACATCAACTACTCGTTCTGAGAGCCCCCATGTCCCCCCTGTACCGCCTCTGGCGTCGCTGGCGCCGGGCGCCGTTGGGCGCCGCGTCGGACCTGATCCTCCTCGGCGGCCTCGCCGGGCTGGCCCTGGGCGCGTTCTCCCTGGGCGGCGAGTGGTCGCACCAGATGCGCCCGGCCGTGCGCATCGACCTGTCGCCCTGGGCCCTGCCGCGCTACACCTTCTACTCCCTGTCCCGCGGCCTGATCGCCTACGCCTTCTCGCTGGCCTTCACCCTGGTCTACGGCTACTGGGCCGCCAAGGACGCGCTGGCCGAGAAGATCCTGGTGCCGCTCCTCGACATCCTGCAGAGCGTCCCGGTGCTGGGCTTCATGCCCGGCCTGGTGATCGCGCTGGTGGGCATGTTCCCGCGCAGCAACATCGGCCTGGAGCTGGCCGCGGTGCTGATGATCTTCACGGCCCAGGCCTGGAACATGACCTTCAGCTTCTACCAGTCGCTGAAGTCCCTGCCGCCGGATCTCGCCGAGGCCGCGACCGTGTATCGTTTCGATTGGAAGCGCCGCTTCCGGCGCCTGGAGCTGCCGTACGCGGCCATGGGGCTCATCTGGAACAGCATGATGAGCATGGCCGGGGGCTGGTTCTTCCTGATGATCAACGAGAGCTTCGTCCTCGGCGACAAGGATTACCGCCTGCCGGGGCTGGGCTCCTACATGAGCGCCGCCGTCGCCAAGGGCGACGCCGCCGCGATGCTGTGGGCTGTCGGGGCGATGACGCTGATGATCGTGGCCCTCGACCAGCTGCTGTGGCGCCCGGTGGTGGTCTGGGCGCAGAAGTTCCGCACCGAGGACGCCGGCGCGCGCGAGGCTCCGACCTCCTGGTTCCTGACCTTCCTGCGCCGCTCGCACCTGATCTCCGCCGCGCGCGCGCTGCTCCGGCCCCTGCTGCCCGACGCCCGGCCGCCGGAGGCGGCCGCGCCCGAGGCCCGCGCGCGCGCAGGCGCGGATTGGGCGTCGCGCGCCCTCTTCGTCGTCCTGCTCGCCGGCATGGGGCTGGGCCTGTGGAAGCTGGAGTCGGTCCTGGCCGTCGTCTCCCGCGCCGCCTGGTGGAGCATCCTGGCCTCGGCGGGCTGGACCCTGGGCCGCGTGCTCCTCTCCACGCTGATCGGCACGGTGTGGGCCCTGCCCGCGGGGCTGGTCATCGGCCTGTCGCCGCGCCTGTCGCGCGTCCTCCAGCCGGTCGTGCAGGTTGTCGCGTCCTTCCCGGCGCCGATGCTGTTCCCCGTGGTCATCGCGGCCCTGGCCTGGCTGGGCGTGGGCCTGGGCTGGGGCAGCGTCCTCTTGATGCTGCTGGGCACGCAGTGGTACATCCTCTTCAACGTGGTCGCCGGGGCCATGGCCATCCCGGCCGACCTCATCGAGGCCGCCAAGGCCTACCGCCTGAGCCGCTGGGACCGATTCCGCCGCGTGTACGGCCCGGCCGTGTTCTCGTACCTGGTCACCGGCTGGATCACCGCGGCCGGCGGCGCCTGGAACGCCAGCATCGTGGCCGAGTACGTGACCTTCAAGGGCCGGGTGCTGACGACCCAGGGCCTCGGCGCCCAGATCAGCCTGGCCGCGGAGCACGCCGATTTCCCGACGCTGGCGGCGAGCGTGGTGGTGATGTCCGCGCTCGTCGTCCTGTTCAACCGCTTCGTCTGGCGGCGCTTCTACGCGCTGGCGGAGCGGAGATTCTCTCTGACGCGCTGAAGGAGGCACCATGGAGACCGCGAACGCGAACGACGCCCTCTGCGAGGCCCGCGGGGTCTGGCAGGAGTTCCCGCAGCCCGGCGGGCAGGTCCTGCGCGTGCTGGAGGACGTCACGCTGGCCGTGCGCCCCGGCGAGGTCGTCGCCCTGCTGGGCCCGTCGGGCTGCGGCAAGTCCACGCTGCTGCGCGCGCTGGCCGGACTGACCCCGCCGATGCGCGGCGACGTCCTCTATCACGGCCGCGCGCTCGCGGGCCTGAACCCGGGCGTGGCGATCGTCTTCCAGAGCTTCGCGCTGTTCCCCTGGATGACGGTGCGCGAGAACGTGGAGACGGTCCTGCGCGCGCTGGGCCTGCCGCCGGAGGAGGTCTCCCGCCGCCGCGACGCGGCGATCCGCACGGTCGGCCTGGCCGGCTTCGAGGAGGCGTACCCGCGCGAGCTCTCCGGCGGGATGAAGCAGCGCGTCGGCATCGCCCGCGCCCTCTCCACCGACCCCGAGATGCTGTTCATGGACGAGCCGTTCAGCCAGGTGGACGCGCTCACCGCGGAGTCCCTGCGCGCCGAGGTCCTGGACATCTGGGCCGCGCGCGGCCGCAACCCGTCCTCCATCGTGATGGTCAGCCACGACATCAAGGAAGTCGTCTACATGGCCGACCGCATCGTCGTGCTGGCGGCCAACCCCGGGCGCATCCGCACCGTCGTGGAGAACACCCTGCCGCGCCCGCGCGACTACCGCTCGCCGGACTTCCTGGCCCTGGTGGACCGCCTGCACGAGATCATCACCGGCGCCGAGATGCCCGACGAGGCCGCCGCGGCCGCGCCGCCGCCCACTCCGGGGCCGGCGCCCGCCGGCGCCGTCCCCCTCCCCCGCCC
>JAJXTZ010000223.1 GCA_021783355.1 bacterium | reverse complement strand
GCACTGGCCCCGCCGTCCAAGGTCTCCGGCCGCGGAGGCCCGCCGTGATCGCGGCCGCCGCCGTCCTCCTCGTCCTGGCCGGGGCCGGCGCGTCCGCCGCGCCGCCGGCGCCGGCCGCCTCCACCGCCGCCGCGCTCGGCGACGTGACGCCCCAGCTCCTGCGCTCCCCGTACCAGACGCGCGACCCGTCCTGGCTGTACTACCGCGGCGGCTACGACGGGGACGCCGTCAAGGCCTTCGTCTTCCCGGGGCGCGACGCCTACCCGACCGTCTCCGGCGGCGAGATCCTCCCGCCCGCGGCCTACCGCGCGGAGAAGGAGTTCAGCCGGGGCGACTACGAGAGGATGAAGAAGGCCCTGGTCGTCGCGCGCCGCTACGCCGACATCAACAACGCGATCGCCGACGGCTACCTCCCGGAGGAGAAGTACGGCCTGGGCATGGGCATCCACATGCACAACCTCGGCTACGTGTTCTCGGGCGTGCTGGACGTGGCCAAGCCCCAGTTCCTGACCTACGTCCGGAGCCGGACCAGCGGGCGCTGGCAGCTGATCCAGCTGGGCTTCATCCATCGCGGGCTCAAGCGCATGAAGATCTTCGACTCGCCGCAGGCCCTGGGCCACTTCCACACCGAGAACATCTGCGTCGCCGCCGTGGACGGCGCCCTGCGCACCGTGCCCGAGACCGAGCCCTGCGACGGCCCCGGCGAGCGCCGCGTGGGGCCGATCTGGATGATGCACTTCGCCGTCCCGATCTACAACCCGAACGGGATCTTCGCCGACTCGTTCCCGTACGCGGACCACGCCAGCCTGACCGGGCAGCTCCACACCTTCTACGGCGCTCCGGTCCCCTGACGCCGCTTCAGACGCGCAGGCGGCGCACGGCGCGCAGCAGGGCCTCGGCGGCGGCCGCGCGCGCGGGCTTGCGGTAGGGCGCGTCCAGCAGCCGAGGTCCTTCCGGCGACGGCCCCGCGAGTCGGCCCCAGTCGCGGTAGGATTCCCCGAAGAGGCGCGCGAAGAGGACGAACTCCGCGCGGCGCAGAGGGTCCGCGGCCAGCCGGCGCGAGCGGCGCCAAATCGCCGGCCACGAGTACACCCGCGCGACGAGCCGCGCGGCCTGCTCGTAGAGGGCCTCCGGCTCCACGCCCGGGGGCAGCCAGGTGGGACGCAGGCCGTCGTAGGCGGCGGGGTCCTCGGTCAGCAGGCGCCCGCGCTCGGACATCGTCGCCAGGGCCTTGGTCCCGGGATTGAAGGTGAGGAAGGTCAGCTTCACGTAGACCAGCCCCGCGTCCTGCGCGAAGTCGGCGAAGGCGTCGGCGGCGTCGGGGCCGGCCCCGGCCAGGCCCAGGATGAAGCCGGACGCGATCTCCAGGCCCGCGGCCTGCGCGCGGGCGATCACGCGCCGGTACTCGGACACCGCGTTCTGCGTCTTGGCCACGGAGCGCAGCGCGGGCTCCGAGACGCTCTCCAGGCCGCAATAGACCACGCGGCAGCGCGCGCGGGCGAGGGCGGCGAGGACCTCCGCGTCGTCGAGCGCCTCCAGGCAGGCCTCGCAGGTCCAGCCGCGCAGGGCCGAAGCCCCCAGCTCGCGCGCGGCGGAGAGCAGGCGCTCGGGACGGTCGCCGAGGTTGTAGTCCACCACCGAGGCGAACGCGCGCGGGTTGGCCTCCAGGTCGCGGCGCAGGCGCTCCAGCCCGAACTCGCGCGCGGCGGGCTGCATCGCGTGGACCAGGCAGAAGGTGCAGTGCTCGGAGCAGCCCAGCGAGGCCTCCAGCGGCGCGCCCAGGAAGGACAGGTAGCGCTCCGGGCGCTCGACCAGGTCCAGCGCCGGGACCGGGGGGACGAGCGCGGCGGCGGTGCCGTCGTACTCCGCGCGCAGGCGGCCCGCCAGCGCGTCGGCGACGAACGCCTCCGCGCGCGCCTCGAAGCGCCCGCGCACCACGCAGCCGGCGAAGCCCCGGGCCAGGTCCGGGCGCAGGGTGGGCAGCTCGCCGCCCCAGACCACGGCCGCGCGGGGACGGACCCGGCGCGCCAGCAGGGAGAGGGCCTGCGCCTCGCGCAGGTTCTGCGCGCTGACCTTCAGCCCGATCAGCGCGGGCTCCGGGTCCGCGGCCAGCAGGCGCTCCCAGTCCGCGCGGGGCTCGAAGTCCAGGTCCAGCAGGCGCGGGGCGAAGGCGGGCCGCAGGCACGCCGCGACGGTGGGCAGGGAGAGGGACAGGACGCCGCGCGGGTGGCGCGGCGGGTCGAGGAGGAGGGCGGCGGGCCTCACAGGGTGTAAGGGGCCTCGCGCGTGTACAGCGTGCGCTGGTCCGAGTCGGGGCCAAAGTACGGCTTGCGCTTGAGCACGGTCAGGCGCACCACGCCCTTAGGGGGCAGGCCGGCGGGCAGGGGCAGGACGGGCGCGAAGCGCTGCATCGGCAGGGGGGAGTAGAGCTTCTCGCCCGAGGTCGTGAAGGCCTTGAGGGCCGCGTCCAGGTCGCCGGGCTGGGTGAAGCGCGTGATCCCGAACTTGGTCGTCGCGGCGACCTTGCCGTTGGGCCCGACCACTTGGAAGACGAACGCGTACCACATGTAGGAGTTGGGCACGATCGGGTGGGGGATGAAGTCGAAGAGCCAATCCACGCGGATCTCCGGCCCCGCGGCCCCGCGCGCGACGCGCCAGGAGAGCTTGTCGAAGTCGGCCTTCGTCATCGCGTCGTGGAGGTCCGCGTCGCGGTGCCAGTACTCGCGGTGGGTCAGGCGCCCGTCGGGACCCTTCTCCCAGTGGCAGGCCTCGCAGCTCAGGTACGGGAAGCGCTTGCCGCCGCCGGCGACGAAGGCGGCCTCGTCGGCGCGCACCGCCTCGCCGTGGCAGGACAGGCAGTTGTAGGGGTTGGAGAAGGTCTTGGACGGGCGCGGGTCGCAGAAGCCGGGCGGGGGTTTGAGGCCCGGCGTGCGCACGTAGTCGGCGCGCGTGATCACATGTCCTTGGGCGTCCACGTGGCAGGTCAGGCAGTCCACCCCGGTGCCGAGGACCGGGTCGTCGGGCTTGAGGGCCAGGGGACGCTCGAGGAGCGGGGTCTTGCCGTCCCAGTCGGCAGGCAGGGAGCGCGCGTAGACGGTGTCGAAGGGCTTATGGCAGGGGAAACAGTAGTCGCGCGGGTTGACGGTCTTGAGAAAGGCGCGCATGTTGTCCGGGATCCCCGAGGCCGGGTCGGCGACCTTGGCCCAGTGCCGGTCGAAGCTCCACGCGGTGTGGGCGTGGGGCCCCCGCTTCCAGGCCGCGTACTCCTTGGAGTGGCAGCGGGCGCAGGCCTGCACCGCGGCCTCGCGAGCCGCCTCGGCCCGGGCCTGGAGCGCCGGCGGCGCGTCCGCCGCCGCGGGCGCCGCCAGGGCGGCCAGCAGCACGGTCAGCGCGGCGCGCCTCA
>JAJXTZ010000222.1 GCA_021783355.1 bacterium | reverse complement strand
CAGGAGCGCCAGCAGGCCCAGCCCGCTTCGCGGCGCGCGCGGGGGCGCCAGCCGCTCCACGGCGGCGTCGCGGACGCCCTCCAAGGCGGCGTCCAGCTCGGCCGCGCGGCGATAGTCGCTGAGGGCCTCCGGGACCCGGCCCAGCCCCTCCTCGGCCACGGCCCGGCGCAGGACGGGCGTCCCGCTCGCGGGGTCGAGCTCCGCGGCCTTGGCGGCGTCGGCCAGCGCGCCGCGATAATCCCCTCGCCCGGCGCGGGCCTCGGAGCGCAGGCTGTACAGGACCGGGGCCGGGCGGGGCGCGGCCAGGGCGCGGGTGGCGGCGGCCTCGGCGACGGGGAAGTCCAAGGCCGCGTTGGCGGCCAGGGCGAGCTGCTGGAGGGAGCGCGCCCCGCCCGGGTCGGCGGCGACGGCGGCCTTGGCCTGGACCTCGGCCCCGGTCACGTCCCCGGCGGTCAGGCGCAGCACCGATTCGCGGATGGCGGCCTCGGCCCGGGGCGCGTCCGCGCGCGCGGGAGCGGCGCAGGCCAGGAAAACGAGCGCGGCGAGAAGGCCGGCGGCGCGGGTCGCGGACATGCGCGAAGTCTAGCAATTCCCGGACCCGGCCGCCGCGGGCCTTGTCAAGCCCCTCCCCCTTGACAAAGCCGGTCCGCAGGGACACACTGACCCATAAGGAGCGAAACCCCAATGTTCCCCCTCGCCCTTCTCCTCGCCGCGTCGTCCGCGGCCGCCGTGCCGGCCGACCCTCAGGCCTATCAGAAGGCCCTGGAGAAGGCGCGCGCGTACTACCTGACCCAGGCCCCCGGCCAGCCCGCGCTCGACGCCGCCGTGAAGCTTCCCGCCCCGGGGCCGGTCCAGGCGCAGAACGACCCCCTGGTGCGCACGGCCTTTCAGGCCGCCAAGGACGTGGAGTTGGGCTGCGCCGCCCCGTGCGCGGACCCCGCCGACGTCTCGGTCTACGCGGGGCAGGTGGAACTGGTCGCCCGCCGCCTCGGCCTCAAGGACGCGCAAGTGGACGCGGCGCTCGCGCATTACCTCCCGCGGGGCAAGCCGCGCCTGCGCGGCGCCGCCGCCGCGGCCGCCGCGACGCCCGGGGGCCGCGCGGTCCAGGCCGAGGTGGTCGCGCGCCTGCTGGCGCAGAGCCGCCTGGCCCCGCAGATGCGCGCGCGCCTGAACCAAAAAGCGCTGGCCATGGCCGACGCCCTGGGCCGCTCGCGCCTGATCTCCGCCGACGCCGCCGGCCTGGTGACCCTGCCCGACGGACGCCGCGGCCGCCTCTCCGCCGCGCAGATCGCGTCGCTCAACCGCCTGCCGGAGACCCAAGCCGCGATCCTGCGCCACCTGGCGACGAACCCGCCGCCCCCGCCGCCGACCGCTCAGCAGCGTCAGGACCGCGTCCTCGCGGAGGCCGACAAGGAGATCGCCGCCCATCCCGGAACGATCGGCTCGGCCTACGGCTTCTGGGACGCCCAGGCCAAGGACCCCAACAGCGGCTGGCTGTGGCGCGGCTACGCAAAGCTCAACAAGGGTCTGCTGACCTTCAGCGGGTTGAAGTCCGTGGAAGAGAGCTCCGAACGCCTCGGCTGGGTCTGGGACAACCCCGACGTCAGCAAAGGCGAGAAGTTCTGGCTGGGGACCAAGCTGGCCGGCAACGCCGCGTTGACGGCGGTCACCTTCCTGCCGGCCGCCTCGCTCGCGCAGAGCCTGAAGGCCGGCGAGGGTTTCTATTGGATCGGCAAGGGCGGGACCGCGGTCCCCGGCATGGTCCGCGCCGCGCCCGAGGCCGCGGACGCGATGAACGCGGCCGGGCGCACGCTGACCCGGACCATCGCCGAGTCCGTGCCCGAGGGGGCCAAGGTCGGCAAGGAGGGCCTGCGCGAGCTCGCCGCGAACCTCAACAAGACCGCCTCCCGCTACGGCGTCCGCGTCATCGAGGGCGGGACCGCGGGCGAGAGCGTGGCGAAGGGCGGCGACATCTACGTCAGCCTCAAGGCCGGCGCCCCTCACGAGATGGTCCACGTCGTCCAGCAGACCTACTCGCGCGTGCTCGCCGTCGAGGAGATGGCGGCCCGCGCCGGGGTCCCCGTGGAGAGCCTCACGGCCGCCCAGCGCGCGGAGGCGTTCGCCAACGCCGCGAAGTGGGAGACCGCCTCCTACGCCCAGCTCGAGTCGCAGGCCTGGCGCGCGACCGGCTTCATGGGCTCCGGCGGCGGCGCGAAGTACGGCGGCCAGCTCCTGCTCGCCGGCCAAGAGGTGACGGCCGGCATGCGAGACGGCGCCGTCCTCGACGGGTCCTTCGGCCTGGGCGCGCGCGCCTACGGCCGGCTGACGCAGGTCCTCGGCCACAGCCAGGCGCAGATCGGGCTGGGCGTCGGCTCCGCGTTCATGGCCACGATGAACACCCCGGCGGTCGGGGACGGGGTCCGCGACGCGCTCGACGGCGCCGCGCAGGGCTTCACCGCCCCCGCCGAGACGCCCGCGGTCCGCAGCGGGGCCCGCGCGCTGAGCGCTCTGGCCCCCGCGCCGGCCCTCCTGCTCGCGCGGCCCGCGCTCGCGCGCTACGCGTTCCCGCCGGCGTCCGCCCCGTGAGCGGCAAGGCCTGGGGGGCCGTCTGCGTCGCGGGCGGGCTCGGCCTGGCCTTCGCCGGCTGGCGGCTGGCCGCGGCGCAGCGGCACCCGGAAGGGACGACCGGCTTCGAGGGCCCCGGCCTGAACGCGCGCGGGCTCAAGGGGATGGCGGGAGGCCTGCTGATGGTCCTGGGGCTGGTCCTGGCCGTCCTGATCGGGCCGATCTTCTTCATCGGCGGATAGGGGGCCCATGATCGCGGCGAAGGTCCTGCGCGTGGCGGTCTTCGTCCTGTACCTGCCCGTGCTGGGCGCCGTCGCCGTGCTAATCTGGCAGTGCCTGTTCCTGCTGGTCCGCCTCCAGCCCGCCGGGCTCCTCGCCGCCCCGTACGGCGCCGTCCTTTGGCTGGTCGGCCGGCGCGCGCTGCGCGCGCTGAGGGACAAGGACGGCCGGCCGTGGCTGGACCTCGCCCTGACCCTCGTCGCCGACGCCCTGATCGCCGTGCTGCTCGCGTCGGCGCTCTGACCCGCGCCCGCCGCTCCCGCGCCGCGGTCAGAAGTGGAGGGTCGCCGGGCGGCGGCGGCGGGCCCAGCCGCGGGGAGCGGCCTTCCGGTCGGGCGCAGGCGCGCCGCCCGCCCGCCAGCCGTGGTCGTCCGTCTCGGCCGGAGCCAAGGGGCCTTGCCGCCAATCGTGCCGGACGTGCGCGGGACGCCGCCGCCGCTCGGCGAGGGCGCGCGCGGCGCCCCCGGGGAGCCGCGCGCCGAGCTCGCGGCAGGCGCGCACCACGGACCAGGAATCCCCCTCGCGGCGCGCCGCGCGGTCCAAGGCGGCCCGCGCCGGCGGCGAGGTCATCAGGGCCCGGACCAGCTCGGCGGCGGCCGATAGGA
>JAJXTZ010000221.1 GCA_021783355.1 bacterium | reverse complement strand
GGCGGCGGCCGGAGAAGCGGACGGTGCGGCGGCGGCGGCCGGAGCGAGAGCCGCGGGCTGGGAGGCCGCGAAGGGGGCCGGAGCCGGCGCGGTCAGCGGCGAAACCGACAGCGCCGTCAGCGGCGCGATGGGCGCGACGGCCGCGCCGCTCGCGCCGGCCGGAGCGGAGACCGGGGCCGCGGATTCCCCCGCCTCGGCGACCACGCGCCCCATCGCCGCGTAGGCCCGCGGCCCCGGGGCCAGGAGGACCAGGGCCAAGGCGGTCAGGGACGCGACGAACCGGCGCGCGGCGCGCATCATCCCAGAGAGCATAGAGGAGAAGCGGGCCGGCGTCCAGGGGTCCTCGGACCCAGACCCTGGGGCCAAGAGTCCCGGGTCTGCGAACCCCGCCGCGCTCGTCGCGCCGGCGACGGAGATTTTGGTATCATGCCTTCACTTTTTCCACGGAGGACTCCGACATGGGCGGTCATTCCCACTGGGCGAACATCAAGCACAAGAAGGGCGCGGCGGACGCCAAGCGCGGCAAGGCGTGGACCAAGTGCTCGCGCGAGATCACGATCGCGGCGAAGCTGGGCGGCAGCGGGGACCCTGCGGCCAACCCGCGCCTGCGCAAGGCCATGGACGACGCGAAGGCGGTCCAGATGCCCTCCGACACGATCGCCCGCGCCATCAAGCGCGGCACCGGAGAGTTGGAGGGCGCGGCCTTCGAGGAGCTGGTCTATGAGGGCTACGCCCCCGGCGGCGTGGCCCTCCTCATCGAGTGCACCTCCGACAACCGCAACCGCACGCGCGGAGAGATCCACACCGTCATGGCCAAGAACGGCGGCTCCCTGGGCGCGCCGAACTCGGTGGCGTGGATGTTCAAGCCCAAGGGGACCATCATCGTCAAGAAGGACGGCGCCCCCTCCGAGGACGAGGTGATGGGCGCCGCGCTCGACCTCGGCGCCGAGGACTTCAAGGCCGAGGGCGAGGTCTTTGAGGTCTACACCACCCCTAATGACCTGCAGAAGGTCAAGGACGGCCTCGTCGCCAAGGGCATCGCGGTCGAGTCCGCGGAGTCCGCGCTGGTGCCCGACAACCTCGTCTCGGTCGGCGAGGCCGAGGCCCCGAGGGTGCTCAAGCTGCTGGAGCTCCTGGAGGCGCTCGACGACGTGAAGAACGTCTACGGCAATTACGACATCGCCGACGCCGTGATGGAGAAGCTCGCCGCGTGAGCAAGGTCCTCGGGGTCGACCCCGGGATGCACGAGACGGGCTGGGCCGTCCTCGACGGCGCTGCCGCCTCCCCGCGTCTCCTCGCGTCCGGCTGCATCCGGACGCTCCCCGGCCGTCCCCTGCCCGAGCGCCTGAAGGACATCCACGCCGGGCTCGGCGCGGTTCTGGCCGAGCACGCGCCCGACGCCTGCGCGATGGAGGAGATGTTCTTCACCACCATCGCCAACACCGTGCGCGCCACGCTGCAGGCCCGCGGCGTGGCCCTGCTCGCCGTGGCCCAGTCGGGCCGCGAGGTCCACGAGTACAACCCCAAGACCGTGAAGCTGGCCTTGACCGGCTCCGGCCGCGCGGAGAAGGCGCAGATGCAGACCATGGTGCAGAAGGCGCTGGGCCTGGCCGAGAAGCTGCGCCCCAACGACGTGGCCGACGCGGCCGCCATCGCGCTGTGTCATCTGCGCTCGGGCCGGATGAAGGGCCTGCACGTGCTGGACGCCTGGGGAGGGCGGCGGTGATCGCGTCCCTGCGCGGGCTGGTCGTCGCCAAGGACCTGGAATCCGCGCTGATCGAGTGCGCGGGCGTGGGCCGCG
Source organism: bacterium (assembly GCA_021783355.1). Taxonomy (GTDB): domain Bacteria; phylum Elusimicrobiota; class Elusimicrobia; order UBA1565; family UBA9628; genus GWA2-66-18. The sequence continues at coordinate 1,649 of JAJXTZ010000221.1, read as the reverse complement.
AGGTGCGCGTGACCGCGTCCACGGCGGCGCGCCTGCCGGAGCCCGGCGGCGAGGCTTTCCTGCTGGTCGTGCCCTCGTACGCGATGTACGGCGGCGGCGAGACCTTGTACGGCTTCCTGAGCGCCTCCGAAAAGGCGATGTTCTGCGCGCTGCGCGACGAGATCCCGGGCACCGGCGCCAAGAAGGCGCTCGAGTACCTGGACAAGGCGTCGAAGTCCCTCCCGGACTTCCGCCGCGCGGTGCTGGACCGCGACGAGAAGCTCCTCTGTGGGGTGTTCGGCTTCACGAAGAAGACCGCGGCCAAGATCATCGAGGCCTTGAAAGGCAAGCTCGACGAGATGCGCGTGCCGGGCGCCCCCCACCTCCAGCGCGCGGCCGAGCCCGCCCTCCCCCCCGGCGCCTGGGCGCAGGCCCTGAGCGCCTTGGAATCCCTGGGCTACAAGCCGGCCGAGGTCCGCTCCGCGCTCCAGGCGCTGGCCGAGGAGCACGGCGGCCGGGACCTCCCGGCCGAACTGCTCGTGCGCCAGGCCCTCAAGAGATTGTGACCTCCCCGAAGCCCCGCGACGGCGACTCCGTCCTCAACCCCGAGACCGCCCCCGCCGAGGAGACGGCCGACCGCGCCCTGCGCCCCAAGTCCCTGGACGAGTTCGTCGGCCAGGAGAGGCTGAAGGAGAACCTGCGCGTCTTCCTGAAGGCCGCCAAGCAGCGCGGCGAGCCGCTCGACCACTGCCTGTTCTACGCCCCGCCGGGCCTGGGCAAGACCACGCTCGCCAACATCCTGGCCCGGGAGATGGGCGTCAACCTGCGGACCGCCAGCGGCCCGATCTTGGAACGTGTCGGCGACCTCGCGGCCCTGCTCACCGACATCTCCGAGGGCGACGTGTTCTTCATCGACGAGATCCACCGCCTGAACCCCGTGGTGGAGGAAGCGCTCTACCCGGTGATGGAGGACTACACCTTCTTCATCTCGACCGGGAAGGGCCCGGCCGCCTCCACGCTGAAGCTGGCCGTGCCGCGCTTCACGCTGGTGGGCGCGACGACGCGCTCGGGACTCCTGACCGGCCCGCTGCGCGACCGCTTCGGCATCGTCGCCCAACTGGGCTTCTACGGCCCCGACGAGCTCGAGCGCATCGTGCTGCGCTCGGCGGGCCTGCTGGGCGTGGCCTGCGACGCCGCCGGAGCCAGCGAGATCGCGCGGCGCTGCCGCGGCACCCCGCGCATCGCCAACCGCCTGCTGCGCCGCGTGCGCGATTTCGCGCAGGTCGACGGCGGCGGGAGGATCACGCACGAGGTCGCCGGCCACGCGCTGGGCAAGCTGGAGGTGGACGCGGAGGGCCTGGACCCGATGGACCGGCGCCTGCTGCGCGCGGTCATCGAGAAGTTCGACGGCGGGCCCGTCGGCGTCGAGAACCTGGCCATCGCGGTCAGCGAGGAGCTCGACACCGTGACCGACGTGGTGGAGCCGTTCCTGATCCAGGCCGGGTTCCTGACGCGCACCCCCCGCGGCCGCGTGGCCGCGCCGAAGGCGTACGCGCACCTGGGCTTGAAGCCCCCCCGCCGTCCGCTCGACCTCCTGTGAAGCTCCTCGCCGCGCTCGCCCTGCTGGCCGTCGCCGCCGCGCGCGGGGCGCGGGCGGCGCCCGCGCCCGC
>JAJXTZ010000220.1 GCA_021783355.1 bacterium | reverse complement strand
ACGCCCGTCGCGCGGCGCTCCCCGCGCCGCCGCCTCCCCCGCCGCCTCTCTCGCCCGCGGCCCGCGCCGTGGAAGGGGTCCTTGAGCGCCTGCGCCGGGCGCCTCCGGCCCCGTTTTCGGGCGTCGCCTTCGAGCCGGTGGAGGAGGTCGCCGGGGCGGTCCCGCGCCGCATCCGTCTGACGCTCTGCGTGTCCGGGCGGGAACTGGTCGTCGACCTGCTCCCCGCGCGCTCGAAGGGCCCGGCCTTTCTGCGCTCGCGCGCGTTCCGCGCCGTCTACCACGAGGGCGCGCGCCCCCCGTCGCCGGGGGAAGTCCGCATGCTGGCCCGGCTGCTGCGCCTGCTCGACGCCGGCGTCGCGGGAACCGCTTCACGGTGACGGGTCCGCTGCGCGTGCTGCTCGTCGAGTTGGTCCCGCACGAGCCCGAGCGGGTCAACCGCAGCCAGGCCTATCCGGCGCTCGCCGGCCTGGGGGCCGCGCTGGGCTGGAAGACTTGGTGGCGCGTGCTGGGAGTGCGCTACGAGCCGACCCTGCGCTACGCGTTGGAGCCGCGGGACCTCGCGCGCCTTCTCGCCGAGACGCGCCGGCTCAAGCCCCGCGTCATCGTGATCAACGAGCGCCTGCGCCGTGAGCAGCGCGCCGCGCTGGCGCGGGCCGGGGCGCCGGCGCGCGTCGTTTACTGCCCGCTGGAGAGCGCGGAGGATTTCGCCGGGCTCCCGGACTTCGTCCGGCGCGCCCTCCAAAGGACTCGCGCGCCCCTCCTCGACGATCCCCGCCTCCTCGACCGGCTCAGGCCCCGCTTCCGGCGCGCCAGGCTCAACCGCGCGCCCTGGCTGTCGCGGCCGTTCGTCCGCGTGCCAGCGGGCGCGTACTGCTCCTACCGCACGCGCACGGCGGACAATCCGCATTACCGCGGCCTCGGCCCGCCTGCGGAGTTCCTCAGCTGCTCGTTCTGCGGGTCCGGCCCCTCGGCGCGGCCCCGCCGCCCGCCGCTGTCCGACCCGCAGGCCTTCGTCCGCCGCCACGTCGAGGCCGCCTGCCGCGCGCGCCGCGCGGGGGACGGCCCGATCCGCTTCGAACTGTCCGGCAGCGAGTCGTGGCGCCGCCTCGAGACCCTCGTCGCGGCGCTGACGCGCGGCGGAGTCCGCGACGCGGAGCTCCTGTTCATGCCGCGGGTGGACGAGCTGCTCGCGGCGCGCGCGGCGGTCGAGCGCAGCCTGCCCCGGCTGGCCGGCGCGGGCCTCGCGCTGAGACTCTACGGGATGGGCGTGGAGAACTTCTCGCCCGCGGAGAACCTACGGTTCAACAAGGGGGTCTCGGCGGAGCAGGTCCACGCGGCGGTCGCCATCATGACCGACATGCAGACGCGCTGGCCCGGGACTTTCCATCCCCCGCCGGGCGGACTGAGCATGATCCTTTTCACCCCGTGGACCGCCCCGGAGGATCTACGGATCAACGCCGAGAACATCGAGCGCTGCCCGATGATCGACCGCTCCTTCGCCTTGAGCCGGCGCCTGCAGCTCTTTCCGGGGCGGCCGATCGCGCTCCTCGCCGAACGCGACGGCCTCCTCGCGACGGGCCGAGACGACCACTTCTACAACGCCGGCTGCATGACGGAGGCGGGCCAGGACGAACTCCCCTGGCGCTTCCGCCATCCCGAGGTCGCGGTCCTCTGGCGCCTCGCCCGCCGCCTCTCCTGCGACGCCGAACGCCTGCCTTCCGCGGACCCCGAGACCCGGGCGCTGAGGCCCTTCCTGTCGGGCCCGTCGCGACGCCCCCCCGATCCCCTCCCGCTCTTCCGGCGCGCGCTGGAGACGATCACGCGCCATCCGACGACCGGCTCGCTGTTCGCCCTGCTGGAACGGATGCGGTCCTGACGCGGGGCGCGGACAGCTCCGCGCTCCCGAACAGGGCCAGGTACAGCGCCCAGGTGCGCGGACAGGACGCGCGCAGCGAGCAGGCGCGGCAGGCCGGAGCCTCGGGGCGCGCGCCGGCCCGCGAGGCGTCGAGCGACTCGGACAGGCGGTCCAGATCGTCCACGCGGAAGCGCGACCAGTCCTCCTCGGCGTCCGGTCCCCGCCGCTGATCCGGGTCCAAGTGGCAGAACGGCACGCCCTCCGTGGAGGCGTCCAGTCCCGCGCGGGCCGCGGCGCGCAGCGCGCCGCGGATCGCCGGGGCGGCGTCCGAGAGGCGCGCCAGGGCGGCGGCCTCGAGCCCGTCCTTCGTCTCCACCGGCCGCGGGAAGACGAACTGCACGCGCCGTACGCCCAGCGCCGCGGCCAGGACCGCGGCGCGCTCCAGCCCCGCGAGGTTGCGCCGCAGGACCGGGACGCTCAGCGTCACCTCGCGCCCGGCCGCGGCCGCCGCGCGCGCCCCGGCCAGGGTCAGGCGGAAGGAGCCCGGGACGCGGGTCAGCGCGTCGTGCGTCGCCGCGTCGGCGGCGAAGAGGGTGATCTCCAGCGCGTCGAGCAGCGGCAGGAGCTCGCGGCGGACGGTCTCGCGTCCCAGGTCGCGGCCGCCGGTCTGGAGCTGGACGAAGCGGTAGCCCATCGCGCGCGCGCGGCGCAGCAGCTCCGCCAGGCCGGGCCAGCGCGTCGCCTCCCCGCGCATGACCACCAGCTCCGAGCAGCCCGCGCGGCGCCCCCGGACCAGCGCCCGCAGTGCCTCGTCGAAGGAGCGGTCCTTCCGGTGCGCGAGGTCGCGCAGGGTGCAGTGCGCGCAGTCCGCGTCGCAGCGCGCGGTCAGGCGCAGCATCAGCCGCCGGGTCCCGCCCCGCGCGGCGAGCTCCCGCTCCGCGCCGGCGTCCGGACGCCGGTCCGCCTCCTCCGGACGCCGGGCGACGAAGGGCCCCAGGACCAGGGCGTCCGCGCCGGGCAGTCCCAGGAAGCAGTCCACCGCGTCCTCCGGCGAGGCGACGATCGGCTCGCCGCGGCGGTTGAAGGAGGTGTTGAGCAGCATCGGCACGCCGGTGCGCTTGCGGAAGGCCTCGATCAGCGCGTGGTAGAGCGGCTGCGTCCGGCGGTGGACCGACTGGGGCCGCGTGGTGCCGTCGGCGTGGGCCACGGCCGGGACCCGCGCGGCCAGGCCGGGCTTGAAGGGCACGGCGAAGAGCATGAAGCGGGAGTCGAACGCCTCGGCGAACCAGTCCTTCTCGCGGCCGGCCAGGATGGACGGGCCGAAGGGCCGCCAACCCTCGCGGTCCTTGAGCGCGTTGACGCGCGCGTGCATCTCCGGGCGCCGCGGGTCGGCCAGGATGCTGCGCGAGCCCAGCGCGCGCGGGCCGAACTCCATGCGGCCCTGGCACCAGCACACCACCGCGCCCCCGGCCAGCAGGCCCGCCGTCTCCCGCGCGACCGAACGCGACCTATGATAAGGAAGGCCCGCGCGCTGGAGCGCCGCCTCGGCCTCGCGCTCAGAGAAGTCCGGCCCCAGCGCGGCGTGCGCCAGCGGCCGCGCCGCGCGCAGCCCCGCCTCCG
>JAJXTZ010000219.1 GCA_021783355.1 bacterium | reverse complement strand
ATCGCGCTGGGGGGCTTGATCTTTCCGCTCCTGCGCCGGCAGGGCTATCCGGAGGGCTTCTCGCTGGGGCTGGTCACCACCACCGGGAGCCTGGGGCTGCTCTTCCCGCCGTCCCTGCCCATCATCTTGTACGCGCTGGTCGCCCGCATCTCGGTGGGCGAGCTCTTCGCGGCGGCCACGGTGCCGGGCCTGTTCCTGCTGGTGCTGCTCTCCGCTTACGCGGTGACGGTCGCAGCCCGCGCGGGGGTCAGGCGCACGCGGTTCTCCTGGCGCGCGGCCGCGCGCGCCGCGCGCGCCGCCGCGTGGGAGCTGCCGCTGCCGGTGATCGTCGTGGGCGGCATCTACGGCGGCTTCTTCACCGCGTCCGACGCGGCCGCGGTGATGGCTTTCTACGTGGTCGTCGTCGAGGTGCTCGTCTACCGCGACGTGTCCTGGCGCAAGCTCCCCGAGGTCGCGCGACAGAGCATGATCCTGGTCGGCGCGATCCTGATCGTGCTGGGCTGCGCCCTGGGACTGACCAGCTACCTGATCGACGCCGAGATCCCGGGACGCCTGTTCTCCTTCCTGCACGCGCACGTGACCAGCGCCTGGGGCTTCCTGATCATCCTCAACGCCTTCCTGCTGGTCGTCAACATGATCGAGATCTTCTCGGCCATCGTCATCGTCGTGCCGATCATCGCGCCGGTGGCCAAGCAGTACGGCATCGACCCGGTGCACCTCGGCGCGCTGTTCCTGCTGAACCTCGAGATCGGCTACATGACGCCGCCGCTGGGGCTCAACCTGTTCCTGTCGTCGCGCCGCTTCGACAAGCCCCTGCCCGAGCTCTACCGGGCGGTCCTGCCTTTCTGGCTCTTGATGCTGGGCGCGCTGATGGCCGTCACCTACTGGCCGGAGATGAGTCTCTGGCTGCCGCGACTCCTGAGGATCCAATGAACCAGCGAACCCCGAAAGAACTCCTGCCCGAGCAGAAAGAGGCCCTGATCGCCAAGATCCGCGCCTCGCGCGCCTACCTGAAGGCCTACCAGGACTTCGAGTTCCTCAGCCGCAAGGACCTGCGCGCGGTGCGCCTCCAGCTGGAGCTGCTCAAGCCCGAGCTGGTCCTGCGCGAGCACAAGATCCGCTCCACGATCGTGGTCTTCGGCTCGGCGCGCATCCTGTCGCCCGAGGACGCCCGGCGCCGCCTGCAGGCCGCCCAGGAGGCGCTGGCCGAGCGCCCGCGCGACGCGCAGCTCAAGCGCCGCGTCGCCGAGGCCGAGAAGAAGGTGGAGTTCTCGCGCTGGTACGAGGAGGCGCGCCGCTTCTCCGCGCTCTTGTCCAAGGCCCAGCAGGCCGGCAACGACCTGGAGTACGTGATCGTGACCGGGGGCGGCCCCGGGGTCATGGAGGCCGCCAACCGCGGGGCGTGGGAGTCCGGGGCCAAGAGCGTCGGTCTCAACATCACGCTGCCTCACGAGCAGGACCCCAACCCGTACATCACGCCGGAGCTCTGCTTCCAGTTCCACTACTTCTCCCTGCGCAAGATGCACTTCCTGATGCGGGCCAAGGCGCTGGTCGCCTGCCCGGGCGGCTACGGCACGCTCGACGAGCTTTTCGAGACCTTGACGCTCGTCCAGACCGGCAAGAAGCGCCCGCTGCCCATCGTCCTGTTCGGCAAGGAGTACTGGCGGCGGCTGATCGACTTCGACTACCTGGCCGAGCAGGGGATGATCGCCTGGGAGGACGTCAAGCTCGTCAAGATGGTGGAGACCGCCGAGGAAGGCTGGGACCACATCCGCAAGTTCTGGAAGACGCACCGCGGAGCCGCGCCCGCCGAATGACGCGCCGCGCGCTGCTGGCCGTTCTGCTGGCGCTGGCCGCGCCGGCGGCGTCGCGGGCCGCGCCCGCCGCGGCGGAGTTGGGCCCGGGCCTGACGCCGCTGGCCGCGGCCCAGCTCGACGAGGGCCTGCGCCGCCTCTACGCGCTGGATTACGGGAAGTCCCGCGCCGCGTTCCGGCGCATCATCCTGGAGGAGCCGGACAACCCGTTCGGCTACCTGTTCGAGGCCGGCGGGATCTGGTGGGAGGCCTCGCAGGAGTACGGGCTGTTCCGCTCCACGCCGGCCCTGCAGGGCCTCTTCGAGGCGGACGTGGACGCGGCCGTGCGCAAGTCGCAGGCGTGGACCCGCTCGGACGACCCGCGCCGCCGCGCCGACGGCTACTTCGTGTCCGGCATGGCGCTGGGCACGCTGGGGCAGTGGCGGCTCATGAAGCACCACTGGCTCGACGCCTACTTCGCCGGAAAGAAGGCGGTGCGCCGCCTGGACAAGTGCGCGGCGCTCGACCCGACCTACTATGAGGCCGACCTCGGCCTCGGGGTCTTCGACTACCAGGCCGCCAACCTCTCCGGCGTCGCGCGTCTGGGGTACCTGTTCGGCCTGCGCGGAGACGAGACGCGCGGCCTGGCGCGCATCCGCCTCGCGATGGACCGGTCGCGCTACGCGCGCATGCAGGCGGCCGAGTTCCTGTCCCAGCTCTACATCGTGGACCGCAAGGACTACCGGAGCGCGCTGCCCATCGTCCAGGCCATGCGCGCCGACGCTCCGGACAGCACCTACTTCCTGTTCCTGGAGGCCTTCCTGCGCGCGCGGCTGGGCGACGGTCCCGGCTCGCTGGCGCTGGCGCGCCGGCTCTACGCGCAGGTCGCCGCGGACCCGGAGGGCTTCCGGCCCAAGTGGCTGACGCTGGCCTGCGGGCTGACGGGGCGGGAGTGCCTCTCGCCGTCCAACCTGTCCGCCCTGCGCGCCTGGCTGGACGCGGCGCTGCTGGCGACGGAGGCGGAGCCGCCGGCGGCCTTGCGCACCCTGCTCCTCGCCGACCGCGGGCAGGTCCTGGACGCGCTGGGCCTGCGCGAGCAGGCGAAGGCCGACTACCGCGCGGCGCTGACCCTGCCGGACCTAGACGCGACGCACGAGCTGGTCAAAGCCTGCCTGGCCTCCCCGTGCCGGCGCCCGGAGATCCTCGCGCGCCTGCGCGCGTACACGCTCGCCGCCCCCGAGCCTTAGGCGCCGTTCGGGGGCGGAGAGAGGCGCGCGCGCAGGTCGTCCAGGTCCCGGCGCATGACGGCGGCCACGGCGCGCGAGCGCTTAAGCTCCACCTGCAGGGCCTCGATCTCGCCGGCGGCGCGGGCCGCCTCCAGGCGCTTCTCGCGCTCCAGGAACTGAAGCCGGGCGGTCGCGCTCTCCAGACGGGAGCGCAGGATCTCCGCGCCTCCCTTGGCGCGGGCCTCCACGGCGCCGTTCTCGGCGGCGGCGCGGTCCACCGCGGCATGGGCTTCGCGCAGCTCGCGGCGCAGCGACTCCTCGGACGCGCGGCGCCGGGCGTCGGCGTCCGCGGCGGCCTCCTCGGCCTTGGCGCGCAGGACCTCCAGGCGGACGACCTCGGCGCGCAGCAGGGCGGCGCGCTCGCCCGACGCGGCGGCGCGCGCGGGAGCGTCCGTGTCCG
>JAJXTZ010000054.1 GCA_021783355.1 bacterium | reverse complement strand
TCCGCCTTCAACGCCGGGGAAAAAAACGGCGTGCGGCGCCTGCGGCCGGGTCTACCAGACATGGTACGACCGCAAGACGCGCCGTGTGCGCGACCTCCCATGCGGGGAGGTGCGCGTCTGCCTGGAGTTGGAGATCCGACGCGTGGACTGCCGGAGTTGCGGCAAGGTGAAGCAGGAAAAGCTCGCGTGGCTGGCGAACAACCCGTTCGTGACCAAGCGCTTCGCCTACTTCGTGGGCCGGCGCTGCCGGACGATGACGATCAAGGACGTGGCCGAAGAGACGCGGATGGGCTGGAAGACGATCAAGGAACTCGACAAGGAGTACATGCGCGAGCAACTGCGGCGCAGGGGCAAGCCGCGGCCGAAGGTGATCGGCATCGACGAGATATCGATCCGCAAGGGGCACACGTATCGGATCGTGGTCAGCGACCTGGAGAAGCGGCGGCCGATCTGGTTCGGGGGCGCGGATCGCTCGGAGGCGAGCATGGACACGTTCTATGCGTCGCTCGGCTCGACGAGGAGCAAGAAGATTCGGCTGGCCGTGATGGACATGTGGAAGCCGTTCCGACTGTCCACGGGCAAAAACGCGCCGCAGGCGGCGGTGCTGTTCGACAAGTTCCACGTGATGCGGCATCTGGGCGAAGCGTTGGACAAAGTGCGCAAGAGCGAGTATTACCGCGTGACGGGCAAAGATCGGCGCTTCATCAAGGGGCAGAAGTACACGCTTCTGTCGCACCCGGAGAACCTCAAGCCCGACGGGCGCAAGAGCCTGAGGTTATTGCTCAAGGCCAACCGTCGGCTGAACACGGCCTACATCCTCAAGGAGGAGTTCGGGAAGCTCTGGGATTACGGGCGAGAAGGCTGGGCGCGGCGCTTCTTCGAGAACTGGCGGGAGTCGCTGAAGTGGCAGCGCCTGGAGCCCTACGAGAAGTTCGCGGCGATGATCGACAGGCACTGGGACGGGATCGCGGCGTACTGCAAGCCGGAGAACAAGGTCGCCTTAGGGTTCGTGGAGGGCTTGAACAACAAGATCCGCGTCATCCAGCGGCGCAGCTACGGCCTACGCGACGAGGAGTACCTGGCGCTCAAGGTCCTCACCTGCATGCTCAATGCGATCTAAAATCAGGCGAAATTCACCCACTCGGTTTGGAGAAGACCCCGGAAAATAAGCTGTCACTTCCATTCGAATGGACCTCGCTGAATCGCTGACAGCCGCGCATTAGCCCTCACCCTCAATTCAAATGGGAAGCCCAAAATCGTTACGTCTTCGCGGAACGTAAGCGCCTTTTGGCCTCCACTTTCTATTCCCGTCAGCAGCCTAGTTTCGTTACGCTTTCGGGGCAAAAAAAGAAGCATGTCTAGGCTATGTCTAAACCGTTTGACGCTCTTAGGTGGCAGTTATATGATGGTCGCTGGGGCCTCCGCTGGCGCCCCGCTCTGCGAGGAATTATGACCAACGAAAGTGAAGGGCCGCGCATCGTCTTGTTCTCCGACGATCCCATTTCGGACAAGTCGAAGGACCGGTTCCGACATCAGATTTTCGTCGACGCGCTGCTGAAGACCACTGAAGCCGCGACCAAGCAGTCGCGCGCCGTCAATATCGGCCTTTTTGGCAAATGGGGAGCCGGAAAGAGCAGCATTGTTCAGATGTGCGCCGAAGACATCAAGCAAACGAGTGCCCTCAATCGCGAGTTGAAAGTTGTCGTATTCAACGTCTGGAAGCACAGCTTCGACAGCCTCCGTCGTCAGTTCCTGATTTTCATGGATGGGCCGGATGGGCTGAACACGGCAACGAATATTCGTGAGAAGCTTGACGTCAGCACGGATAGCACGACCTCGAAGCACGTGATAAGTTGGCGGAACATTGGAATTTGCGCCGGGATACTCCTTGCAGTGTACGGGGGGGTTCGCTACTTTGCCGGCGAGAAGTTTTTGACCAGTGCGCTCTTCGCGGTTCTCGTAGCCCTCATATACGAGATCTTTCGCGGGTATCTACATGGAGTAGTCGTCGAAGAGCAGACGACTCGAACGGCCCACAGGCTTGATCAGGCTGATCAGTTCGAGGCGCAGTTCAAGCACTTCGTTCGGACCTTCCGAAAGGCGGAGAAAAAGAAAGTCGTGGTGGTCTTCGATGATCTTGATCGCTGCTCCGAGGAAAAGGTTTTTGAGACCTTAACGATGATTAAGACCTTCCTCGATGAGGAGGGGTGCATTTACGTCATCCCGTGCGATGATGAGCGAGTTAAGAACCATTTGCGCGAGAAGATGGGATATACGGCAGAAAATGCAGATGAGTTCCTAAGGAAATTCTTTCAAGCCTATATCCGAATCCCGCCGTTCGGTGACGAGGATATTTTTGGTTTTGCGCAAGAGCTGGCAAAGGAGGCTGGGCTACCGCGTGAGATCGAGAAGGTCATTGCGAGCGCATTCGCGGAAACTCCGCGTCACGTCAAGCAGTTTTTGAACAATCTATCGATACTGCTCCACATTGCTTCCGAGCGTGAGGCGGCCGGAGCGATACGCAAGGGCCTAGTCACCGGAAACCCCGCGCTCCTAGCTAAAGTGGAGGCCATCAGGGTGCGTTGGCCAGCCGCGTTTAATGAGTTAGAAGCCGACGAGAGCCTTTTAGCGCTGCTAGAGGGCGTGATCACCGGCCGCACCGACAAGGTCTCTAGTGACAAAGTGGACAAGGCGAGGGCACTTCTGGAAAAGGGCGATGGTCTCAAGAAATTTCTTTTCGCCACGATTGACGTCAAGAAAGAGGGAGAGCTCGTGGCGTTTACCCGACTTTCTCAGCCGCAGTTCTCGTCAGCGTTGGGCGATTCCGGAGACTTTATTTCCCGTGCCCTAACGGGTGACGTCGAATTCGCCAAAGCCCGGTTGAGTGATCCTGAGAAAGGCAGCAAGTACGTGGACGCCTTGATCGACGTCGCGCGGAAGCGCATGGACGCCGGCTACCCGGACCAGGCCTTCAACGCCCTGAACGTTCTCGTTGAAGCTTACCTCGACCTGCCCTTGGGTTCGCGGCCCGCGGCTGCGGTCGATATCGTGGCGATGTTGAACCGGACCGAGCTTAAGGCAAAGGTCTGGGTAATGTCCATGTCGAAGTTGTTCATCGTGTTGCTTGAAGCCAACGACGACCTTGCAAACGCCCTCATAAGAGAAATTTCCCAAGCTATCGGCGACTTCTCGAAGGACCCGCCCAGTCTTAATACGCAGCGCGACGTCGTTGAACAGCTGCTCTTGAATTGGGCCAAACTCAAGGCGAAGGCAACGGAGCCTGTGACGCAGGTCTCGTTGAAGATTCCTCAGGTCCTGCGGGATACACCAGACAAGGGCAAGGTCCTCGTGGACGCTGTCGCGAAGTGTCAGGATGCCGAGGCCAAGGAAGCCCTCGTCGCGCCGGATCTCCCGGCGATCATCTGCTCCAAGATCACTAATGGCAGCTCGCCCGCGGACCAAGAGTTTAAATCGCTGCTCGCCGGCCTGAGTCCTGTCTTTTCTGCTGATAACAAGACGGCTGTGCTAGTAAAGGCGGCTGAGATAATCCGCGCGACCCTCAATGCAACTCTGGATGCCCCCAAGCGCCTGGCGTTGGACATGGTCAACTTGGTAGAGCCGCCCGTGGTTCTTGCTGCGAAGGAAGCTGAATTCTCTTCGGTTATGTCGAACTTCGTGGTCAACGTGCAAAATTGGCCAGACAAGCTGCTCATAGCATCGGCGATGTTCAGGCTTTCGCCGTCTATAGCCAAAGGGAATTTCGAGACGTTCTGTGGCCATCTCGTGAACTTCATCAATCAGCTCGATGCGAATTTTTCCCGCCAGCTGCTGACGATGGCCGAGGACTCGAAAGTCGCGCTGCCGGACCAGGTATGGAACGCAATCCGAGCGCGGGCATTGGCCTTCCAAGACCAAGACTTACTGGAGCGAGCCCTTAAGCGGTTGAGCGGCTCGAGCAATCAGCTCAAGGCGTACTTCGATGAGATTCTCACGCGTAACATCCAAGTGGCCGTCGCGGCGTTTCAGAAAGTTCGTCCCCAGCTTTCCCAGGCGGATGTCGATGCCCTCGTTGAGCGGCTGCTCGCAAGGACAAAGCAGTTCGCGCCAGCGCAGATACCGGTTCTTCTCGGTCCTGTCGTGGACGCATTAGACAGCGCTTCCCAAGAAACGAGAGACAGCGTGGGCGACCGGATTCTTGAGTTGCTGAGAGATTTCGAAGCAAATCCCGGTACGCAGGCAGTGGCGCTTCAGTATCTTGGGAAGGTGGCCGAAAAGTTGACTAAGACCAAGAAGGAATATCTTGCCGCGCAGCTCATCAATAAAGCTCGGGGCATAGCTATCCCGGCGAACGGCCAGCAACCAACCGCGACGAGCATTCTGAAAGGCATACTGTTCTTGCAGGACCATCTGTCCGATGATGGGAAGGAGTCTTACATCGATTGCCTGCTTCCCCGCGTAATCACGCCTACCCACTTGGAAGTTGAGCGCATTCAGTCCCTGTCCGTGCTCGCGGAAGTAAAGGCGATCCCAGACTCGAAGCATAGCCAGGTGTTTAAAGGCCTGTACGAAGCATTCAAGGCCAACGGCGCAGCAGCCCTCCGCGATCCAATGAGGGCCGCGATAGCGAAGTTCCGGGAGAAATACTCGTCCTGGGACGGCTGGAAGGACTTGCCCGATCTCGACGGCCAAAAGGGCTAGCACTCTGCGCAACGGCAAAGGTGCGCTATCGGACGATGACTCGCCGACTGCCGGTCGCCACAATCCCGAGCCGATCCATGGGGCTGAACTTCCGGTGCAGCTGCGCTACGTCCGTATCAGCCAATCCCACATACACGCGCACCATATCCAGCGTCGAGTGCCCAAGGAATTTTTGAAGGCTGAACGCGTCTCCGCCGTTCTCGATGTATTGGGTCGCGAACGTGTGGCGCAGCGTGTGCGGTGAGACGCGCACGCCTTCAATGCCGACGGCGCGGCCGAGGTTGCGCATGGCCTTCTCCACCCAATAGCGGCATAGCTTGCCGCCGTAGCGGTTGACGAAGAGTAGGTCCTGGCCTGGGATCTCGCCGCGGCGGGCGATGTAGCTCCACAGCGCCTGCTTGGCCGTGACGCCGAAGGGGACCTCGCGCTCCTTGGCGCCCTTGCCCATCACGCGCAGGACGCCGCCGTGGAAGTCCACTTGATCGCGGCGCAGGCTCGTGACCTCCGAGACGCGCAGGCCCGTGTCCAGGACGAGAACCATGATCGTGCGCAGGTTTTGGTCGGTCCAGCGCTTTGTCTTGATCGCGGCCAAGAGCAGCCGCGCCTGGTCCATCGACAAGGGCTTCACGAGCTTCTTCTCCATGCGCGGCTTCTCTACGAGCTGGAACGGGTTCTGCGGGACCATCCTCTCGCGCGAGAGAAAGCCGAAGAAGCAGCGCAGGCCGCCATAGGTGCGCGCGATCGTGTTGCGCGAGACGCCGCGCTCGCTCATGTCTTCGAAGGACAGCCGGATGAGGTTCGGCGTGACTTCCTTCGCGAGCGTCACGCCGTGCCGGTCCAGGAATGCCATCCACGGCTTGAGGATGTCGCGGTACCAGACCAGTGTGCCGGCGCTCAGACCCTGTGCCTGGCATCTCAGCCGGAAGGCCTCCGAGGCATTGCCTAAGGAGACATCGCTTGCGATGAACGTCCGCCCGACAGTAGCTCTTGCCATATTGGCCCTCCACGAACCTTGTGGCATTTCCGCCCGGGCCAAAAAAAAGAAACCCGGGTGCCCTCGCACCCAGGTTTCCTATTCTCTCGTCGAGAAACCTCAAGAAATGGTTGCGGGGGCTGGATTTGAACCAGCGACCTCAAGGTTATGAGCCTTGCGAGCTACCGGGCTGCTCTACCCCGCAGGAGAAGTGTAGCACAGGGGGTGGGGGAAAGCAAGGGACCTGGGGACTAGAACTTCAGGTAGAGGCGGCGGCGGTGCAGCTCGGCCATGCCGGCCAGGCAGACGAGGAGGTAGGCGCAGGCGTAGGCCAGCGAGGCGTTCATCGGCGAGAGCCACCAGGCGAAGAGATGCGCGTCGAGCCAGTTCTTGACGCTGATCCCTCCGGCCCAGGGCAGGCGCACCCAGCCCTGCAGGCCGTAGAACAAGCCGGACAGGAAATACGACAGCAGGGGGTTGCGGCCGAAGATCTCGAAGGGGCGGCCCCAGGCCTTGAGGCCCGCGATCTCGATCGTCCAGTAGCAGGCGGACAAGCCCATCAGCGCCAGGCCGCCGGCGAAGAGGGCGTAGGAACTGGTCCAGAGGTGCTTGTTGATGGGGAACCAGCGGCTCCACAGGAGGCCCGCGCCCAGGGCGAGCGCGCCGGCGGCCGCCATGCGCAGGGCCTTCTGCTCGCGGGTCCGGCCGCGCGCGATCAGCCAGTGTCCGGCGAGGACGCCGAGGAGCGCGGTGGCCAGGGACGGGAGCGTGCCCAGGATCCCCTCGGGGTCGCAGAGGGCGCCCGCCCACATGTGCGGGCCCAGCAGCGCGCGGTCCAGGTAGCAGGCGAGGCAGCCCTGCGGGGTCAGCACGCCGGGGCCGTAGCCGGGCACGGGCACGCGCGTCAGCAGGAGCCAGTAGCCGGCCAGCAGGGCGCCGCAGACCGCGGCCTGGGCGGCGGGGCCCGTGCTCAGGAAGAGCGCGGCGCAGAAGAAGTAGCAGACGGCGATGCGCTGGAGCACGCCCGGCCAGCGCAGGCCGGCCGGCGAGTCGAAGATGAAGAAGGAGATCAGCAGGCCGAAGGCGAAGATGACGGCCGTGCGCTTGAGGATCTGCCGGGCGAGGCTGGGGAGGGGCTCGCCGCGGGCGAGGCGGCGGGACAGGGAGATCGCCAGCGACGCGCCCATGATCACCAGGAAGCTGGGGAAGACCAGGTCCGCCAGGGTCCAGCCGTTCCACGCGGCGTGGCGCAGGAGGGGATGGACGGCGCCGCTGCCGGCGCAGTCCACCAAGATCATCCCCGCGATCGTGAGGCCGCGGAAGACGTCCAGCGACAGGAGCCGCCTGGCCCGGTCCGTCGGGGGCATGGGGACCTCCTCTTTAAGGTGTAGCACCGGGCGCGGGGGAATTCAAGGCCCATCCGGCGCGCACGCGGCGTCCGAATTCGCTAGGCTAAAGGCGATGGCCCCGCTCCTCCTGCAGGACGTCGTGCCGGTGACGGCCGGCCTGCGGCCGATGTTCCGGTCGGTCTGCGCGCCCGGCGCGGCGGAGGAGACGGCCGCCTTGTGCCGCGAGCTGGGGCTGTCGAGCCGCGCGTATCCGGAGGGCGGGGGCTCGTTGATCCTGCTCGCCGGGCCGGACGCGGCGCGGCTGGAGCGCTTCGAGGAGCTCGACCGCCTCAAGACCGCGCGCGCGCGGGAGGCCGACGACGGCACGCTGGGGCGCCTGGCGCGCGAGATGGGGGAGCTCCTCGGCTATCCGGCCTGCTGCACGGCGGCCTACGACGAGAACGCGACCGCCGGCGCGCCGCTGGCGGCGCTGGCGCGCTCGGGGCCGGGGCCGCACCGTTTCGAGCTGAACTTCCTGTACAACTTCCAGTCCCGCGGCTACGGGACGGGGGACTCCGTGCGCGAGCTGTGGAAGCGCGGCTACTCGGCCAACGACGCGTTCCTGGTCCCGTGGGTGCCCTGCCGCCTGGACTGCGCGCCGAGCCTGGCCTACGGCGGGAAGGTCTTCGCCGCCTTGACGCGCGCCGCGCCGGACTACGCGGCGGGGCTTGCGCGGCTCCTCTCGGCGGCGGTGGTCTACTACTCGGACTGGGCGCTGATCCCGCTGCTGGGAGCGCGGCGCGCGCGCGGCGGGGGCTGGGCCTACGACGAGGCGGCCGACCTGCGCACGCTGGCGCCCGACGAGGCGCTGCGCGCGCTGGCGGCGGGGACGCGGCTGGAAAAGGGGCGCGGCGGCTGGGGCGCGGCCGGCCCGCGCGGGCGGCGCGACCTGCCCGCGCCGGCGGCGATTTTCGAGTTCTTCGGCTGAAATGCGGAGACCCCCTTGAAAAGTCGAAGAAATTCGGCTAAATATATCGGAGCAACACTCGAACGCCGCCTTGCAACAGGGAGCGTCTTGAAAACGACCTTCGCCTTCTGCCTCGCCGCCGCGCTGGCCGCCGTCCGCCCCGCCTTCGGGGCGGAGGCGTCTTACGACGTGTCCTATCTGTGGCATCCGAGCCGCGCCGCCGTGGAGGCGTACGAGAAGAAGGCCGCGGCCCTGCTGGGCCCGGAGGTGGCCGACCATCTGCGCGTGGTCCAGGGCCAGGACAATTACGGCCTGGTCTACCTGCGCCGCGGGGGACGCGACTCCGCGTTCTTGACCGCCCGCCGCCACACCCGGCTGCTGACCCGGCACGGCCTGGGCGCGGCCGTCATCATCCGCGCGCGGGACTGGGCCGTGGTGGACGGCCCCGCGCCGCGCAAGGATTACGCGGTCCACCAGGCCCCCGCGACGGGCCTGGAGGCGAAGGTCATGCGCCTCGTCGAGCTCCAGCGCCGGCGCGGGCGCGTGCGGCCCGACGAGCAGACCGCGTGGAGCGTGTACGATTTCACCTCGGGCAAGAAGCTGGTCAGCATCAACGAGGACCGGCCCCTGGAGACCGCGAGCCTGGTCAAGCCGTTCATCGCTCTGGCCTTCTTCGACGCCGTCAAGGACGGCAAGCTCTCCTACGGCGACTTCGAGCGCGAGCGCATGGAGGCGATGATCCGCGACTCAGACAACGCGTCGGCGGACTGGTTCCTGCGCCGTCTCGGCGGCCCCGCGGCCGCGTCGCGCCGGCTCAAGCGCCGCTACGGCAGCATGCTCACCGGCCTGCACCTCGTGGAGTACATCCCGCGCAGCGGCCGCACCTACCGCAACAAGGCCTCGGTCCACGACTATTCCCGCTTCCTCGTCGCGTTGTGGAACGGGGAGCTGCCCGGCTCCGCGGAGATCAAGCGCGTGATGGGCCTGCCCAAGCGCGAGCGCCTGGTGGACGGCGCGCGCGAGGTCCCGCGCGACACCCCGGTCTTCGACAAGACCGGCACCACCGGGCGCCTGTGCGGCGACATGGGCATCCTGGTGGCCAAGGGCCCCGCGGGCAAGACCTACCCGTACATCTTGGTGGGCGTGATCCAGAAGGACGGCCGCACCCGCCATTACGGCGCCTGGATGCGCCGCCGCGGAGACGTGATTCGCGCCGTCTCCAGCCTGGTCTATCAGGACATCTCGGCGCGCCACGGCTTGGACGGCGGCGTCGCGTCCGGCCCGCAGAACCCGTCCGAACGGCCGGGCGGCTAGAACTCCAGCTCGAGCCGCACGGCCAGCGTCCCGCGCGGCGACGCGGGCGTGAGCCCAATCAGCGCGGCCGCGCTGTAGACCAGGCGACCGAGGCCTCCCGCCGGGACCGAGCCGTAGAGTGCCGGGCCCGCCAGATGCGTCTCGTCGCGGAGCGGGTCGAAGCGCCCGATCACGCCCGGCTGCCCGTAGACCTCCAGCGCGGGGGAGGCCAAGGGCGAGGCCAGCCACTGCGCCTTGGCGGCGTAGGAGAAGTTCGTCCCGGGCGTGAAGCCCGGCCCGTATTTCCATTCCAGCGGAAGGTTCAGCGTGAGCAGCGCGCGCCCGAACTGCTTCTCCAGGATGGGACGCACGCTCACGCCGTTCGGGTCCGCGGCCGCGCGGGGAAACTCCGCCTCCGCGTCCAGCCCGAGGTCGGCCCAGCGCTCGCCGGGCGCGAAGGGCGCGAACAGACTCTCCATGACCACCGCGTCGCCGAGCAGCACCCCGCCCGGGTCGCGGTGCATGACCTCGTAGGCCTCCGCGGCCCACCACGCCGTCGGACTGTAGCCCGCGGACGCGGCGAAGCCCTGCTGATGCCCGCCGGTGGAAAAACCGCGCCACTCCAGCTCCCGCTCGCCTTTGACCACCGTGGGCGAGTAGACCTTGAGCTCCTCGGCGTTCAGCGCGTTCTCGGCGGCGCGCGCCGGGGCCCCGAGCCCCGCCAGGACGGCCGCGGCCAGGGCGGCGGCGCGCACCGGACTCATTGGCGCGCGGCGCGCATCAGCCCGCCGACCAGCAGGAAGGTCCCCGCGTAGAAGAGGAACTGCAGCCCCGAGGGGTTCGGGGTGTAACCCACCAGGGTCTTGAGGACCGCGCCCGGCAGGCTCTGGGCGCTGATCAGCCACGAGGTGTTCCACAAGGTGTCTTTGATCGCGGGGAGAAGGTCCGCCTGGTTGAGGAAGGCCGCGGCCTGCGAGGCCATCCCGGCGGCGACGAGAAGGAGCAGCCACGAAGTCGCGCGGAAAAAATGCCTGACCGGGAGGCGGACGAGGCCCTGATATAGGGCCGCGCCGACCGCGGCGCCGCCGGCCAGGCCCAGGGCGCCGCCGGCGAGCAAGGCCTTGGGTCCGGCCCCGGAGGCGGCCACGCCGTACAGGAACAGCACCACCTCCGAGCCCTCGCGCAGGACCGCCAGCGCCACGGCTGCGGCGAGCGCCAGCGCGGAGGCGCGCCCGAGGCGCGCGTCGCGGCCCAGGTGCTTGAGGCGCTCGGACAGGCCCTTGGCGTGGCGCGCCATCCAGACGTTGTGCCAGCCGAGCATCCCCACGGCGGAGAGCAGGACCGCCGCCTCGAAGAGCGGCTGGCCGGTCCCGGAGAAGGCCGCGGACAGCCGTCCCATCAGCGCCGCCGCCGCCGCCGCGCCGAGCAGGCCGGCCAGCGTCCCGCCGGCCACGAGCCACCCGCGCCCTCGCAGTCCGCGCGTCGCGCCCAGCACCACCGCGATCACCAGCGCCGCCTCCAGCGCCTCGCGGAAGACCACGATCGCCGCGGCGAGCATCAGCGCGCCCCCGCGGCGGGCGCCGCGACGAGCGCGCCCTTGGCCGCGCGGTGGAAGTCGTCGAAGAACTCGTAGGAGCCCGCGGCCAAAGGCCCGACGAACACCGACGCGGTCCCGCCCGCCGGGACGATCAGCTCCCGGTGGAGGAGGAAGCTCTCGAACTCGGCCGGGGCCGAGTCCCGGTTGGCGAGGGCCAGGCGGACCTTGGTCCCGGAGGGGATCGTCAGCGTCGCCGGGACGAAGCGGCCGCCGCGGATCTCCAGGGAGAACGCGGGGACCGGGGCGCCGCCGCCCCAGAACGCCGGCGCGGCGGGCGCGGCGGACAGCGCGGCGGCGGCCAGCAGGGCGGCGGCGGTCAAGGCGCGGGCTCTTGGGGTCACGGGGATGGCCTCCTTTTATTGAGACGGCGTATCAACAGCCATACGATAGCAGAAGTCTTAATGAAATGCAATCTCAATAGTGAGCGCGCGGCCCCGGGCGGCCGAAGCGTTGCCAGCCGGTTCAGGGGGCGCCATGAAAGCGGAGACCTCGCGGTGGGAGGAGCTCAAGTCGCACTGGCCCTATTTGCTGGTGCTGGCTCCCCTGTCGGCCGAATGGCTGAAGGCGCGGGGCGACGGCGGCAGCTGGCTGGGGCTGGCGGCCGACAGCCTGGTGGTGGTGATCACCTTGACCATGGTCGTCGTCATCCAGACCCAGCGGCGCCGCCTGGAGGAGGCCTCCATCACCGACCGCCTGACCGGCCTGTTCAACTCGCGGCACCTGCGCGGCGAGCTGGACCGGCAGGTGGCCCTCGCGCAGCGCGCGGGCTCCCCGCTCGCCATGATCTTCATGGACCTGGACCGGTTCAAGGGCGTCAACGACCGCTACGGCCACGAGGTCGGCGACCGCCTTCTGCGCAAGGCCGCCCAATCCCTGCTCGCCGAGGTGCGCCAGCACGTGGACCTGTGCTTCCGCTTCGGCGGCGACGAGTTCCTGGTCCTGTGCCCGCAGACGGGGCTGGCCGACGCCGCCGCGGTCGCCGAGCGCATCCTGCGCGCGCGTGTGTCCAGCGAGGAGGCCGGCCACGAGCCGGTGACGATGAGCCTGGGCGTCGTCGAGCTCAAGGCCGGCGAGAGCGCGCGCGAGTTCCTGCGCCGCGCCGACCGCGCCCTCTACTCCGTCAAGAAGGGCGGCCGCAACGCGATCGGCTACGACCCGGGCTGAGGGCGCGCGCGGGCGGCCCGCTCCGCGCGGGCCAGGTTCAAGGCGGAGTGGATCACGCCCACGTGCGTCAACGCCTGCGGGTAGTTGCCCAGCGCGGCTCCGGTCTTGGGGTCCGCCTCCTCCGGGAAAAGCCCCAGCGGGCTGGCATAGCGCAGCAGCGCCTCGTAGCGCGCGCGGGCCTCGTCCAGCCGCCCCATGCGGGTGAGCAGGTCCACCGCCCAGAAGCCGCAGAGGAGGAAGGAGCCCTCGGCCCCGTCCAGGCCGTCGTTGGCGCGGTAGCGCGCGACCAGGGGCCCGTCGCCCAGCTCCCGCAGGACCGCGTCCAGCGTGGAGACCATGCGCGGGTGGTCGGGTTCCAGCATCCCGTAGAGCCCGATCATCAGGACCGAGGCGTCCAGGTCCTCGGAGCCGAAGGACTGCGTGAAGCTCTTCTTGCGCTCGCTCCAGCCCTTGGCCATGACCTCGGCGAAGATCTCCGCGCGCGCCGCGCGCCAGCGCGCCAGGCGCTCCGGGGGCTGGGGCCAGCGCTCGGCCAGCAGCAGACCCCGGTCCGCGGCGACCCAGCACATCGCGCGCGAGTAGACAAAGGCCCGCGGCCCGCCGCGCACCTCCCAGATGCCCGCGTCGGGCTCGCGCCAGCGGTCGCAGACCTGGTCCACCAGCAGCGCGAGGGTCTCGCGCTCCTCGGGGTCCAGGTCACCGCCCTTGCGCGAGTAGAACCAGGCCGTGTTCACGATCTCGCCGAAGACGTCCAGCTGGAGCTGGCGGTAGGCGCCGTTGCCCACGCGCACCGGCTGGGCCCCGCCGTAGCCCTTAAGCCAGCCCAGCTCGCGCTCGGCCAGGTCGCGCTCGCCGCGCAGGCCGTACATGATCTGCAGCTCGCCGCGGTCCCGGTGGAGGACGCGCGTCAGCCAGGACATGAAGTTGCCGGTCTCGTGCGAGTAGCCCAGGCGCTCCAGCACGTCCAGCGTCATCGAGGTGTCGCGCACCCACGAGTAGCGGTAGTCCCAGTTGCGGCTGCCGCCCGGGCTCTCGGGCAGGGAGGTGGTGGGCGCCGCCACCATCGCCCCGGTCGGCTCGTAGATCAGCATCTTGAGCGCCAGCGCCGAGCGCAGGACCGCGCCGCGGTGGGGGCCGGAGCAGCGCGCCAGCGACAGCCACTTCCGCCAGTACGCCGTCGTCTCGCGCAGCGAGCGCCAGGCCTCCTCCTCGGTCAGCGGGAGGGGCTCGGGCACGCCCAGCACGAAGGCCAGCGGCAGGGCCTGTCCGCGCTCGAGGGCCACGCTCGCGGTCAGGGAGCCGTCGGGGGCCGCGAAGTCCCGTCCCCCGCGGAGGACCGCCTGGTGCGCGCCGGTCTCGGCCGTCCAGCACCCGCCGCGCTCCCGCCACAGCGGGACCGCGCGGCCGTAGTCGAAGCGGGGGGAGACCTCCACGCGCACGCGCACGCGTCCGCGCCGGCACAGCGCCAGGCGGAAGACGCCGTTGCGCGCCTGCGGGCGCAGCGTTCGCGGCATCCAGTCGAAGAGGAGCAGCGCGCCGCCCTCCGTCCGGAAGCGCGTGATCAGGACGTTGGTCCCGGGCACGTAGCGCTGGCGCGAGGTCCAGCGGCCCTCGGGGACCACCTGGAAGCGCCCGCCCGCGCCGCGATCCAGCAGGGCGGCGAAGACGCTGGGCGAGTCGAAGTCCGGCAGGCAGCACCAGTCCACCGAGCCGTCCCGTCCGATCAGCGCCGCGGAGCGGTTGTTGCCGGTGACGCCGTAGCTCTCGATCGGAGGGTCGCGAGGGTCCACCGTCGCCATTCTAGCTTTTCGGCGCGGCGCGGCGTGACCCGGGGGGCCGCCGAATGATAGAGTGGGCCCGCGGCCGCGCGCGGCCGGGGAGGGAGGAGATGACCATGTCAAGGAAGACGGCGGGCGCGGCGGTCCTGGCGCTGGCGGCGGCGGCGGCCGGCTGCGCGTCAATCGGGCGGCCGTTCCCCGCGGACCAGGTGCGGAGCATCGCCGCGGGCAAGACCACGCGCGACCAGGTGCAGGCCGAGTACGGGCGTCCCTACCGCACGGGGCTCGAGGACGGCGACGAGACCTGGACCTACCTGGACTACAAGCTGTCCCTGTTCGGCCCGCAGCGCACGCGCGACCTCTTCGTCCGCTTCAATGCGGACGGGACGGTCAAGTCCTACTCGTTCAACTCCAACGAGTAGCGCGGGCGCGCGCGGTCAGTTCGGGGCGAATTCGGCGGTGAACTCGCACTTCGCGACGCAGCCGCAGGCCTCGGGCCCGCCGCCGTAGAGCGACTCGCCGCACGGGATCTCGGCGGCGCCCCGCTCGTCGCCGCGGGACAGCGCGTCGGCCACGGCCGAGGCGAAATCGAAGGAGCCGGAGCCGCAGCGGCCGGGGCAGTCCACGCTGAGCTGGAACGCGTCGTTGGGGCCGAGCAGGTCCTCGTTCTCCTCCAGGGTCACGCCTTGCGGGGAGATCACAGCGATGCGGAACTTGATTCCGCGCACGGCGGGGAAGCGGCTGGACAGCGTGCCGGCGGCGTGGGCATCGGCCTCGGCCTGCCGGCCGCGCTGCACCTTCTCGTCGTTCTTGCTCGGACCGGCCTTGCGGCGCTTCTTGCGGTAGAATCCCGGCATTCGTCCTCCTGTCTGGTTCGTGTTCCGCGGGGGAACGGCCCGCGAGGTTGGGAGGCCGTCGGCGGGTGCGGCGTCAGTCTAGCATTTCCCGCGGCGCCGCCGTAAACCCCGGCCTCAGGGCGCGAGCTTCAGCGTCAGGGCGACCGTCGTGCCCTTGCCGATCCCGGGGCTGGAGATGGCCACGTCCCCGCCGTGCTTGGCCATGATCCAGCGCGCGACGTTCAAACCCAGCCCGGTGCCGCCGGAGGCGGGGCGCCCGGTGGCGAAGGGCTGGAACAGGCGCGCGAGGGCCTGCGGCTCGATGCCGACGCCGGTGTCGGTCAGCGTCAGCCGGGCGGTCCCGTCCGCGCGCGCGGCGGCGACCTCCAGGCGCCCGCCGAACGCCATCGCGTCCAGCGCGTTGATGAGGACGATGGTCAGCACCTGGTGGAGGTGGCGCTCGCTGGCCAGCACGCGCAGGCCCGCGGGGACGCTCATCGCGATCGTCACGCCGCGCTCGTCGAACCGGATCTTCAAGGGGTCCAGCGCCCCGTCGAGCAGGGACTTAAGCTCCCGCGGCCGCAGGTCCAGCGCCGCCGGCTTGGCGAAGTCCAGCATCTCGGAAAGGATCTCCACCGCGCGGTCGGCCTCGCGCGCCACGGTCCTCAGCTGCTCGGAGGGGTCTCCGCCGCGCTCCAGCACGCGCTGGGCGTGCTCCACGGTGAGGATCACGGTGTTGAGCGGCGTGCGCACCTCGTGCAGGACGCCGGACATCATCTGGCCCACGGTGGACAGGCGCTGGAGCCAGACCAGGCGGTCCTCGCTCGGGGCCGGCGGCGCCTCCGGCGGGGGGGTGGCGGGCCGTC
>JAJXTZ010000218.1 GCA_021783355.1 bacterium | reverse complement strand
AGGACGGCGGCGTCGGCGGCGGCCCCGGGTGCGAAGCGGCAGCAGGCCGGCGGATCCGTCCGGCGCGCCTTGGTCGGGCGCGGCGCGCAGCAGTCGTGCGCCGCCGCCTCCGGCGCCAGCGCGGCCGAGCAGGACGCGGCGGCCGGCCCCAGGAGGGCCAGCGTCAGCAGTCCGGCGAGCGCGCGTCGCAGCATCGTTTTTATCCATGCAACGAATATGCCGACTTACATGTCCTTGAAGACCTGGGCGCCGCCGAGGCTCCCCTGATAAACCAGCGCCGCCACGACGAGGGCCGCCGCCGCCAGGTACAGCGCGCCCAGCCTTCGGTCCCGGCGGTAATACCGGGCCCGCCACAGGGCCAGGGCCGGCACCAGTAGCGCCAGCGCCGTGCCCAGCCATTTGTGGATCATCATGCCGCGCGAGCCCACGTCGTCGCTCATCCAAAAGAGCCAGCCCGTCAGCGCGGTCAGCGGCGTGACCGCGCCGGCGCAGAAGAGGGTCCAGGCGCCCGTCTTGGTCAGGGCGTCGTCCCCGTTCCAGCGGCCCAGCGCGTCGCCGGCCAGGGAGACCGGCACCAGGGCCGCGGTGAAGTTCACGAGGATGGGGTGAATCTTGTATTGCATCACGACGCCCGCCGCCGCGTTCCAAAGGCTCATCGAGGGTTCTCCTGTCCGTCCATTTTCATTTTGCCCATCTCCATCCCCTTCATGTCCAGCCCGCCTTCCGCCTTCTTCGCGCGCGCCGCGCTGCCGCTCACGCGCCAGGCGCGCGTGCCCGCCGGGGCGCGGTAGGGAGCCGGGTCGCGGTAGTCCTTGAGGCCGGCGCGCACCTTGAGGATGGTGAACATGCCGCCCATCCCGACCGGGCCGAAGGGCCCTTCGCCGGTCATCATCGGCAGGGTGTTGGCCGGCCCGCCCATCGCGGCGGCCATCTCCTGCATGTCGCCCATCCCGTTTTGCCCCATCGGCATGTAGCCCGGCACCAGGCGCGAGATCAGGGCCGCCGCCGAGGACTGGTCGACGCCGGTCATGTTGGGCACATCGTGCGACATCGCGTTCATCGCGTGGTGGCTCTTGTGGCAGTGCAAGGCCCAGTCGCCGGGCACGCCGGCCGTGAACTCGATCGTGCGCGTCTCGCCCGGGGGCACGTTGACCGTCGTCTCCGGCCATTGCGCGGAGGGCGGGATGTCGCCGCCGTCGGTGCCCGTCACCTTGAAGCGGTAGCCGTGGAGGTGGATGGGATGGCTGTCCATGCCCAGGTTGGCGAAGCGGATGCGCACGCGCTGGCCCAGGCGGACGACCAGCGGCGCGGTCCCCGGGTAGGCCCGGCCGTTGAAGGTGAAGGTGTTGAAGTCCGTCATCGTCGCGGGGTTGGGCGAGGCGGCGCCCGGCTCGAAATCCCATTCGTGCAGGAAGATCGCGAAGTCTCGGTCGACGCGCCGGGCGGGCGGGCGCCGATGGACGATGAAGAAGCCCTCCATGCCCAGCGCCATCTGCTGGGTCTCGTCGGTGTGCGGGTGGTACATGAAGGTCCCGTGCTGGCGCAGGGTGAACTCGTAGGCGTAGGTCTCGCCGGGCTGGATGTGCGGCTGGGTGAGCCCGCCCACGCCGTCCATGCCGTTGGGTACGAGGACGCCGTGCCAGTGGATCGAAGTCGCTTCGGGCAGCTTGTTGGTCAGCAGGATGCGCACCCGGTCGCCCTCCACGGCCTCGATCGTGGGGCCCGGCGTGCGGCCGTTGTAGCCCCAGCAGCGCCCCGTCATGCCGGGGGCGATGCGGCATTCGACCGGCTCAGCGGTCAAATGGAACACCTTGACGCCGTCCTCCATCTTCCACGGAAGGGTCGCGCCGTTCGGCGTGACCACCGGGGTGTAGGCGGGCGGCGCCCCGGCCGCCGGCGGCGCCGCGGCCGCCCAGACGGCCGCTAGAATCAAGATCGCTCGGATCATCACTTCCCTCCCCCCGAGGCGGCGGTCGGAGGCAGGGCCCCCCCCGTCGCCAGCTTAAGCCGCGCCCTCGCCGTCCAATAGTCGCGCGCCGCGCCGATGCGGCCGAGCTCGTCCTGGAGCTCCTCGCGGCGTGCGGCGAGCAGATCGTAGGCGCCCGCCAGCATGAAGTCGTAGCGCTTGAGCGATTCCTCTTGGATCTGCGCACGCAGGGGCAGAAGCCGCGCGTCGTAGCCCTCGACGCGCGCGCGCGCCTGCACCAGCTCCGCGTCGGCCGCACGCACCTCGAAGCGCACGCGCGCCGAGAGCGCCTCCAGGCGCGCCGCGGCCGCGCGCGAGCGGGCGCGCAGGGACGCGCGCCGGGCCTGTCCGCGGTCGAAGAGCGGCACGCTCCACTCGACGGCCGGGCCCTGGCCGAACTTGCCGTCCAGGTCCTTCTCGCTGTCGTAGCCGAGCGAAAGGCCGCCCACCGCGCGCAGGCGGCTCAAGGCGAGCGCGCGGCCGAGCAGGGCCGGCTCGCGCCGCGCCGCCTCCAGGTCCCAGCGCCGGTTCAGCGCCGTCTCCTCCAGCTCGGGCAGGGGCGGGTCGACGGCGGGCAGGGGCGGCGCCGGCGCCAGCGTCCAGTCCCCCTCGTCCTGCACGCCCATGAGCAGGCTCAGGCGCTCGCGCGCGACCGTCGCGGCGGCTTGCTCGCGGTCGACCTCCAACGCCGACTCCTCCCGCGCCGCGCGCCGGCGCAGCTCGTCGAGGCGGCTGGCGTCGCCCGCCGCGCGCTGTCCGGCGGCCAGGAGGCCCGCGGCCGTCAGGGCCTGCAGCTGGTCTTGCCTCGCCTTCAGCCGCGCCTGGGCGGCCTGCGCGGCGTCATAGGCCTCCTCGACGCGCGCCGCCAGGCCCAGCACCGCATGGCCGAGCTCCAGACGGGCGGCCTCGTAGCGGCCCGAGGCCAGGCGCCGCCGCAAGGGCAGGCTCGCCAGCTCCAGGAACTCCTCGCTCACGCCGAACTCCCGCCCCGTCCGCGCGGCGCCGCCGCCGGACGGCGCGCGCAGCGCGAAATGAACGAACGGATTCGTGGGCAGGCCCGCCTGTACCGCCCGCGCGCGCGCGACGCCGAGCTCCTCCAACCGGGCGCGCAGGTCCGGGTTATTGAGGAACGCGAGGCGCACGGCGTCCGCCGCGCGCAGCGGCGCCGCCAGTAGCGCCCGCGTCTGGAGGCGCGCGGCGTCGGCGGCCTGCGGCAGCGGCTCCAATCCCGCCCCGCGCGCCAGGCTCGCCTCGAAAGCGGCGGCGTCCCCGGACGCGGCGGACGCCGGGACGGCGCGGATGAGCGCGGCGACGAACGGCAAGACGGCAAGCCAGACTCTCACGATTCCTCCTCGATGACGCGAACGGCGACGGCCCAGCGGGATCGCTAGGCGCGAGGAGGCGAGAGGCCGCGCACGGCCCCGGGCGGGGCCTGCGGCGAGGCGGAGAGGGCGAGGACGGCGAGGGCCCGCGCGCGCGGCGCGCGGGCGAAGACGGCGGGGGCGGACTGGGGCGCCGCGACGGCGACACCCTG
>JAJXTZ010000217.1 GCA_021783355.1 bacterium | reverse complement strand
GGCCGCGCCGCTTGCCGTCCCCGCGGCGGCGGCCGTCCCGGCGGCGGCCGCGCCGGTCGCCGGGCTGAAGTCGGTCGATCCCGCCGACGCGGAATGGGTGTCCGCCGCGGCCGCGGCGCTGGGCCGCACGCGCACCGGGCGCCGCATCCTGCGCGACATCGCGCGCCTCCAGGAGAGGCGCGGCTCTCCGACGCTGATCTTGATCAGGCCGATCTCCAACAACGGCGAGTTCCGCTACGACTCCGACCTGCTGGTGATGGACGCGGCCCACCGCCGCCTCCCGCCGGAGGAGTCCGCGCCGATCCTGGCGCACGAGCTTCAGCACGTCCTCCAGCGAGACAAGAACCTCCCGGCCGACGCGCTGGAGATGGAGGTGGAGTCCTACACCGTCGAGAGCCGCGTGTGGAGCGAGCTGGGCATCGAGCCCAAGCGCGGCAGCTTCGCGGCGGACGCGCGCCGCCGCCTGCGCCGGGACACCGACGGGTTCCTGGCGTGGCTGGGCAAGCAGTATTCCACCAACCGCCTGCTTCACGGCGGGACCATCGAGTCCTACGCGGACTGGCTCAAGGCCGAGCTCGCCAAGTCGGAACGCGGCCGCCGCCGCGCCGAACGGGACCTCGCCAAAGCCCTCCGGGTCGTGGACGCGATGCGCGCCGAGGGCAAGCCCGAGGCGGCCGTGCGCTCGTTCCTGCAGGACGACGTCGAGCCCGTCGAGAGGCGCCTGCGCGACATCTCCTACGCCGAGGCCTGGAACGAGCGGGACCTGAAGGCCCTGTCCGCCCCGGAAGGACGCGCGGCCTTCCGGAAGTACTCGCGCGGAGTGATCCGCCGCGCGCGCTCTCTCTCCCGCCGCTGAGCCGTATTTTGTAGAACAAGCGGCATGAGCCGCTCGCGAGCCGCGCTCGCCGCCTTCCTCCTCGCCGCGTCCGCCCCGGCGGTCGCCGCCCGTCCGGCGCCGTCCGCGGGCGCGCCGCGCTCCGGCCCGCCGTACTGGTTCAAGACCTACTCGACGGCGCCGTACAAGGAGTTCTGGTCCGGGACGCTGACCGTGAAGGATTTCGCCCGCGCCCTGCCGGCGGTCGAGGCGGCCGTGAAGACGGAGGACGGGACCTTCACCGCGCCGCTGGGCGATTTCGCGGGCAGCGGGCGCGACCGGGTCCAGCAGCTTTCCTTCACCCTGCCGCTCGACCGCGCGCGGGCCTTGCTCGCGCGTCTGCGGCGCCTCGGCGATCTCCCGCCCCCGGGCGTTCGCGCCTCCGGCGCGCCGATCCCGCTCCAGGAGGTGCGCGAGAAGATCGCCCGGATCATGAAGGAGAAAGAGGAGCACGCCGCCGACCTGGCGCGCGTCCCCGCCGCCGCCGAGGCGCAGGAGGAGATCCTCGAGCACCTGCTCCTCGTCGAGGCGGTCGCGCAGAGCGTCCGCCCCCGTGCCTATTTCGACCTGACGGTGAGGGCGCGTTGAGGGCCGCCGCGGCCCTCGGCGCCGCGCTCGCCGCCCTGACGCTGGCGGGCTGCGCGCAGCTCACCGAGCTGGGCCTGGTCCCGCCCGGCGCCCCGGGCCAGAGCGCGCCGCGGCCCGTCCTGCGCCCCCAGCGCGATCCCTCCCCCGTCTTCGGCGCCCGGCTCATCGCCGATCGCCGCGTGGACGGCGTGCAGGTGGACGTCCTCGTCGTCGGTCACGGCCGCGTGCGCGGCAACATGCTGTCCGAGCTCAAGAGCCCGGAGGCGCGCCTCAAGCCTCCGATCCTGGCCTTCCTGATCCGTCATCCCCGTCAGGGGCCCGTGCTGTTCGGCGCCGGGCTGCCCGAGGACCTGGGCGGCCTGGGGGCCAAGCGCGTCCGGGGCGCGGCCCTGTCGCCTTTCACTCGCTCCAAGGGACGCGACCTCGTCTCCCAGCTGCTCCGTCTGGGAGTCCAGCCCGGAGACGTCAAGACCGTCGTGCTGCCGGCCCTGGCGCCCGAGTGGGTCGGGCGGGCGGGGTCCTTCCCGAACGCGACCGTCGTGATCTCCTCCGAGGCCTGGTACAGCGGGCGCAAGCGCCCTCTGGAGGCCGGCATCCCCGATCTCCACGCCTTCGTTCCCGAGGAACGATTGAAATTGATCGATTTTTCGGGGACGCCCCATTACGGGCCCTTCGCGCACGCGGTGGACCTGTTCAAGGACGGCACCGTGATCCTGGTGGACCTGGATGGGGGCGCCGCCGGGGGCATCGGGATGTGGGTCAACACTGATTCCGGGCCCGTCCTGCTTACCGGGCCGGCGGCCTTCGTCTACGACAACGTCTACGACGACGCCCTGCCCGACCGCCGCTTCGTGGTGGACGTGTCCAGCTTCGCGTGGAACGCGCGCGCGATGCGCCTGGCCGCGCAAGCCGTGCCGCGCCTGGTGATCGTGCCCGCGCACGACCTTTCCACGCTCAAGATCGCGCCGCGTCCGGACGTGATCCTGGAGCCCTGACGCGCGCGCCCGCGCCTTTTTTGAAAATTCGCGTGCATGGCGCGCGCGGCGTCAAGCGTTATTTTCGAAAATAATTCGCCGCGAGAAAAATCGAGTTCTCCGTCGAGAAATCGCCCTTGCGGGACGCGCGGGATGAATCCGCGGAAAAAATATCGTTGACACTTTCCGGAACCTGTGCTAGAATTTCACTCGTTCGGCTGCGATGAGAATCGCAGTCCAGCGGCAAAGTAAATTTGCCCGGGCTTCTTGAGAAGAAGCAAGAAGCCAGGCCAAGTTTTTTGCTCTTTGACAATCGGTTTTTGCGAGCGAATGGGCGCCCTACTCTCCTCCCCGGAGAGAGGGCGTAAGGAATTATTAAGGTGTGTGTTTCAGATCCGAACGGGCTTCGCAGCTTGATCGGGTCGAGGAACAACAAGAGCAAAGAAGAGTCAATTCTTCTTCATTTAGGCGTAAAGCGGAGTCGCCGGGTATCCTTACCTGGCAAAACGCCGAAAGCTTTAATGGAGAGTTTGATCCTGGCTCAGAATTAACGCTGGCAGAGTGCATAACACATGCAAGTCGAGCGGGACTACTTGAGATTACATCAACTGGTAGTCTAGCGGCAGACGAGTGAGTAACACGTAGGCAATCTTCCCTTCAATGGCGAATAACCAACCGAAAGGTTGGCTAATACGCCGTACTCTTCCCGAGAGGCATCTCTTGGGAAGGATAGGTCCGCAAGGATCGTTGAAGGAGGAGCCTGCGGCCCATCAGCTAGTTGGCGGTGTAATAGACCACCAAGGCTACGACGGGTACCCGGCCTGAAAGGGCGGACGGGCACGATGGCACTGAGACACGGGCCATACTCCTACGGGAGGCAGCAGTGGGGAATTTTGGACAATGGGGGAAACCCTGATCCAGCAACTCTGCGTGAGGGACGAAGGTCTTCGGATCGTAAACCTCTTTTACATGGGACGAAATCCCGCAAGGGTCTGACGGTACCATGCGAATAAGCCACGGCTAACTATGTGCCAGCAGCCGCGGTAAGACATAGGTGGCGAGCGTTATTCGGAATTACTAGGCGTAAAG
>JAJXTZ010000216.1 GCA_021783355.1 bacterium | reverse complement strand
GGGGCGGCGCCGGGGCGCGCGGCGGCGCACCCGCCGCCCGCGGCGGCCAAGGCGGCGAGCGTCGCCAGCCTCAGCGCATCGCGGGAGGGGCGCCCCACCGGTTCATGTGCTCCCGCGCTTCGATCTCGCGCTTCTTGTTCTTCTCCTGGACGCCCGCCCAGAACTGGTCGCG
Organism: bacterium; assembly: GCA_021783355.1. GTDB lineage: Bacteria > Elusimicrobiota > Elusimicrobia > UBA1565 > UBA9628 > GWA2-66-18. The sequence continues at coordinate 3,356 of JAJXTZ010000216.1, read as the reverse complement.
CTCCTGGTTCTGCGCGTCCATGAAATCCTTGCTCTCGGTCTGGATCTTCTTCTCGAAGTCGGCGTGGCGGGCGAGGGCGGCCTGGTCGAAGAGGACCTTCTGGGTGCCGCGCTCGGCGGGCTCCACGGTGCGCAGCGTCTCGACGAAGCCCTTCCAGCGCCCGACCTCCTCCTTCTGGAAATCGATCTTCTCGTCGTAGATCCGGCGCAGGAACTTGAGCTTGGCCTTGAACTGCGAGGTCTCCAGCTTGCGGCGCGCGTCGTATTCGTCGTCGTAGGCGCGCGTGGTGAGCTTCAGGTCGTCCTTCATCTGCTTGAGGTCGGCCTTGAGCATCTCGTCGAAGTTCTTCAGGCCGTAGGGCTGGACGCCGGCGTCGTTGGGCTGCTGGTCGGCGGCCGGCACCTCCGTCCCGGTGGAATTCTCGATCGCGGCGGTGGAGACGGCGGCGGCGTCCTGCGCGCGGACGGGCGCGGCGGCGACGACGAGGGTCAGCAAGAGGGCGGCGTTCATGAGGGGCCTCCGAGGGTGCGCGGTGGGTGTAGTTTATCAGCGCAAGGCCGTTTCGACAAGCCCCGCGCGCGTCCCGGGAGCGCCATTGACAAAGGGTTCCGGCGGCACTACACTTCTCGAATACGGCGTCAATGAGCGGAGGCGACAAACCCATGAGGTCCATCCTGGCGGCGGCGCTCTGCGCCGCGATCGCCCTCGCGCCGCTCCCGGCGCGCGCGGCGGACGGCAAGGCTCCGGACGCGGCGAAGGTCCAGGCCGCCCTGAACAAGGTGGACGCGGGCTTCTTCCTGCTCCTCGACAAGAACGCCTCCGCCGCCCCGCCCCCGGAGGAGACGCGCCGGGCCCTCAACAAGGTGGACGCGGGCTTCTTCCTCCTGCTGGACAAGAACCGCCAGGGCGCCGCCCCGACGCCGGCCCAGTCCCGGGCGCGCCGGGCCTTGAACAAGGTGGACGCCGGCTTCTTCCTCCTGCTCGACAAGCAGCCCCCGGACTCCGCCGACATGGTGGAGCTGGGCCGCAAGCTCTTCTTCGACCCGCGCCTGTCCAGCAACAAGACGATGAGCTGCGCCTCCTGCCACAACCCGTCCCTGGCCTGGCGCGACGGCCTGCCGCGCGCGCGCGGCATCAACGGCATCGAGCTGGCGCGGCGCACGCCGTCGCTGCTGAACGTCCACAACGAGCAGCACCGCTTCTTCTGGGACGGGCGCGCCTCGACGCTGGAGGGGGCGACGCTGACGGCCCTGCAGTCGCGCCTGGAGATGAACCGCGACCCGCAGACCCTCGTGCGCGAGCTCAACCGCATCCCGGAGTACTCGAACCGCTTCGTGTCCGTCTTCGGGCTGTCGGGCGTCACGCCGGAGAACCTGGCCAAGGCGATCGCCAGCTTCGTGTCCACGATCCGTCCCGGCCCCACCGCCTTCGACCGGTTCCGCGACGACCCGAACGCGATGAGCCCGTCCGCCCAGCGCGGCCTGATCGTGTTCACCGGCAAGGGCCGCTGCATCCTCTGCCACACCGGCCCGGGCCTGTCCAACGCCTACTTCCACAACACAGGGGTCAAGCCCACCCCCGGCGTGGAGGACACCGGCCGCTACGCGGTGGCCCCGGACGCCGACGACTACCGCGCCTTCAAGACCGTGCCGCTGCGCAACGTGGCCCTGACCGGCCCGTACATGCACAACGGCAGCCTCGCGACGCTGCGCGACGTCATCGAGTTCTACAACCGCGGCGGCGACGACCCCGAGGGGCGCGACCCGCTGATCAAGCCCCTGGGCCTGACCGACGGGGAGAAGACGGACCTGCTGGCCTTCCTGAACGCGCTGACCAGCCCGCAGACCCCCGTGGAGCTCCCGGTCCTGCCCGTCGAGACGCCGGCCCCGACGGCGCGCGTCGCCGTCCTGTGGAACGCGCAGCGCGCGCGGATGCTGGAGTACGACCTTAAGAAGGAAGACCGCAAGGCCTTGGCCGCCAACGCGGTGGCGATGCGCGAGAACGTGGAGGCCGCGCGCGCCGCGCCGGGGCCCGACCTGAGCCTCGCCTCCGACTGCCTCCAGGACACCTTCGCCGACGCGATCGCCCTGGAGCGGGAGGCCGGCGGCGGCGGCGCGTTCAAGGCCGCGGCCGCGGCGGCGCGCCCCCTGATCGCCGCGGCCGACCGCTGCCGCGGCCTGTTCGCCCCGCGGGAGCAGGGCCCGGCCACGCTGGCCGCCGCCGACCGCCTGCTCGGCGAGGCCGGCGGCCTGCTGGACTCCGTGGCGTCCAAGGAGACGCCGGCCGGCGGCGCGCTCAAGCGCTGCGAGAAGGACTTCACCGTGCAGGGCTTCCTGGACCGGGTCTCCGCGGGCAAGATCGCGAAGCCGGACCTGGACGCGATCACCCCGAAGGTGATCGGCGACCTGATGACCTACCACCAGTACCGCGCGTACGCGGCGATGGACCCCAAGGTCTGCGACAAGATGGCGCCTCTGCAGAAGGAGTACTTCGGCATCCACCGCACGGCGCCGTGGGGCTGCCGCGAGTGGTACTGGGACATGGCCGCGGCCAACGCCCTGACCACGGAGAACGGGCGCTTCGAGTCGATCTGCCGCCGCTCGGTCGCGCACGACTACCCGCACATGGACGGCGACGACGGCGTCGCCATCTGCGGGGTCATCGCGCGCAACGTGGACCATCCCGCCGAGATGTGCCGCAAGCTGGTCCCGCGCTACATGGGCCCGGAGACCGTCCCGGCCTGCATCAACGAGTTCGCCCGCTACAGCCGCGACGCGGACGTGGGCAAGACCCAGAACGGCCTTCCGGGCCTGCTCTACAACCGCTACGTGGCCCTGGACCGCTACGTGCGGGCCTACCGGGGCAAGGACCCGTCCCGGTGCGGCGGCTCGGAGCTGTGCCGCGTGCTGATGGGCGACGGCGACAAGATCGCCGCGGTCTACGCCGGCCGCGTGCGCGAGTCCGTCTGCGGCGTGCTGGCCGCGCCGTCCCCGGCCGACCTGGGCCGGGCGGGCGAGATGCTCGACCGCGGCGGGGAGCTGCTCGACCGCGCCGAGGGCGCGCGCGCCCCGGCGGACCGCGCGGCCGCGCGCGAGATCGACCGCCGCGTCGAGCGCCTGGCCCGCCTGCGCCGCCGCTACGACGCGGCCCTCTCCCTGCTGCCGAACCCGCCGAAGGGGGAGGCCGTCCCGGCCGACCGGCAGGCGAGCGTCGAGTAGCGGCCGTGCCGACCCCCGGCGCCGCCCTGCTGGGATTCTTGGGCGAGCTCCAGTCGCTGGGGCGCTCGGCGCGCTTCGGGGCCGCGCGCCGGGCCGCGCTGGACGGCCCCGCCCGGTCGCGCGAGGCGGGGGCCGTGC
>JAJXTZ010000053.1 GCA_021783355.1 bacterium | reverse complement strand
GCGGCCGGAGCCGGGAGGGCGGGGGCGGCGGCGGGGGGAGCGGCGACGGCGGCGGCGGGAGCGGCGGGAGCGGCGAGGACGGCGGACGGCAGCGAGGCGGCGGGAGCGGCGAGAAGAGGGGCCGGGAGAGCCGAGTCGGGCGCGGCGGCCGCGATCGGGAGGGCGGGAAGGGCCGTCAACTCGGCCGGGACGACGCGCACGGTCTGGGCGCGCAGCGGAGCGCCGAGGAGGAGAAGGACGGCGACCGACGCCAGGAGGCGCCTCATCTGCGACCAGTGTATCCGCGGCGGACCGGGCGGTCGTGGGCCTGGAGGCCTAGAGCCGCGCGGGGAAAGGACCTATGGAGAAAGGCGGCCGAAGATTGCTATACTGACTATCAGGACATGCCATTCACCCGCCTCGGGCTGCGTCCCGAACTACTCGACGCCATCAAGGCCCTCGGTTACGAGGTCCCCACTCCGATCCAGGAGAAGTCCCTCCCGGAGTCGATGGCCGGCAAGGACGTGATCGGCTCGGCGCAGACCGGCAGCGGCAAGACCCTGGCCTTCACCCTGCCGCTGCTGCAGCGCCTGCTCGACGACCGGGACAAGGACCCGCACAAGGGCGGCCCGCGCGTGCGCGCGCTGGTGCTGGTGCCCACGCGCGAGCTGGCCACCCAGGTGGAGAAGGCCGTCGGCGAGCTGGCCAAATTCTCCCCGGTCAAGTGCGCGCTGATCATCGGCGGGGCCAGCTTCACCACCCAGCGCGACGCGCTGCGCAAGGGCGCCGAGGTGGTCTGCGCCACCCCCGGCCGCCTGCTGGACCTCCTGCGCTCCGGCGACCTGCACCTGCGCGACGTGAAGGTCACGGTCCTGGACGAGGCCGACCGGATGCTCGACATGGGCTTCATGCCCGACGTGCGCCGGATCATGAAGCTGCTCCCGGCGTCGCGCCAGACGCTGATGTTCTCGGCCACGATCCCGCCCGAGGTGGAGCGCGTGGTCAACGAGTTCATGCGCGAGCCGGTGCGCGTCGAGGTGGACCGCCCGCGCTCGACGGCCACCTCGGTCACGCAGGCCCTGTTCCCCGTCACCGAGGGACAGAAGGGCGAGCTGCTGGCCGCCATCGTCAAGTCCGACGGCGTGGACTCGGTCATCGTGTTCACGCGCACCAAGGCCCGCGCCGACTATGTCGCGCACTGCCTGGACCGCCGCGACATCAAGTGCGGCGTCCTGCACTCGGACCTGTCGCAGAAGGAGCGGGACCGGGCGATGGAGGACTTCCGAGAGGGGCGCTGCACCATCCTGGTCGCCACCGACCTGGCCGCGCGCGGCATCGACGTGCCCGAGGTCTCGCACGTGGTCAACTACGACGTGCCCGAGCACGCCGAGGACTACGTCCACCGCATCGGCCGCACCGGGCGCGCGTTCGCGCAGGGCGACGCGGTGACGCTGGTCTCCTTCGAGGAGGAGCGCCTGATCCCGTCGATCGAGGCCTTCACCGGCCAGAAGATCGCGCGCAAGGCGCTGGACGGCTTCGCGTACCGCGTGCCTCCGCGCCTGCACTCCTACGAGGCCCGCCCCTCCTCCAAGTTCCGCATCCGCCGCGTGATCCCGCGCGGCGGCCCGCGCTTCCGGCGCTGACGCCGGGCTCCCCCCCCACGGCCCAGTCGTTGCCCTCCTGAGCCTTGCCGCGGCCGCCGTCTCCGTCCGGGGGGCTCATGAACGCGAACGCCGAGAGGATCCTGGCCCGCATGACGGAGCTGGAGGGGGCTCTCGAGGCGGAGCTCGAGGCCGAGCTCGCGGCCAAGCGGCGCGAGTTCCGCTATCGCCTGGAGAAGGGGCGCGCGGCCTTCGAGCGCGAGGTGGGCGAGCGCCTGAAGGCGGCGCGGCAGGGCTGGGTGGCCTTCCTGCTGGCGGCGCCCCTGCCCAGCCTCCTGGTGGCGCCGGTCATCTACTCTTTGATCGTCCCCTTGATCCTGCTCGACGCCTGGCTTTTCGTGTATCAGAGGACCTGCCTGCGCGCTTACGGCATCGCGCGCGTGGAGCGCTCGCGCTACATCGTCGTGGACCGCTCGGGCCTGGCCGGCGCGCATGGGCGCTACAAGGACTTCCTGGACTTCGGCGACGCGGACGCCTACCGCCGCCGCCTGGAGGACCTACGCTCCGGGCTAAGGTCCTGACGCCGGCCCCACCTCGGGTGCTTTTGTTGCAACGGGACTTGAAGGGGGGGCCCGTCATGACGCCCGACCGGCCGGTCTGCCGTTTCCTTCCCGCGGAGCGCGCCTCCCGGGAGGAGGTCCTGCGCCAGCACCGGCTCGCTTCCGGCGCCCCGTTGCTGCGCGCGTTGCTGGACGCGATGCCGGTGATGGTGGTGCTCCTGAACAAGGAGCGTCAGATCGTCTGCGCCAACCGCGCGGCCCAGGAGAAGCTGGGCGGCCCCGCGGAGGCCTTGCTCGGGCGCCGCTTCGGCGAGGCCGCCGGCTGCGTCCATTCCGGCGCCGCGGGAGGCTGCGGGACCACGCAGAGCTGCTCCCTGTGCGGGACGGCCAACGCCCAGCTCGACGCGCTGAGCGGGCGGCCCGGCGCGCGCGAGTGCCGCATCAGCACTCTGGACCCGGCGCGCTCGCTGGACCTGATGGTCTGGACCACGCCGTTCGTCCTGGAGGGGGAGGACTTCCTCTTGACGGCCGCGCTGGACATCGCCAACGAGAAGCGGCGCCGCGCGCTGGAGCGCGTCTTCTTCCACGACGCGCTGAACATGGTGGGCGCGGTGCGCGGCCTGGCCGAGCTCCTGCCGCAGGCCGGGCCGGAGCAGCTGCGCGCGTTCTCCGCGGATCTGTCGCGGTCGGCCGAGCAGCTGGTCGGCGAGCTCGCCTCCCAGCGCGACCTGGCCGCGGCCGAGGTCGGCGAGCTGATCGTGGACACCGGGCCCTGCGAGGTCCGCTCGCTGCTGGCCGCGCTGGCCGGCGTGTACCGCGCGCACGACGCGGCGCAGGGCCGCGGCCTGGTCCTCGACCCGTCGTCCCCCCAGGTCGCGATCGTCTCGTCCCGCGTCCTCCTGACGCGGGTGGTCGGGAACATGATCAAGAACGCGCTGGAGGCGGAGCGGCGCGGCGCGACGGTGACCCTGGGCTGCGCGCGCGAGCCGGACGGCGGCGCGTCGGTCTGGGTGCGCAACCCCAGCGCGATGCCGCGCGAGGTCCAGCTGCAGGTGTTCCAGCGCTCGTTCTCCACCAAGGACCCGTCGCGCGGGCTGGGCGCCTACGGCATGAGGCTGCTGAGCGAGCGCTACCTCGGCGGCCGCGTCTCCTTCACCTCGGACCCGGAGCGCGGCACCGAGTTCCGCCTGGTCCTGCCCCCGTCGCCGCCGCCTCCGCGCCCGCGCTGACGCTGGCCGCGGCGCGCGCGCCCTACAGCTCGCGGCGGTCCACCCAGCGCCACTTCCCCGGCGGAAGGCCACCCAGGCGCAGGTTGCCGATCGCGCAGCGGACCAGGCGCAGGGTCGGGTGGCCGACGGCGGCGGTCATGCGCCGCACCTGCCGGTTGCGTCCTTCCGTCAGCGTCAGCTCGAGCCAGGCGGTGGGCACGCTCAGGCGCGACCGGATCGGCGGGTCGCGCGGGGGCAGCGGGGGCTCCGCCGCCAGGAGCGCCACGCGGCAGGGGCGCGTGGGACCGTCGCCGAGCACGGGGCCGCGGGCGAGCTTGGACAGCGCGGCCGCGTCGGGCGCGCGCTCCACCTGGGCCCAGTAGGTGCGGGGGTGGCCGCGGCGCGGGTCGGTCAGGCGGCGGGCCAGGCCGCCGTCGTCGGTGAGGAGGAGCAGGCCCTCGCTGTCGTGGTCCAGGCGGCCGGCGGGATAGACGCCCGCGGGGAGGCCGAAGCGGGAGAGGCCGGGCTTGCCGCCCTCGGCGGTGAACTGGGACAGGACGCCGTAGGGCTTGTGCAGGAGGACGATGCGGGTCTTCGCCACGGCCTTCAGCCGGTCTTGCGCTCGCCGGTGAACACGTAGCGCAGGACGCGCCCGTCCGCCCCGCGGACGACCACCACGCCGGAGATGCGCCCGCCCTGCACGCGGCCCGACCATTCCACCGGGGCGCGCCCGTCCGCGCCGTCCAGGCGCACGGAGAACGCGGTGCCGGCGTCGTCGCTCTTGGCGTCGTAGCGCGCGGCGTCGTAGCCCCGGGCGATCTCGCCGGCGATCACGGCCCGGCCGCGCTCGAAGACCAGCGTCTCGCGGCGGGAGGTCCAGTGGAAGAAGCCGTCCTGCTTGACCTTGACCTCCCAGGCCGTGCCGTCGATGGGGCCGCCGAACACCGAGGCGTACAGCAGGTTCACGGCGGCGAAGAAGAGGACCGCGAGGCTCTTCATGTGTCGGGTATATACCAGGAGAAGGCCGCGGGCGCAAGACCCAGGCTGGACTCGTCAAGCCCGGGGGGGCTTGACGCGGGCTCCGGGGCGTGGCGCGCCCGCGCGCGGCTTGCTAGGATGACTCCATGATCATGCTCCTGGCCCTTCTGCCCCTGGCCGTCTCCGCCGTTCCCGCGCGCGCCGCCGGCGACGAGGCCCTGCGACGCGCCACCGTCCAGATCCAGTTCGTGTCGCGCGCGCCGGACTGGGCGCAGCCCTGGCAGTACGGCGGCGAGGACGAGGGCAGCGGCTCCGGCGTGATCGTGGCCGGGCGCCGGATCCTGACCAACGCCCACGTGGTCGCCAACGCCACCTATCTCGCCGTGCGCAAGGCCGGCGACGTGAAGAGCTACACGGCGCGCGTCCAGTTCGTCGCGCACGACGGCGAGACCGCGCTCCTCAGCGTGGACGACCCGGCCTTCTTCCGGGGCACCAAGCCCGTCACCCTGGGCGACCTGCCCTCGCCGCGCGACAAGCTGGTCGTCTACGGCTTCCCCACCGGCGGCTCGGACTTGTCCATCACCGAGGGCGTGGTCTCGCGCGTGGGCGTGGTGACCTACGCCCACTCGCTGCGCAAGCTCCTGGCCGTGCAGACCGACGCGGCCATCAACCCCGGCAACTCGGGCGGCCCGGTGTTCATGGACGGCAAGCTGGTCGGCATCGCGTTCCAGCACCTGGTCAGCCGCGGCGCCGAGAACATCGGCTACGCCGTCCCCGTCCCGATCATCAAGCGGTTCCTGAAGGACGTGTCCGACGGCCGCTACGACGGCATCCCCGCCCTGGGCGTGGTCTGGCAGGAGACCGAGAACCCGGCCCTGCGCCGGGCCTACCGGCTGGCCGACGACGCCTCCGGCGTGCTGGTCAACAAGGTGGAGTACGGCTCGTCGGCTTGGGGCGTGATCCGGCCCGGCGACGTGCTCGTCAGCCTGGACGGCGTGCGCATCGGCCAGAACGGGAGCGTGCCCTTGCGCGGCGACGAGCGCATCGACTTCGGCGACCTGGTCGCGCGGCGGCAGGTCGGCGACCGCTTGAAGGCCGAGGTCGTGCGCGACGGCAAGACCGTGGACCTGGACCTGACGCTGAAGCCCTTGGTGGACCTGGTGCCGGGCCCGAGCTACGACGTCCGTCCCAGCTACTTCATCCTGGGCGGCTTCGTGTTCATGCCCTTGTCCGAGGACTTCCTGCGCGCCCACGGCGGGGGGACCTTCGCCCTGCGCGACCTGCAGACCGACGGCGTGGCCACGCCGGAACTGACCCAGCCCGTCGTGCTGGCCCAGGTGCTGGCCGACCAGACCAACCGCGGCTACCACGCCTGGGGGCTGATGGAGGTCACGCGGCTCAACGGCCGGCCCATCGGGGACATGAAGGACCTCGTGGCCGCGGCGGCGGACCCGGTGGATGGGCGCGACGTGATCGAGTTCGCCAACGGCTCGCGCGCGGTGCTCGACGCCGCGGCCTCGGCCCGCGCCCTGCCGGAGATCCTGCGCCGCTACGGCGCCGCCGCCGACCGCTCCGCCGACCTGCGATGACGACGGGGCGGCCGGACAGTTGTTTGATGGGAGGACATTTCCGCGGGGGCCGGCGCACTCACCCTCGACGCACCTCGGACCACGGCACCGGAGGAACATGGACAAGAAGACGGCTTTGACGACGGCGGCCCTGGCGGCGCTCGCGATGGCGGCGGGCTGCGCGCACCTGGGCAAGGGCGGCGCGGCGGCGGCCGCGGAGACGGGCGAGTGCCACGGCGTCAACGCCTGCAAGGGCCAGGGCGCCTGCGGCGGGCCCGGCCACTCCTGCGCGGGGCAGAACTCCTGCAAGGGCCAGGGCTGGATCACGCTGACCCGCGCGGCGTGCGAGGAGCGCCACGGCGACTTCAAGAAGGGCTGACGGCCCTGCGCGGGACGGCTCCCCGTTTCCGGGCGTGGGCCTGCGCTCCGCGCACTACGCGCGCCTGCTGGAGCGCCCGCGCACGCGCGTGCGCTGGTTCGAGGCGCTGACCGAGAACTACATGGACTCGCGGGGGCGGCCGCTCGAGGTCCTGCTCAAGGTCCGCGAGGACTATCCGGTCGCCCTGCACGGGGTGTCCTTGTCGGTCGGCGGGGTGGAGGGACCGCGCCCGGGCTACCTGGAGCGCCTGAAGGCCCTGGCGGAGCGCGTCCAGCCTTTCTTGATCAGCGACCACCTCTGCTTCACCGGCGCGCACGCGTCCAACGTCCACGACCTCCTGCCGCTCCCTTACACCGAGGAGGCGGTCGCGACCGTCGCGCGCAACGCGGCGCGCGCGCAGGAGGTCCTGGGCCGCCGGATCGCGCTGGAGAACGTGTCCAGCTACCTCTCCTACCGCGAGTCGGCCATGACCGAGTGGGAGTTCCTGGTCGCCGTCGCGCGGCGCGCGGACTGCCGCATCCTCCTGGATGTCAACAACGCCTTCGTCAGCGCGCAGAACCACGGCTTCAAGGCCGAGGACTACCTGGACGCGGTCCCCGCGGAGCTGGTCGCGCAGATCCACCTCGGCGGCTACTCGGACATGGGGACCTTCCTATTCGACACGCACTCGCGCGCGCCCACGCCGCCCGTCTGGGAGCTCTTCCGCCGGACCATCGCGCGCATGCCGGGGACGCCCGTCCTGATCGAGTGGGACGAGGCGCTGCCGCCGTGGGAGACGCTGGAGGCGCAGGCGGTCAAGGCGGCGGAGATCGAGGAGGAGGCCCGTGAAGCCCGGACGGCTTGAGCGGCTCCAGCGCGGCCTCGTGCGCTCGGCGACCTGCGCGGTCGACCCGGACTTCGTCGCCGCCGTGGAGGGCGGGGGGCGCCTGTCGGCCGCCGAGGCGGTGGCGGTCTACCGCCGCGGCTACCCGGCGCGGCTGACCGAGGCCCTGGGCGAGACCTTCGAGGCCTGCTGGCGCGTGATGGGCGACGAGGACTTCCTCGCCGCCTGCCGGGAGTTCGTCGCGCGCACGCCGTCGCGCTCCCACAACCTCTCCGACTACGGGGAGACCTTCCCCGACTTCCTGGCCGCGCGCGCCGACGCGGAGGCCGCCCCGTTCCTGGGCGACCTGGCGCGCTTCGAGTGGGCGTTCAAGGAGCTCTTCCACGCCGCGCCGCGTCCGGGCCTGAGCGCCGCCGCGCTGGCCAAGGCCGCGCGCCCCGACTCGGTCCTGCGCCTGGCCGGGCCGCTGGTCCTGCTCTCCTTCGGCCACCGCGTCTACGGGCTGTGGAAGCGCGACCGCGCCGACGCGACGCCGGTGACGCGCGCGGACTGGGAGGGACCTGAGCGCCTGGCGCTGTACAAGGAGGGCGGCAACCCGGTCTTCGTGCGCGAGCTCTCCGCGCCCGAGCACGCCGCGCTCGCGGCGCTGGCCGCGGGACGGACCGCGGCGGACGCGCTGGCGGGCTCGGGACTGGACGAGGCCGGGGCGGCGGCGCTCTTCGCCTTCCTGGCCGAGGGCGGGCTGGTCGCGGAGGCGTCGCGGTGAGCCTGGGCGCCGCCGCCGCCCGCCCCCCCGAGTCCGGCCCCGGCCTGTCCGAGGACGCCAAGGCGCGCCTGCGCCGCGCGCTCGACGGGGGGGCCTAAAGGCCCGCGACGGGAGGCGCGCCGGAAAGCTAGAATCTCCGTTCATGATCTCCGTGCGCGGCCTCAAGAAATCCTTCGGCGACCAGATCCTCTACGACGGCGCCGAGCTCCAGCTCAACGCCGGCGACCGCTACGCGCTGGTCGGTCCCAACGGCGCGGGCAAGTCCACGCTCTTCAAGATGCTGCTGGGCGAGGAGGAGCCCGACGGCGGCGGCATCGAGTGGCGCCGCGGCACGCGCAAGGGCTACCTGCCCCAGGAGAATCCGCCGATCGGTCCGGACACGGTGCTGGAAGCCGCGCTGGGCTCGCACACCGACCCCGACGGGCGCCTGACGGCCAAGGCCAAGCGCATCCTGATGGGGCTGGGCTTCAAGGTGGCGGATTTCGACAAGGAGCTGGGCGAGCTCTCCGGCGGCTGGGCGATGCGCGCGGCGCTGGCGCGCCTGCTGGTCGACGAGCCCGAGCTGCTGCTGCTCGATGAGCCGACCAACCATCTCGACCTCGAGACCCTGCTGTGGTTCCAGGAGTACCTGAAGGGCTACAAGGGCGCCATCCTGCTGATCTCGCACGACCGCGGCTTCATCGACGCGGTGTGCTCGGCGATCGTGGCGGTGGAGGAGAGGCGTCTCAAGATCTACCGCGCGAATTACGCCGGCTTCCTGGCCGAGCGCGAGGCGGCGCGCGAGCGCCTGCTCTCCGCCTACAAGCAGCAGCAGGACGAGATCGCCGACATGGAGGAGTTCATCATGCGCAACCGCGCGCGCGCCTCCACCGCGTCGCGCGTGCAGAGCGTGATCAAGAAGCTCGACAAGATCGAGCGCCTCCAGCTGCCGCCGGAGTCCAAGGCGGTCTCCATCACCTTCCCCCAGCCCTCGCGCACCGGCGCGCGCGTGCTCTACCTGAAGGACGCGTCCAAGTCCTACGGCTCGACGAAGGTGTACGCGAACCTGAACTTCGAGCTGGAGCGCGGGCAGAAGATGGCCTTCGTCGGCCCCAACGGCGCGGGCAAGTCCACGCTGCTCAAGGTCCTGGGCGGGGTGATCCCGCTGGACTCCGGCGAGCGCGTGGTGGGCCACAACGTGAAGGTCGGCTACTTCTCCCAGCACCGGGAAGGATGGCTGGACCCGAAGAAGACGGTCCTGCAGGAGGCGACGAGCGTCGGCCGCCTCAACGGCGACCTCTTCACGCGCACCGTGCTGGGCACCTTCCTGTTCCCGGGCGACGCCGTCTTCAAGACCGTGGAGGTCCTCTCCGGCGGGGAGAAGAGCCGGCTGCAGTTGGCCAAGCTCCTGCTCGACCCGCCCAACGTCCTGCTCCTCGACGAGCCCACCACCCACCTGGATCTGACCAGCGTGGAGGCCCTGGTCGAGGCGCTCAAGGACTTCGAGGGCACCGTCTGCACGATCTCTCACGACGTGTACTTCCTGGACGCCATCGCCTCCCATGTCCTGCACGTGCGCGGCGGCCAGGTCACGCTCTATCCCGGCGGCTTCCAATACTTCCGCGACCGGCAGGCCAACCTGCTGGCCGAGGACGCCCATGAGCAGGGCCGCGACGAGGACGCCCCGGCCGAGCTCACGCCCGAGCAGAGCCGCTACGAGGCCTCCAAGGAGGCGCGCCGCCGCGCGAAGTCCCTGGAGAAGGCGCAGGCCGAGCTCGAGCGGCTGCACGCGGAGCTGGAGCGGCTGGCCGCCGAGATGTCCGACCCCAAGCTCTACGAGGACTTCGACCGCGTCCAGAAGGTCGGTTCGGACATGGAGCGCGTGCAGGCGGCCGTCCAGGTCAAGGAAGAGGAGGTCAAACGGCTCGGCGCGTAGCCGTCCTGGTCCTGGCCCTCGGGCTGGCGGTCCCCGCGCAGGCCGGAACCTTCTTCCGCGTCGACAACGCCCTGGGGATCACGGCCGGCGCGGTCGCCCTCAACCTGGCGCTTCTGCCGCTGTCGTACTCGCTGGGCCGTCCGCCCGTGCGCCTGGCGCCGCACCCGTACGACGGCGGCCAGCGGGGCTGGCCCGAGGGCGAGCGCGACTTCCTCCAGCGCGTGGAGCTGGACGCCCAGCCCCTGTCGCGCGGCCGCACCGGCTGGGGGCTGCGCTACCGCGCCACTTCCTCCAACCACCTGTCCTTCGAGACCTTCGCCAGCTATTACCGGCTGCCCGCCCCCGCCAAGGTCCTGCGCTACATGGGCGGCGGCGTGCGCGGCGAGCTGGCGCGCGGCCCGCGCGGGCTCTGGGAGTGGGTGCTGGGCGGGGCCTACCTCAACGGCGCCTCCACGGCCGGCGGCCCGCGCCTGGGACTGGGCGGCGCGCTCTTCCCCAAGAACCCGCTGGTCCTGGAGGCGGAGGCCGACATCGTGATCCCGGGCGGGCGTCCGCTGGGCGAGCTGTCGGCGTCGCTGGGCGCGTCCTTCGGGGCCCTGGAGGCGCGCGCCGGCTGGCGCGCGCTGACCGGCCCGTTGTCCACGATCTCCGGCCCGGAGTTCGGGCTGGTCGCGCGCTTCTAAACCGCGCCGCGCGCGGCGTCCTCTAGCGCCCGGAGAGGGCGGCGTCGCGCTCCCGGCCGTACAGGGAGGCCAGGACGAAGGGCTCCGCGTACCAGACCTTGAAGCCGCCGTAGGCGTTGGGCGTCACGTTCAAGGTCAGCGTGGGCTGGCCGCGGCCCTTCAGGCGGACGGCGAGGACGGCGTCGCCGGGGCCGTCCAGGGGCTTGAGCTCCAGCGCGGAACGGCGCGCGTGCTGGAGGAGCATCCACGGGCGCACCAGGCGGCGCAGGGACTCGGACACGGCGGAGGCGTCGGGGGCCTCCGCGGCCAGGTCGGGCGCGGCGCACTCGGACAGCGTCGGGCAGGAGACGGGCGCGGGCTTCTCCACGCCGGGCAGCTGGGAGAGCAGGTCCCAGCGGCGCGCGCCGGAGGCCGCGGCCAGCTGCTTTTTGAGCGTCTCGGGGGCGGGGGCGTCGGCCACGGAGTCGCGCAGGTCGGCGTCGCGGGCCTGCGACATGAACGCGGTCTGGCGCGCGGCGGTCGCGGCCAGGCGGGCGCGCAGACGGGGGTTGGTCTCCACGAAGCGGCGCAGGGCGTTCTCGGCGCGGGGACCGCCGCGGAGCTTGAGTCCGGCGGCGCGGGCCGGGGCGGCCGCGAGGGCCAGCCCCAGGAGGAGCAGGGGAAGCTTCATGACCATATTGTAGCGCGAATCCGCCGTCCGTCGGGGGCCTTTCGGCCCCGTCGGCCTAGGACCGGCGGCGGGCGACGAAGATGCCGCGGCGGCGGTCCTTGCGCACGCGGTCCCACGGGAAGACGAGGCCGTTCATCGCCACGAAGACGCCCGGGGGCAGGACCTGCGCGAAGGACAGGGCCGAGCCCAGGTTGAAGAGGCCGTCCGAGGAGCCGACGCGGTACGGGCGCATGGCGCCGGTCAGGACCACGGTCTTGCCCGCCAGGCGCTTGGCCAGGAACGCGGCGGTGTCCGTCATCGTGTCGGTGCCGTGGGTGACCACCAGGCGCGTCTCCTTGGCGCGCCGGCAGGCGTTGAGGATGCGGCGCCGGTCGGCCTCGGCCATCGCAAGGCTGTCCTTGAGCATCAGGGTCTGCACCGGGGCGTCCAGGCGGCAGCGGCCCAGGCGGAGCATCTCGTGCAGATGGGTGCGCCGGAAATGGAGGACGCCGCGGATCTCGTCGTACTCCTTGTCGAAGGTCCCGCCGGTCACCAGCACGCGCACGCGCATGGGCCGATGTTAGCATACGCCGCGCCGGGCGCGGCGGGGGGCTTCAGCGCGCGGCGGTCTCGGCGCGCATCGCGCGCTCGTCGCGGTAGCGGCCGATGGCCTTGGCCAGGGTGTCGGCCAGGCGGTCCTGGTAGGCGGGGTCGCTCAGGCGCGCGGCTTCCTTCGCGTTGCTGAGGTAGCCCAGCTCGACGAGGACGCTGGGGGTGCCCGGGTTCTTGAGCACGTAGTAGTCGGAGCGCTTCTGGGCCACGCGGAAGCCGTCCTCGCGCATCTCGGCGACGATGTCGCCGGCCAGGGCGCCTCCCTCGCGCGCCTCGATGCGCGGCGGGGCGGGCATCGGCGGGACGAGGCGATGATGGCGGCGGCGGCGGCGGCGCGGGTGGTAGGTGCGGTCCGGGCCGTAGCTGTAGACCAGGGCGCCGCGGAGGCTGCGGTCGCGCACCTTGTTGAGATGGATGGAGACGAAGACCGCGCCGTCCCAGTCCACGCTGTCCACCACGCGCTGGTCCAGGGTCACGAAGGTGTCGTCGTCCCGGGTCAGCGTCACCGGCATCGCGCCCTGCAGGCGGTCGCGGAGCTTGCGCGCGACGGCCAGGGCGACGTCCTTCTCGTCGACGCCGTGCGCCACCGCGCCAAGGTCGCGGCCGCCGTGGCCCGGGTCCAGGATCACGGGCGCGAGCGGCCGATCCTCCGGCAGGGGGGCGGCGGAGAACATCGCGGCGGCGGGCAGGGCGAGCCCGGCGGCGACGGCGGCGGCCAAAACGCGCGAGATGACTTTCATGGGCGCGAGGTGCTTCCTCGGGGCGACCCTACATATATAACGGCCGTTCATGATTCCGTCAAGAGCTGGGTCTTTGGTCCTAGGCGGCTCTGCGTCCTGAGACCCCCGACGCGGTCCCGGGATCCGGGCTACACTGTGACGATGAGGAAAATCCTCGCCCTTGCCAGCGCCGCCGGACTGCTCGGCGCCGCGGGTTTCGTCGCCTGGTTCTCCTCGTCCCGGCCCCAGGACGCTTTCCTTACGGCCGAGGCGGCCCATTCGTTCGACCTGGACCGTCCGACGCCCGCCCCTCCCGCCCCCGCCGCGAACGACGAGCTCCGGGACGCGGTGGCCGCGCCGGCGTCCCCTCTGCCGATCCCTCTGGCGGGGATGTCCTTCGGCGCCCCCCCCGGGGATGCGGCCCCCGCCGCGCCCCGCGAGCCGGTGCCGCCGGCCGCGCCCCCCGCGCGCGTGGCCTGGGCCCGCCGCAGCCGGGCGCTGGCCGCCCTCTTGCGGGCGCCGATGCGGGTCATGCTCGGCGAGAGCGCCCTGCGCAGTCCCCGCGCCCTGCGCGCTTTCCTGCGAGACCCCCGCCGCGTG
This sequence comes from bacterium, assembly GCA_021783355.1. Classification (GTDB taxonomy): domain Bacteria; phylum Elusimicrobiota; class Elusimicrobia; order UBA1565; family UBA9628; genus GWA2-66-18. Next base: position 2,731 of record JAJXTZ010000053.1, on the reverse strand, counting down.
GACGCCTACCTGGACGAGGCCCTGGTGCGCGTGGCCTTGAACAGCCCCGTCGTGGCGAAAATCATCGTCGGCCGCCCCGCGCTGGTGATGGCCTTCCTGGCCAGCCCGGCGATGCGGGACGCGTCCGCGGTCCGCGAGCTCCTGGCCAGCCCGATGACGCGCAAGATCCTGGATTGCCCCGGCGTCCAGGCGGCGCTGGCGGACCCGACGACGATCTCGCGCCTGGCGCAGAGCCCCGAGGCGGCGCGTTGGCTGGCCGAGAACCCGGCGGCTCTGCGTGCGCTGGCCTTCGCCGCGCCCGGGCTGGCCGGCGCCTTCGGCGCCCGTTAGGGCGCTATTGGCAGAGCCCGCCGGAGCAGGTCAAGGTCCCGCAGCACTGGCTGGAACTCGTGCAGCGCGAGCCTTGCGACGAGCAGGAGCCGCCCGAACAGGAGCCGCTCACGCAGGTGTCGGTACCGCAGCACTGGCTGGAGCCGGTGCAGCCGCCGCCCGAGGCCACGCAGGAGCCGCCGCCGCAGACCCCGCTGACGCAGGTCATGGTCCCGCAGCAGTCGGAACTAGCGGCGCAGGCGGTCCCGGCGTCCTGGCAGGAGCCGCCGCTACAGACCTTGTTCGAGTTGCAGAGCAGGACGCCGCAGCAGTCGCCGCTGGTGTTGCAGGCCTGGCCGGTCTGCTGGCAGGAGACGGCGCCGCCCCCGCCGGGAGGAGGCGCCGAACCCCCGCCCCCGCCGCCGCAGGCGGCGCCGAACAGGGAGGCGAGGACGACGGCGAGGAGCCGGGGCGGTTTCAAGAGGGGCATCGTGCGAAAGTATAATCCGTCGTCGCGGAGGGCGCAAGGCGTCCGAGAAACTGGGAAGGGCCGGCCCGAAGGCCGGCCCTTCCCGCGTGATATCTGGTCGCGTCAGCGCAGCAGTCTGGAGAGCAGGAACCCGATGCCGAAGCCCATGGCCGCGCCGATGACGGCGCCGATGGGGCCGCCGAGCAGCCAGCCGCCCAGCGCGCCCGCGGCGGCGCCGCCGGCGGCGAAGCCCAGGCCCGCGCCGCTCACGCGGCCGCCCTTGGCCTGGACGTCGTCCGGGGAGGGGACGCTTCCGTCGAGGAGGTCCGTGCCCTTCTCGGGAGCAGGGATGGCGGCGGGGGGCGTCAGACCGCCGGTGGTCAGCGCCTCCTGGACCTGCACGCGCACCGCCTGGCGGGCCGGGGTGCCGTCGTAGATCGAAGCGGCCGAGCTTCGCCCCGCGGCCAGGTCTTTGGCCTGGTCATAGGCCGGGCTGTCGATGGCGGCGGCGGACGCGGTCAGCGCCCCAACGGTCAGGAGGAAGGCGGCGAGGGCGATGGTCTTGCGGCTCATGGAATGAGTATAGTCGTACCCCGGTCCAGGCGCCTGAGGCGGAACACCCAGGCCCGTCTGGGCCCAAGGACCTAGGCCGCGAAATGACCCCCAAAACCCTCCTCCTGACCGGCGCCACCGGCTTCATCGGCCGGCGCCTGGCGCCCGTGCTGGAGGGCTCTTGGAAGGTGGCCCTGGCCTCCAGGACGGCGCAGGGGCCACACGCGGTCCGCCTGGACCTGGCCGAGCCGGACTCCCTGCGCCGGGCCTTCGACCTGGTGTGCCCGGACGCCGTGGTCCACGCCGCGGCCGAGGCCCTGCCCGACCCCTGCGAGCGCGACCCCGAGTTCGCCCGCAAGGTCAACGCGGAGGCGCCCCGCGTCCTGGCGGGCTTGTGCGGCGCGTCCGGCGCGCGCCTGATCCATTTCTCCACGGACCTGGTTTTCGACGGCGAGAAGGGCTGGTACGGGGAGGACGACGCGGTGGGTCCCATCTCCGTCTACGGCCGCACCAAGCTGGCGGCCGAGGAGACGGTCTTGTCCCGCGCGCCCGGCGCCGTGGTCCTGCGCGTCTCCAACGTGTACGGCCGCCCCATGGGGACCCGCCCCTGCTTCGTGGACGAGCTGCGGGCCTCCTTGTCCCGCGGCGAGCCCATCGGCGCCTTCGTCGACCAATGGCGCTCGCCCACCGACGGCGACGGCCTGCCCGAGGTGATCCTGCGCCTGCTGGCCGACCCGGACCTGGAGGGCGTCTTCCACTGGGCCGGGGCCGAGCGCGCCACCCGCTTCGAGACCGCGCTGGCGCTGTGCCGCGCCTTCGGCTTTGACGAGCAATTGGTCCGCCCGACCCGCGCCGCCGACAAGGCCTTCCTCGCTCCCCGCCCGCGCGATACCTCGCTGGACTCCTCGCGCCTGGCTGCCGCGATCGGCCTGGCCCCCACGCGGATGGCCGACGGCTTCGCGGCCCTGAAGGCCGCGGCCTAAACGCGGCTGGACCGGCGTTCCTGTCAAGCAAGACGCGTCAAGTTGCTATATTTTTACCAACGCGGCTTTCGTCGAGGATTCGGCCGAATTCTCTTGCCGCAAGGTCTCCGTTGACCTTCCGTTGACGTTCGCGGCGGAACACCTTTTATGCTTGGGGAATGATGAGCGGAGGCGCGGACGCGACGGCGGAACTCATCCTCGCGGCGGGGCTCCTCTCCCTCCTGCCCGCCGTCTCGCGCGCCGAGCCCCAGCCGACCCATGTGACGACGGACACCTTCACCCCGGGCGTGACGCCGGACGACTACTCCGCCTTCAGCGCCGACCGCCTGGCCGTCCTCCCGGACGGCACGCGCTTCGTGGAGGGCAGCGGCTGCAGCAGCAGCGCCTGCCCCTACTACCTGATGAAGGTCGACCCCGC
>JAJXTZ010000052.1 GCA_021783355.1 bacterium | reverse complement strand
CGGTCCGGCAGCAGACGGCCTTGACCGGCGCGGTCTTCTTGGCCGCGCGGTCCGCGCAGCAGGCCATCGACGGCATCGCCGCGGCCGGCGCCAGCGCGGCCGAGCAGGACGCGGCGGCCGGCCCCAGGAGGGCCAGCGTCAACAGTCCGGCGAGCGCGCGGCGCGGCATCGCTGAACTATAGCATCTGCACGCGCGAAGCGCAAGGCCCCTGGAGGCTTAATCATCGCGTGCCAGGCTTCGCCGCCTTTGACGAGCGTCAATGATTTTCCCCGCGGAACTGCTATCATCTCCCGAATGGACACGAATAATCCTCTGGATTTCCGCGGTTCGGGGCTGTGGGCCGTCATCCTGGGCGGCTCGTCCGGCTTCGGCCTGGCGACGGCTAAAAGGCTGGCACGGGCCGGTTTCAACATCTTGATCGGGCACAAGGACAAGGAAGGCACGGTCGACTCCGTCCTCAAGCCGCACTTCGACGAGATCCGCGCCGCCGGCGTCAAACTGGTCACGCACAACGTGAACCTGTTCGACGAGGACGGGCGCGGCGAGGTCTTCGAATCCATCATGAAGAACTGCGGGACGGCCAAGGTCCAGCTCTTCATGCAGTCGATCGCCGCCGGCTCCTGCCGCCTGATGATCGAGGACAAGACCCCCGATTTTAAAGGCTTTGCCATCCAGGGCCTGGCCGACGCGCTGGGCCTGCCCGCCGACAAGGTGAAGGCCGCGATCAACTCCGCCTTCCACGACAAGGGCTGCGACGCCCTGCACACGCTGGCCGACTCGCGCATCCCGTATCGCGAGGAACTCCTCACCGAGGACGACCTCAAGCGCACCATCTTCATGATGGGCTACGACTACCTGCTCTGGGGCCGCGAGCTCTGCAAGGAGGGCCTGCTGTCGAAGGACGCCCGCCTGGTCGCGATGACCTCCGAGGGCAACGAGGTGGCCTGGAAGGGCTATGCGGCGGTCTCCGCCGCCAAGACCGCGCTCGAGGCCTCGTGCCGCGCGATGGCTCTGGAACTGGCGCCTTACGGCGTCTCCTCTTACATCATCCAGGCCGGCATCACCGACACGCCGGCGGGCAACGCCATCCCCAATTTCGACCTGATGAAGGCGCAGGCCCGCCTGCGCAACCCGTTCCATCGCCTGACCACGCCCGAGGACGTGGCCGAAACGATCCTTGGCCTCTGCGGCCCGACCCTGCGCTGGGCCAACGGCTCCATCGTCCGCGTCGACGGCGGCGAGGCCATCTCGGGCTTGTGAGCACGCCCTTCTCGATCCTCGGGATGGGCTGGGCCCTCCCGAAGACGGTCATCGACAACGACTTCCTGCACAAGGAGGTCGGCTTGAAGAAGGGTCCCGAGTGGGTCAAGTCCCGCCTGGGCATCTACGAGCGCCGCTCGGTCCTGAGCCGGGAGTACATCCTCAAGACCAAGAACAAGGACCCGATGCAGGCCATCGTCCACGCGCGCGCCAACGGAGAGACGCCGGTGACCCTGGCGGTCAAGGCCGCGCAGAAGGCGATGGCGCATTGCGGGGTCAAGCCCGAGCAGATCGGCCTGGTGGTCTGCAACTGCGACCTCCCCTTCGACCTGGTCCCCGCCACGGCCGACTACGTGGCCAAGGCCCTGGGCATCGCCTCCGGACCCCACATCGACATGAACACGGCCTGCTCGTCCTTCGCCCGGCACATGCTCTACCTCGGCGACCTGCGCGACTCCGCTTGGCCGGAGTTCGTCTTGACGATTCAGACCTCCTGCTACACGACACGCACCGACTACTCGGCCGACTGCTTCGACGGCTACATCTGGGGCGACGGCGCGGCCGCCCAGATCTGCTCGCTGAAGCACCCCGGGCGCCTGCGCGTGGAGCCCCTGGTCTTCGCCTCCGACCCCAAGGGCGCCGAGGACGTCAAGGTGGACGCCACGCGCCATTTCTGGCAGGACGGCGGCAAGATCCGCGAGTTCTCCATCCGCAAGACCGTGGAGATGTTCGAGGCCGTGGCCGCCGCCAAGCACCTGTTCGCCGAAGAGGTCTACACCGTGACGCACCAGGCCAACGCGGTGATGATGGACTCGATCCTGGGCCACCTGCACCTCCCCAAGGAGCGCCACATCCACAACGTGGAGGTCCAAGGCAACATCGCCGCCGCGGGCATGCCCTCGGCCGTCGCGCAGAGGCTGGACGCCCTCAAGAAGGGCGATCAGATCGTCTACGCGGTGCTGGGCGCGGGCCTGGCCTGGGGCGGCGGCTACATGGAGGTGACGGGATGACCCCGCTGGCGACGCCCTCCCCCGACCTCTCGGTCCTGCCCGGCGGCCTGCTCGCCCCCTTCGACGAGGTCCGCGCGATCTCCTGGGACGAGGCCTCCGGCACCGGCCGCGTCGAGGCCGTGCGCCGCAACCGCCTGGACGACTGGTACTACCCGTGCCACTTCCTGGGCGATCCCGTCATGCCCGGCTGCTGGGGCCTGGACGGCGTCTGGCAGGCCCTGCGCCTCTTCGCCTCCTGGCGCGGCCTGCCCGCGACCAAGCCCCTGGGCATGGAGGGAGTGTCCTTCTTCGGGCAGATCCGCCCGTACGACCGCGAGGTCGTCTATTGCGTGGACGTCCTCTCCGTGGAGCGCGACGGCCCCGAGGTCCTGGTCACCGGCAAGGCGACGGTCTCGGTGGACGGGGTGCCCGTCTACACGATCGACTCCGCGCAGGCCGGCTCGGCGTACTGGGAGAGCGACGGCGCCGCCGAGCCCGCCCTCCCCCCGGTCCCGGCCCGCGCGCTGCCCACGCCGCTCTCCTGGGCCGAGTTCCAGGCGCGCGAGTCCATGACCCGCGCCGAGGTGATCGCGCTCTCCTCGGGCCGCCTGGTGGCCGACGCCCCGGCCGAGATGCCGCTGCTGCCGGACTCGCTGATGCGCGAGGTCTCCGAGGTCAACCGCCTCTCCCGCGACGCGGCCACCGGCGAGGGCGAGGTGCTGGCCTGCCGCGACAACGGCCCGCGCGAGTGGTTCTACGCGATGAGCCCCGGCGCCAAGCCCGCGGCGCTGCTGGTGGACGCGGTCTGGCAGTTGATCGGCGTGTTCCACGCCTGGAGCGGCAGCGCGGGCGCGGGCCGCGCGCTGGGCTTCGAGCGCGTGGAATTCCACGGCGAGGTCCGCCCCGAGGACCCGCGCATGACCGTGCGCGTGAAGGTCCTCAAGACCTTCCGCGCGCCGTCCACCGGGGACGCGTTCGTTCGCGCCGACGCCGAGGTCTTCGCCGGCGGGCGCAAGGTGATGACCTGCGTCAACGCCAGCGTCGGCTGCCACCGCGGCATCCGCTACGCCGACTATCCGTTCGCCTCCGCGCTCTCGCGCGGCGGGCGGCTCTCCGGGAGGGACGACCGATGAGCGACATCGCCGTCGTGACCGGCGCCTCGGGCGGCATCGGCGCCGCCGTCGCGCGCCTGATCCACGAGAAGTCCGGGGGCCAGCTCAAGCTGTGCCTTCATTACAACGGCAACCATGAGGCGGCGGAAGCCGTTTCGGCCGGGATCCCCGGTTCTTTCATCGTGAAGGCCGACCTCTCCGCGCCGGAAGGACGCAAAGCCCTTCTTGAGGCGGTGCTGGCCCAGGGAACGCCGTATGCCTTGGTCAACAACGCCGGGATCGACCGTCCGCACGAGCCGGCCCTCATGGTCACCGAGGAGGCGTTCGACAAGATCGTCGCCACCAACCTCAAGGCGCCGCTGTTCCTGATGCGCGACTTCGCCAAGGAGATGGCGCGCGCCGAGGCCGGGGTCATCGTCAACGTCTCGTCGGTGCTGGCGCGCAAGGCCGTGATCGGCTCGGCGGTCTACCGCGCCTCGAAGGCCGCGCTCGAGGCGCTGACCAAGCAGTTCGCCCACGAGTTGGGACCCAAGGGCGTGCGCGTGGCCGCGGTGGCCCCGGGCTTCATCGAGACCGCGATGACGGCCGCGATCCCGGAGGAGCAGCGCGCGGCGATCCGCAAGGACGCCGCGCTGGGGACCTTCGGCTCGCCCGAGGCGGTGGCCGAGGCGGTCTGGCACGCGATCGAGAACCAATACCTGAACGGCGCCGTGATCGCCGTGGACGGAGGCATGACCCTCTAGCATGGACCTGACACCCTCGCAAGTCCTGAAGATGATCCCGCAGCAGCGCCCGATGCGCTTCGTCGACGAGATCGTCGAGCTCGACGACGAGCACATCATCGGCGCCTACACCTGGACCGAGGAGGACTGCGCCGGGCACTTCCCGGGCTATCCCGTGGTCCCCGGGGTCAAGCTCATCGAGATGGCCGCGCAGATCGGCAGCGTGGCCTGGTGCATCTACCACATCGCCAAGCTGACCACCCCGGAGGAAATCTCCCAGCTGGTCGGCTTCTTCACCTCGGTGGAGAAGGCGGTCTTCAAGAAGCCGGTCCGCCCCGGGGACCGCACGGTCGCGCAGGCGACCTTCGGCGCGGACGGCTATTTCCGCGGCTCCAAGCTCGTCAGCGAGGTGGAGATCCAGTTCCTCGGCGGCGCCAAGGACGGCGAGACGGTCTTCGCCGGCACGGTCGCCGGGATGTTCGTCCCCAAGGGCTCGGAGGGTCAATGAGCGCGTTCGCCAAGCGGATCGTCGTCACCGGCATCGGGGCCGTGGCCCCGAACGGACTGGGCGTCAAGGCGTACCGGGAGTCACTGATGGCGGGGCGCTCCGGCATCGCCCGCCACCAGGAGCTGGCCGACCTCAAGTTCGCCTGCCAGATCGGCGGCAAGCCGCCGGTCGGGCCCGACGAGGCCGAGGCGCTGATCCCGGAGGCGGACCTGGCCAAGCTCAACGAGGCCATGGTCTACGCGGCGATGGCGGCCGTGGAGGCCGCGCGCATGTCGGGCGTCGCGGTGGACCTTAAAAAAGGCTACGCGGACTCCGCCGTGGACTGGGACACCGGCGTCATCGTCGGCTGCGGCATCGGCGGGATGGACACGATGTTCGAGGAGCTGGCCCCCGTGATGGCGGAGGCGGCCTCCGCCGAGGCCGGCATGGGCTGCCGCCCGATGGGCACCGACATCGTGCCCAAGATCATGGAGAGCTCGGTCTCCGTCGCCGTGGGCCGCTTCCTGGGCCTGGGCGGGCAGACGACCACCAATTCCTCGGCCTGCAACACCGGCACCGAGGCGATCTTCGAGGCTTGGAAGCACCTGCAGCTGGGCTACGCCGAGTCCATGTACGCGGGCGGCGCCGAGGGCACGCACTACGGGACCTGGTCCGGCTTCGACGCGATGCGAGACGTCTTGTGCTCCAAGTTCAACGAGACGCCGGAGAAGGGCTCCCAGCCGATGGGCGCGGGCGCCTGCGGCTTCGTGCCGGCGGGCGGCGCGGGCGTCCTGCGCCTGGAGACGCTGGAGCACGCGCAGAAGCGCGGCGCCAAGATCCTCTGCGAGCTCTCCGCCGCCTACTGCAACTCCGGCGGACAGCGCGACGGCGGCACCATGACCTTCCCCAACCCCGACGGCGTGATGCGCTGCATCCGGCGCGTGATCAAGGACTCCGGCGTCGATCCCAAGCGCATCAGCCTGATCAACGGGCATCTCACCTCCACCGGCGCCGACCCGCGCGAGGTGGGCTCGTGGCTCAAGGCGCTGGAACTGCCGGTGGAGAAGTTCCCCCTGATCCAGTCCACCAAGTCCATGATCGGCCACACCCTGGGCGCGGCCGGAGCGCTGGAGTCCGTTGCCGTCGTGGATCAGCTGGTCAACGGCTACGTCCACCCCTCGATCAACTCCGAGACGGTGCACCCGCAGATCCCCGTCGGGGCCAGCATCCCGCACGAGATGCTCAAGAAGGAGCTCGAGTTCGTCATCAAGGCTTCCTTCGGCTTCGGCGACGTCAACGGCTGCCTGCTCTTCAAGCGCTGGGACGGCAAGTAGCCCGCGGGGCTCGACGGCGTTCGACCCGCGCCCGGCGCTCCTTATCGCCGTTCCCGCCGGATTCGACCGCAGAAACCGACCATACGCGGGGGATCAGCCGCGGGCGCTCTGAGGATTTCCTCCGGAGCGCCCGGTGGATCTATCCGATGGTTAGGCATCAAGCGTTTCACTTGTAGATCTCACGCCGGTGGCCGAGATCGATGACGATCACGAGCAGCTCGCCGTGCCGCACTTCGTAAAGAATCCGGTAGCTTCCAAAGCGGTACGATCGCAACCCCTTGAGCTCGCCGTGAAGAAGTTTGCCCTCTTCCATCGGCTTTAGCGCGATTGCCTGAAAGGCGTTTATGAAGCGCTGATAAAGCTTCTTATCAGACCGGAAGACCTTCTCGAGGTCCTTTTCCGCTTGCCGGCTCAGCTCGACTCTATACACCTTCTAATCGGCGCCGGAGCGCTTCCAGGGAGACGGTCTTGCCGGCACGCGCCTCTTTCCAGGACTTACGAATTCTCTTGGCAGCGGTTTTATCCGAAAGCACTTCAATAGTCTCAAGCAGCCCCTCATAGTCTTCGGGGCTGATAAGCATCATAACGGGCTGCCCATGCCGAGTGACGATGTAGCGATCCAGCTTGGACTCGATGGCGTCCGCGACACGCGGAAGCTCGGGGCGAAGAGCCTTGAGGGTAATGGTTCTATTCATATCTTAAGTATACACTCCGGGGTATACTTCCACAAGGCCCAGCAAATGCCGTCCGTTTCGCCGTTTTGCGGGTAGAGATGCCTAACGCAGACGCTGTGCCGCCGCGGCTAAAACTGTCCAACCAAACAAGGCCGCCGGCTGGTCTAGCCAATGGTTAGGCGAACCTCTTTCACTCTCAACTGCGCACATTTCGCACCTTGCGCACACTCCGAGGCTCTGCTATAATCTCCTCGGAGGCTTTGTGGCTCACGCCACATTGCCTTTTAACTTTCCTACCTCTTCTCACTTCCCTTCCCGTAGTCCCGATTCTTGGTCATGTCAAATTTCGTGGTGTAAAATCGGGAGCATGGGCGGCCCGGTTTACGCGTAAGCCATCTGGTGCGGCTTGAGACCTCCTGCGCGAGCGCTCCATCTTTTTCCAGCCCAGCGTCGTTCCTGTGCTTCAGCGACGCTCCAAGTCAGCTTCTGAACTTCAAGCTCCGACTGCATCGCGCCGGCAGGATTCAGACGCCGCCGCAACTCGCGGTTGAATCGCTCGATCAGATTCGTCGAGCGCAGCAGCGTCCAGAAGCTTTGCGGCTGCTCAAAGAAGCGAGCATGATCTTCGAACCGATGACTGACGATCCGCACGGCAGCTGGATAGCGCTGTCCCCAGCGGCCTTGCAGCGCCCCCAAGGCTTGCCGAGCATCTTCACGGCTCGGCGCCCAGTACACGGCGTGCATGTCGAGCAGGAACGGACGGCGGTCGGGCGTGGCGACGCGTGCCCTTGCGTTGCGCATCATGTGCACGACACACAGCTGGTGCGTCACCCCAAGGCGGTTTGTCACGGCCGCCTCGATGCCCTTGTGCTCATCCGAGACGACCAGGCGCAAGTTCTCGCGCTTGAGACCGCGGCTGAGAAGGTTCTCGATGAGCGCTTCCCAGCTCTCTTGGCTTTCGCGATCGCCGAGCAAGAAGCCCAGCACGTGCCGCCGCGCGTTCTCGTCGACGCCGAGGGCCACCAGCAGCGCCTGCTTGCTCGTGAAGCCCGGCCGGCGCACCGGCAGGTAGAGCGCGTCGACGAACAAGTAGCAGATCCCATCCGGGATCGGACGGCTCTCCCAGTCGCGCAGCGTGGGCTCCAGCGCGTTGGTCAGCGTCGAGACGGTCGATGCGTGGAGCTTGCTGCCAAGCGCGCTGTTGAGCTCCTCGGCGACCGCCCGCGTCGAAGTGCCGCGCAGCCAGAATCGCATCGCCAGCACGTCCACGAGGCCCTTCCCGGCCGTTTTAAGCGCATCCAGCAGCGGCAGCCTCAGCGCGCCGCGGCGCACGGCCGGCTTGCGCAGCGTCAGCGCGCCCCAGAGGCCCGGGACTCGCGTGAGCTTGAAGCCGTTGCGCGACGAGCTTTGATCTTGTCTCTCGTACGGCCGGCGTCCAAGCGCTTCGTCACGCTCGACGATGAGCTGGGCGTTCAAGGCGGCGACGATCACGGAATTTACCTCCTGCTCCAGCAACGCTCGAAGGGCATCGGGCTCGACGGCTTCGCGGACACGAATTTTCAGTGGGTCTTGCGCATTACGCTCCAGCGGCTATACTACGCCCCAACGTTCGTTCGTACCCCGAGCCGACCGTGAGAACGCCGCCGACCCTCCGACCCGCCGAGCAGTCCGCGCCCGCCGCCCGCGGGAGCGCCTCCCCGCCGCCTTCGACATCGTCTCGACTCGCTCCCGGCAAACGATCCGCAAGCATCGGCAACCGCGACGTCGGGGGGCGTGCGGTCGATGGTGAAACTCTGACTTCCGAGTCCGACGTTGCCTTCCTGATCCAAGGCCGCGAGATAGAAGGTGTGCTGACCTTCGGTCAGCGCGGAGACATCGACGGTGACGGAGTTGACTTGGCCCACGAAGTTAATTTGCGGATCGGTCCACTGGTCGAAAGGCAGGTCGATGGCGTAGATGTAGTAGATCTGGGCGGCAGGCGTCTTGTCGTCGGAGCCGGTCCAGGAGGCCGTGATCGTCTGGCCGCCCGGAGGGATGTTGATCGGGCCGATGGTCGGAGGCGTAACGTCCTCGGCGATGGTCGGCGTAACCTGGGTCAAGTCGCTCGTCTGGCGTTGAACGCCTTTCACGTCACAGACGGCCCAATTGCCCGCCTGGTCAAAGGCTTTAACAAAGAGGTTCGCGCCGGGATCGGCGCTGGCGATCATCGAATACGTCGGGGAGGCTACCTTTCCCGTTGCCGGATCAAGTTGACCCGCTTCGGGGTCGGAGCTATCGGAATGACCCTCATTATGGCGGCTCCAACACACGGCGCCCCGAACAGGCTAAGTCGATCCGAAATCCGAGCGGCGGTTTCTAGGATTGAAAAGGAGGGCCGCGGTAAGGACAAGGATTCGCTTAATGCGGCCTATTCCCAAGTTGAGACGGACATAGACGCGCTCAAGAGGACGGGCAAACCGGTGGTCCCAGTTCTGGCGCGCGAATTCTCAGACCCAAGGGTCGATTGGCCTTCCAGAGCGTTGCTTACCATGGCGTTGATTCAGATGGAAAACGCGGACGCGACGAAGCTAATGGGCGAGCTGGTCTTTGATAGCTCGCAGAATGATTTTGTTCGGATGGGAGCTGGGCAAGGCTTGGCGCAACATCAATCAGCCGAGGCGGATACCTCGATAGAGAAAGCTGTAGGAGATCAATCGGTTCCGGTGTCTGTCCGCGCGCAAATCATGATGTACCTAGGGGTCAATGGCTTCGATGATGTCGGGTGGTTGCGGAAGGTAGCTCTCGGCCAGACATTGCCCACCAATCGGAAGCTGACCCTTGAGGAAGGCACGGGAATTATGTGGAACGCTATGCGTGCGCTTGGCACGTCGAAGAATTCCCGTGCAATAGACGTTCTCATTGATCTTCAGCGGCAATATCCAACCAACGACATCCTTACTGAAGCCATCCAGAAGCGGCACGACTCGAAGGCCATCCCGGTGTTGATCGAGGTGCTCCTGTCCACAGGACCCAAGGTATCACTTTGCCGCGAAACCGCAGCCTCGGCGCTTGGAGAGTTGAAGACCCGGGATGCCGTAGGGCCATTGATTGAAACGCTGGAGAGAAGTAATGACCCATTCCTCGTCTGGCACTGCGCCGAGGCTCTCGGCAATATTGGAGACCAGCGAGCAACTCCGGTACTCAAAAAGCTGGTCGCGACGATCGACCAAGACCCCCGATTCAAGGATTATTTAGCGCAAGACAAAGCCGGAGTAGGGCCCATTCCGCCGATCCGGGAAGCACTCGAAAAACTCGAAGGTAAAAGATAGATGCGCCAGCAGCGCCAATCGTTGGGACTTTTCTTCGCCGCGATAGTCACGGCGGGAATGGCCTTGCCCAACGAAAGCTCGGCAGCCGACCTTTCCCCCAACGTTGGGCCGTTGTTAAGTTGAGTTCTTAACGAACCTGCGTTCCGTAAGCCGTTGTGCCGTTCATCTTATCATGATGCTGCCGTGCGAACTCCGTTGGCGTTAGGTTCTGATAGGGCATCTCGTATTCTTTGGAGAGTTGTTTGAAATAGACGAGACTGCCCTCTTCTATGCGGATGGTGATCGGATGCTTTATTTTCCCGAAGTGGGGGTTGCGTCGTCCCTGGCTTTCCTCGCAGAAAAGGGCCGTCCACGGTCCTGATCTTGGCGACGCGTTGGGGCGTGCACGGAAGGCGGACGATAGGGAGGTGGGAAGTTCCCGGGGACGGCGACGGGGAGGTCCCCCCCCCTTGCCCGCCGCCGGCGCGAAGGAGCTTTTCAAGCGGGGGTCGAAAAGGTAAAATCCTGAAAGCCGAATTTGCAGGAGGACACGAACCCATGGCATTCATGCGCAAGCAGGCCGTCGTCGAGGCGATCGCCCTCGACGCGATCACGCCGGACGACGCCGAGAAGCGGATCACCGCGGGCGTCAAGAAGTACGCCACCAATGAGGCCAACTACGCTCAGGCCGACGGCAACACGCCCTACCTGGGCAGCATCGTCGGCATGGGCATCGAGTCGTCCAACCTGGCCGACATCACGATGTCCATCGAGCGCCAGTTCCTGACGAAGATGACCGCCAAGGTCCCCGTCGCCGGCACCAACGACTTCACGCTCGCCGCGGGCGAGTTGGGCAAGCTGCGCATCCTGGACGGCCAGGACGCGCTGGCCGCCACCCCCGGCCTTTCGGTCAAGATGCTGATGGACCTCGGCCACATGCCCAAGAACGCCGCCTATCTCGACAAGGTCGTCTCCTTCGCCTACGTTATGGCCTGCGGCGACGGCTGGAAGATGGCCGACGCCCTCAAGAAGATGGCCGCCAAGGCCGAGAAGCTGGAGGGCGCGGAGCGCGCCGACGCGCTGACCAACCTGAAGACCCTCGCCGCCCAGGCCAAGGACTACGACGCGGTCCTGGCCGACCCGGCCAAGCTCGCCGCCGCCAAGCAGAAGACCTTCGCCGCCGACAAGGCCTCCTGCGACGCGCTGACCAACGAGCTGAACGTGGCGCTCGACAAGATCAAGGGCCTGTCCGCCGGCGGCGACGCCGCCGCGCTGGCCAAGCTGCGCACCGAGGAGGCCGAGATCCGCACGCGCCTCAAGATGAGCCAGGCCAAGCTGCGCGTCTCCCAGGAGGTCGCCGAGGCCGCCGGCAAGCGCCGGCCGGCCGAGGAGGCCAAGGTCGCCGCGGTGCGCGCGGCCCTGCAGGAGGCCGTCGCCGCGGCCTCGAAGCTCGCTTAAGATGGCCCTGACGCCCGAGGACCTGTCGTCCCTCCGGCGCCAGCGCCTGATCAGCCGCGCGGTCGCCGTCCCGCTCTCCGTGTTCGTGGCGGCGGCCGCGCGGCTTCGTTTCGGCTACCGCCTGGCGCCCGAGGCGGCGCGCCTGCGCGCCGAGATATGGAAGAAGCTCGACGCGCACGACGGCCCGGTGATCTGGGCCGCCAACCACCTGACCCTGATCGACTCGTTCCTGGTCTATTGGGCGGTGTTCCCCCCCGCGCGCGTGACCGAGGACCGGCGCATCCCCTGGTCCACCCCCGAGTACACCAACTACTACCGCCTGGGCGGCCCGTTCAAGGCCGCCTTCATCCGCGGCCTGCTCTATTGCTGCCGCTGCATCCCGTTCCTGCGCGGCGGCGAGGACGCCGCCTCCGAGGCCTGGCGCCAGAAGGCCTTCGACAAGTGCGTGTGGCTCCTGCGCGAGGGCGCCTCGGTGTTCGTCTACCCGGAGGCGGGCCGCTCGCGCTCCGGGTGGCTGGAGAAGCGCCGCCCCAAGGACTTCCTGGGCCGCATGGCCTTGGAGGTCCCCAGCGCCAAGTTCCTGGTCGTCTACCTGCGCTCCGACGAGCAGATCGGCACCACCGTGCGCCCGCCGGAGGGCAGCGTCCTGCGCTTTTCCTGCGACCTGATCGACGGCGCGCGGCCGGGAGACTCCCCGCGCGAGGTCACCACCCGCCTCTTCGACCGCCTGGCCGAGCTTCAGGACGAGTGGTGGAAGGGCTGTCCCATGCCGCGCGCCTGCGCCGGCAACGACCTAGTGGACCTCAAGGCCCCCCTCAACCGCGAGGACTTCTCCGAGGACCTGGCCGACGCCGACCCCGAGTGGCTGGACCGCCACCTGACCCCGCGCGAGCTGCGCTACCTGCGCGGACGGCCGCCGGAGGACTTCTTCAAGACCTTCTGGCGCTTCTTCTGCGCCAAGGAGGCCGCGCACAAGGCCCTGGCCCGCGCCGGCGTGACCGTCCCCCACGGCGCCTTCCGCGAGATCGAGGCGGACCTGTTCCTGCGCAAGGCCGTCCACGCCACGACCGGCCTCCAGCTGGACCTGCGCTTCACCGACGACGACGAGGACAAGCTCCACTGCGTGGCCGTCCTGCGCGGCGGCTTCGTCGGCGACGAGGAGAGCGAGGGCGACGCGCTCTGGCGGGTGGCCGAGGTCCCCGCGGGCCAGGCCCCGGGCGCCTTCGCGCGCGAGATGGCGCTGGAGTTCGTGGCCTCCTGCAACGACGAGATCGGCTCGGCCGCGCGTCTCGCCTTGTCCGAGGAGGGCGGCCTGCCGACGGTCCTGTGGCGCGGCCGGCCCCAGGACTGGAGCCTGTCCCTGTCGCACTCCGGGCGCTACGCCGCCTGCTCCTTCATGGCCTGCTGACTCGAAACCCAACGAGAGGAACCCTCATGCCCGACCCCGTCTGCGCGCTGTTCGCCGGCCAGTCCGTCCAGGAGGCCGGCATGGGCGCGGAGCTGCTCAAGCGCTCCGCCGCCCGCGCCGTGATCGAGCGCCTCAAGCCCTTCCTGGGCGCCGACCTCGAGGCCCTGCTGACGACCACCCCCGACGCCGAGCTCGCCAAGACCTTCAACGCCCAGCGCGCGATCCACGCCAGCCACCTGGCGCACTGGCTGGCCTACCGGGCCGCCAACCCCGGCCTGGCCCTGAACGGCGCGATCGGCCACTCGATGGGCGTCGTCGCCGCCCTCGTCGCCGCCGAGGCCCTGACCGTGGAGGACTCGGGCCGCTTCATCGCCGCCCGCGCGAAGGCCTTCTCCGACTGCTGCGCCGCCTTCAGCGAGCCCATGGGCCTGGCCGCCGCGTCCTGCGACGACTTCAACGACGCGGCCGAGTCCGCCGCCGAGGTCCCGGGAGTGTCGGTCGCGCTGTGGAACACCCGGAGCAAGGGCACCCTGGGCGGGACCCTGAAGGCCCTGGAGGCCTACGCGGCCAAGGCCGCGGCGGAGGACTGGCCCGTGCGCGTCAAGATCCTCAAGGT
The DNA here is from genome assembly GCA_021783355.1 of bacterium. Classification (GTDB taxonomy): domain Bacteria; phylum Elusimicrobiota; class Elusimicrobia; order UBA1565; family UBA9628; genus GWA2-66-18. The sequence continues at coordinate 2,498 of JAJXTZ010000052.1, read as the reverse complement.
CGAGGGACCCTACCACACCGCCGCGTTCGAGCCCGCGAAGGCCCCGCTGCGCGCGGCGCTCTCGACGATCCCGCTGTCGGCGCCGAAGGTCCCGGTGTACATGGGCACCTCCGGCAAGGCCGAGGCCGACCCCGCGCGCATCAAGGAGCTCCTCGTCGAGCAGGCCGTCGCCTGCGAGAGGCACCTGGCCGCCGTCCAGGCCGCCTTCGCGGCCGGCTGCCGCCGGTTCGTCGAGGTCTCCTTCAAGCCCCAGCCCGTGACCTGGCTCAGCGACCAGGTCGACGGCGCCGCGGGGACCGCGGTGACGACGGACGCCCTTCCGCTCTGAAGCGCCGCAGGGCCTGGCTCAGCTCCCCGCACTTGTTGCAGCGCCCGCAGGGCTCCCCCGCGCGCGGGGCCAGGCAGGAGAAGGCCAGCTCCGGTCGGAAGGCGCGCGCGCGGCGCAGGACCTGCAGCTTGGTCAGCCGCGCGTAGGGCGCCATCAGCCGCACGCGCGTCGCCAGCCCCAGGTTCAGCGCTTTCTCGATGGCCCGCCGGAAGCGCGGCGAGGCGTCCGGGAAGGGATTGCCCTTCAGCGAGCCGATGGCCACCGCCTGCGCGCCCGCGCCCGCCGCCCGCAGCCAGGCCTCGGTCAGCAGGACCGCGTTGCGCCCGGGCAGGTACACGGAGGTCCAGGCCGCCCGCGCGCCGGGCACGCCGCGCCCGGTCAGGCTCCAATGCCCGCCCAGCTGGGCCCGCATCGGCGCGCTGACCACCGCCAGGCGCCCCAGGCGCGGCCCGCGCAGCAGGCGCAGGACCCGGCGCAGGCCCGCGAGCTCCGGGCCCTCCCAGCGGAAGCCGCAGCGCACGTACAGCGGCAGGACCGTCCAGCCCTCGGCCAGGAGCTCGGCCAGCAGGATCTCGCTGTCGGCCCCGCTGACCAGCACCACCACGCGCCGGGTCATCGGGCGTCCCCGGCGCGCACGGACTCCAGCTCCGCGCGCACGCGCGCCAGCGCCGGGTCGGGGCGCGCCCGCAGGCGCGCGTCCAGGTAGTACGAGAGCCGGCGCGCGTAGACCGCCTCGTCGAAGCGCCCCGGGTCCACCGCGCGGCACGACGGCGCCCGGCCGTCCGGCTGGAACGGCGCGGCCAGCAGGCCGCCCGCCGCCATCAGGTCCGGGTAGCGCGCGCGGTCGGCCTCGTAGGCGGAGAGCGCCGCGGAGACCCGCGCCCCGTACGCCGCCCCCGGCCAGTGCGCGCGGTAGTCCGCCTCCGCCGCCGGGCCGAACTCCGCGCCGAGCAGGCGCGCGACGATCGCGCGCACCCAGACCTGCTGGACGCAGTCCTCGGCGTTCGAGAGCCCCGGCAGGCCCGCGCAGGCCGCGGCCGTCGCCTTCAGCACCGGGCGGCAGGCCTCGTAGACCGCGTAGGCCATCGCGAACGCCGCCTCCGGCCAGACCGCGGCCGCGAAGCGCGCCGCCGGCTCCGGCGCCGGGCGCGGGCGCCGCAGCCAGCCGCCGCGCGACCACCGCGGCCCGTAGACCACGAGCACCTCCGGGCGGCCGGACTTTTCCTCCAGCACCCAGGAGGCGTTGCCCCCCTGCGGGAAGAAGGGGCTGACCAGCGCCGTCCAGGAGGACCAGGGCTGGACGCCCAGCAGCCGGACCAGCGGCGCCGCCAGGTCGCGCCCGCCCAAGGACGCGCGCGCCGCGGCCAGCTCCGCCTCGCGCTCCGGCGCGCGCGCGGCCTCCCACGCCATGAAGCCGCTCGCGCGCGCGAAATCGGAGAGGTCCGCGCGCCAGGCCTCCAGCGCGGCCTTGCCCCCGGCCAGCGTCGCGAAGAAGTCCGGCGGCGGATAGGCCTCGCGCAGGTCCGGCGGGCTCGACAGGTACACCGCGTACTGCGCCGGCGCGTTGCCCGAGAAGCCCGTCGCCCGCATCCGCGCCAGCGCGCGCACCGCGGGCAGGTCCTTGAAGCGCGCGAAGCGCGCCGCGGCGGCGTCGGCGGCGGGATTGCGCGGCGCGACCGGGTCGCCGGAGAGGCGCTCGACCAGGCCCACGAGGTCCAGGCGCGCGTCCGCCGCGATGCGCGGCTGGGCGGCCCGCGCCGGCGCCGCGGCCAGCAGGAGGACGGCCCCTAGCCGACGAAGCGCGCCCACAGGGCCTCCCCGTCGAAGTCCAGCGCGATCACCCGCGCGTCGCGCAGGAGCAGGCTGAGCTGCGCCGCGCGCGGGGCGAAGGCGGCGGCCGCGTCGCAGCGCAGGAAGCGCGGCCAGGGCAGAGGCCGCGCCAGGACCAGGCTCCAGCCCGGCGTTCCCGCGGCCGTGCGCACCTCGGCCGCCGGGTGCAGGGCGTGGAAGTCCGCCAGCGCGGAGCCCGCCGGTTCGCCGAACAGGGCGGCGCGGAAAGGCCGCGCGCGCGGGGCCGGCCCGCCGGCCGAGGCGGAGGTCCAGCGCTCCGCCTTCGCGTCCCAGGACGCCTCCGCCCACGCCCGGCCCCGGGGCGGCGCGCCGGCCAGCG
>JAJXTZ010000051.1 GCA_021783355.1 bacterium | reverse complement strand
GCGCAGTATGGCTTTACAAACCGCCTGAGCGAGCCGCAGGTCTGAATTTCCGCCCGAACGATCAACGCCGCAACTTTCGAGCCGCCGTTGGTCGGCCAGAACGGATTACTCGGACAGGCTCCTAGCGGCTAGTTCCCGTCGGAGAGCCGTTCGTGGCCGCCGATGCCCTGGCAGCCGCAGTGGTCCGGGTGCGGCTGCCCCTCGCGCCAGCCGTCCTTCTCGAGCTCGCTCTTCACCCAGCACGGGTAGCAGAGCATCAGGCGGTTGATGGGCTTGTTCTCGCCGCAGCGGCGGCAGAGCCCGCGCGACGGGGGCTTCTTCTGCGACAGCTTGCGCAGATCGGTCTCCTCCGCCGGCTTCTCGCGCAGCGGGGCCTCGACCTCGGGGTTCTCGATCACCAGCTCGTCCGTCAGCGTTTCGGTCATGCTCCGACACCTCGATTGCAGGGTTTGCACCACCCGCCCAGCTTCCCGCTGGGGCTGCGGCGGATCAGCTTCACGACGCCCCGGCAGCCCGGGCACGCCACGTCCATCCCGTGCGGGTCCAGCTTGGGGTAGTCCTTCTCCCACGCCTCGTGCGAGCCGTGGCGCGGCTGGAGCCACTGGCCCCGCGTCACGCGCGGCCCCCCGTCTGGAGCAGCTTGACCAGTTCGTGCGGCAGGCCGAAGTGCTCGTTCTCCTCCACGGTCTCCAGCTCCTCCACCGACTTGACACCGTAACGGGTGCGCGCCAGCGCGACGACCTCTTGGACCAGGATCTCCGGCGCGGACGCGCCGGAGGTCAGCCCCAGGGTCTTCACGCCCTCGAGCCAGGAGTCCTTGATGTCGGCCGCGCGCTCGATCAGGTGCGAGCGGATGCCCTTGGAGCGGGCGACCTCGCAGAGGCGGTTGGAGTTGGAGGAGTTGGGCGCGCCCAGGACCAGCAGCAGGTCCACCTGCGGGACCATCGCCTTGACCGCGTTCTGACGGTTCTGGGTCGCGTAGCAGATGTCGTCCTTCTTGGGCGACAGGAGCTTGGGAAAGCGCCGCTTGAGGACGGCGACGACCTCGCGCGTGTCATCGAGGGAGAGGGTGGTCTGCGTCAGGTAGGCGATCTTCTCCGGGTCCTTGACCTCGATGGTCTCGGCCTCGGCCGCGCTGCCCACCACGATCATGTGCTCGGGGGCCTCGCCCAGGGTGCCGATCGTTTCCACGTGGTCGCGATGGCCGATCAGGATGATCGTGTAGTCCTGCTTGGCCAGCGCCAGGGCCTCCAGGTGCACCTTGGTCACCAGCGGGCAGGTCGCGTCGATGATCTTCAGGTTGCGGGCCTTGGCCTCCGCGACCACGTCCGGGCCCACGCCGTGGGCCGAGAAGATCAGCCACGAGCCCTCGGGGACCTCGGTCAGGTCCTCGACGAACACGGCGCCCTTCTTGCGCAGTTCGTCGACGACGTAGCGGTTGTGGATGATCTCGTGGCGGACGTAGACGGGCTGGCCGCAGATCTCCAGGGCCTTCTCGACGACGTCGATCGCGCGCACGACGCCGGCGCAGAAGCCGCGGATCTTGGCGAGGATCAGCGTCTCGATCTTGATGGTGGACGGGGCTTGGGTGGTCATCGCAGTCTCCTTGCGTCTTAGATCAGGCTCTTGGCGCCGGCGGGCATCCAGGCGGCGACGCGTTCGGCGATCTTGGCGGCGGACAGGCCCATCGCGTCGTAGAGCAGGTGCGGCGCGCCGTGGGGCACGAAGTCGTCGGGCAGGCCGAGGCGCAGGACCTCGGTGCGGCCGGCGGGCAGGGCCTCGAGGACGGCCGAGCCAAAGCCTCCGGTCAGCACGTTGTCCTCGACGGTGACCAGGCGCGGGGTCTTGGCCGCGCGCTCCCTCAGGAGCTCGAGGTCCAGCGGCTTCACGAAGCGCATGTTGGCGACCGCGCAGGAGATCCCCTTGTCCTCCAGGATCTGGGCCGCCTCCAGGGCCGGGTGGACCCGGTTGCCGATCGCCAGGATCGTCACGTCGGAGCCGTCCTTGAGCAGGGCGCCCTTGCCGATCGGCAGTTCCCGGGACACGGCGTCAGGCGCCAGGCCGACCCCGGCGCCGCGGGGATAGCGGATGGAGACCGGGCCGTCGAAGCGGATCGCGGTGCGCAGCATGTGGCGCAGCTCGTTCTCGTCGGCGGGGGCCATGACGGTCATGCCCGGGATCATGCGCAGGTACGAGTAGTCGAAGACGCCGTGGTGCGTGGGGCCGTCCTCGCCGACCAGTCCGGCGCGGTCCAGGCAGAACACCACCGGCAGCTTCTGCAGGCAGACGTCGTGCTCGATCTGGTCGTAGCCGCGCTGGAGGAAGGTCGAGTAGATCGCGACGACGGGCTTGTAGCCCTCGCAGGCCAGGCCCGCGGCGAAGGTGACCGCGTGCTCCTCGGCCAGGCCCACGTCGAAGTAGCGGTTCGGGAAGCGGTCGCGGAAGGCGTCCATCCCGGTGCCCTCGGGCATCGCGGCGGTGATGCCGACGATGCGCGGGTCGGCATCCGCTTCATCGACGATCGCCTTGGAGAAGACGGCGGTGTACGACTGCGGCGGGACCTTGGCCGTCGGCGACTTCAAGAACTTGCCGGTGGCCACGTCGAACTTGCCCGGGCCGTGCCAGGTGTACTGGTCGGCCTCGGCCGGGGCGTAGCCCTTGCCCTTCTTGGTCACGCAGTGGACCAGGATGGGGCCCTTGAGCTGCTTGACGTGCTGGAAGACCTTGACCAGCTGCTGGACGTCGTGGCCGTCGACGGGCCCGAAGTACGAGAAGCCCATTTCCTCGAACAGCATGCCGGGGAAGAGCAGCACCTTGGCGCGCTTGGCCACGCGCAGGATCACCGAGCCCCAGAACTGGAAGCGCGCCAGGAACTGCTTGACCGAGTGCTCGGCGTTGCGCACCGCGCCCAGAGTCAGCAGCTTGGACAGGAACGCGCCCCAGGCGCCGACGCGGTTGGAGATGAACATCTGGTTGTCGTTGAGGACGACGATCAGGTCGGTCTGGACCTGGCCTGCGTTCTGCAGGCCCTCGTAGGACTCGCCGCCGGTCATGCAGCCGTCGGAGACGATGGCCACGACCTTGTTCTTCTCTCCCTTGAGGTCGCGCGCGACGGCCATCCCCAGGGCCGCCGAGATCGCCGTGGAGGCGTGGCCGGCGCCGAAGGCGTCGTACTCGCTCTCCGCGCGCTTGAGGAAGCCCGAGATGCCGCCGAACTGGCGCACGCGCGAGAGCGCGTCGCGGCGGCCGGTCAGGACCTTGTGGCCGTAGGTCTGATGCCCGGTGTCCCAGACCAGGCGGTCCTTGGGCGTGTCGAAGACGTAGTGCAGGGCCACGGTGATGTCCGCCGAGCCCAGGCTGGAGGCCAGGTGGCCGCCCAGCTTGGAGACGGTGTCCAGGATGAAGCCGCGCATCTCGGAGGCCACCTGCGGCAGCTTCTCCGGGGGCAGCTTGCGCAGGTCCTTCGGGGTCTCGATCGTCTTCAGCAGTTCCATGGTCACTTGTCCCGTTCGATGATGTAGTCGGCCAGCTCGCGCAGGACGCCCGCGCGGGAGCCGAAAGGCTCCAGGTGCGCGTGCGCCATCTCCACGAGCGCGCGGGCCTTGGCGCGCGCCCCGTCCACCCCGTACAGGGAGGCGTAGGTCAGCTTGTCGTTGGCGGCGTCGGAGCCGCGCTTGCCGAGCTTCTTCTTGTCCCCGACCACGTCGAGGACGTCGTCGGCGATCTGGAAGGCGAGGCCGACGCACTCGCCGTAGGCGCGCAGGGCCTCGCGGCGCGCGGCGAGGGCGCCGGCCAGCACCGCGCCGGCGTCGAGGCTGGCCACGATCAGCGCGCCGGTCTTGCGGCGGTGCACGGCCTCCAGGGTCCTGGCCGCGGCGGCCTTGGAGAGCTTGCGCTTCAAGCCCTCGGCCGCGAGGTCGGCCACCTGGCCGCCGACCATGCCCTCGGCGCCGGCGCCGCGCGCGATCACGCGCACGAGTTCCGCGGCGGCGCGGCCGGGCAGCTTGAGGTCGGCGGCGTTGGCGGCGGCGGCCTCGAAGGCGAGCGTCAGCAGGCCGTCGCCGGCCAGGATCGCCAGCGCCTCGCCGAAGACCTTGTGGTTCGTCGGCTTGCCGCGGCGCAGGTCGTCGTCGTCCATCGCCGGCAGGTCGTCGTGGATCAGCGAGTAGGTGTGGATCATCTCGAGCGCGGCGGCGGTCTTGAGCGCCTTGCGCGGGGCCAGCCCGCAGCACTCGGCGGCCTCCAGCACCAAGGTCGGGCGCAGGCGCTTGCCGCCGGCGAAGAGGGAATAGCGCATCGCCTTGCGCAGGTTCTCGGGCAGGTCCGGCGCCGCGGCCGTCAGGCGGTCCAGCGCGCCCTCCACGAGGGCCGTGTTCTTGTCCATCGCGCGGGCGAGCGTCGCGTTCATCGGGGGATCTCCAGATAGGCTTTCAGGAAGCGGGACAGGCGGCGCATCGCGCGGGCCGAGCGCAGCCCGGTGCCGGCCAGGAGCGGCAGTTCCGCGGCGTGCGCGAGCGCGTAGCGCGCCAGCGAGGCCGCGTCGTCGCCCTCGGGGGCGTCCGCCGGGGCGCGCTGGCCGACTTCGTCGAGGACGGCGCGCACGCCGAGGACCGTCAGCGCGGTCCCGTGCGCCCAGCGCCGGACGGCCTGGGTCTCCATGTCGCAGGCGACGGCGCGGTGCTCGGCGCCGAGGCGGCGCTTGGCCGCGGGCTGGAGGACGAGGTTCGTGTGCAGGATGCGGCCGAAATGGAAGGGCAGGCGCAGGGCCTTCGCGGTCTCGCGCAGCGGGACGACGAAGTCCATCTCGGCCTCGCGCGCGTCGGCGACGATGTCGCCGCTGCGCACCTCCTCCTGCATCGCGCCGCAGAGGCCCGCGCTGAGCGCCAGGCCGTAGTCGGCGGCGACGAAGCCGCGGCCGAGGGCCGCTGCGGTCCTCTCCGCGCCCATGCCGGTCTGGACCAGCGTGACCCGCCGTCCGCCCTGGGAGCCCTCCCAGCGGCCGTCCGCGGCGGGGGACAGACCCAAGGCCGCGGCCAGCGGGCGCGACTCCCAGCGCGTGGCCGCGGTCAACAGGACCGGGACCGCGGGGAGGGCGGGGCGCGGGGAGGCGTCGGTCGTCTCATCCATCGGGATCATGCGCGCGCGGGCCTCGCCGCGTAGCCGTGCGTCTCGAACCAGTCCGCGGCGTCCTTGAGCGCGCGGCGCGCGGGGCGTGCGGCGTAGCCGAGCTCGCGGGCGGCCTTGTCGGAAGAATACCACATGTAGTGGCGGGCCATGCGGATCGCGTCGAGCGGGGCGCGCGGCTCGGCGCCGCGCAGGCGCGCGAGCGCGGTGTCCAGGGCGCCGAACGCGTAGGCGACGGCGTAGGGCGTCTGGAAGCGGGGGGCGGGCCGGCCGGTCTCCTCCGCGAGCAGGTCCAGGACCTGCTTCAGGGTCAGGTTCTCGCCGCCCAGGATGTAGCGCTCGCCGGGGCGGCCCTTGGTCGCGGCCAGCCAATGCCCGTGCGCGACGTCGTCCACGTGGACCACGTTCATGCCGGTGTCGATGTAGGACGGCATGCGCCCGTTCAGGAAATCGACGACGATGCGCCCGGTCGGCGTGGGCTTGGCGTCGCGCGGGCCGATCGGGGCGGCGGGATTGACCACCACGACGGGAAGCCCCTCGTCCCGCGCCAGGCGGCGGGCCAGCAGGTCGGCCCGGTGCTTGGACTTCTTGTAGTGGCCGACGACCTCGTCCTCGGAGTCGTACTCGCTGGTCTCGTCGGCGACTTCCCGCCCGCGCGGGGGCTTGACCGCCGCGACCGACGAGCAGTGCACGATCCGCTCCGCCCCGGCCTTCGCCGCGGCGCGCAGGACCCGCTCGGTCCCCGCCACGTTGGCCGCGTACATGTCGTCCGGGTTCGGGACCCAGATGCGGTAGTCGGCGGCGACGTGGAAGACGTAGCGGCAGCCTTTGACGCCCTCGGCGACGGCCGCGCCGTCGGTCAGCGACCCTTCGACGACCTCGATGTCCAGTCCTTCCAGGTTCCGGCGGTCCGACCCCTTCCGGGCGAGCGCCTTGACCTTCAGCCCCTTGGAGAGCAGAAGGCGTGCCAGGCTCGCGCCGACGAAACCGGTACCGCCGGTCAGGAAAACGGAGTCCACTTTAGATTCTCGCTCCCATCATTTTATCATGGCCAGCGTCCCGATTTTGATGAGATCGGGCTTCCACAGCTGCCGCCCGATGAACTTGTAGCGGTAGACGCCGGTCGCGACGCCGGAAGCGCGCCAGGAGTGATCGTAGACGAACTGGGGTGTTTTCCCGCTGTTCGCGGGGAAAGCGGGGTTTTGGGTGAAATCGGACGACTCGTGGACCAGGGCCCCGGACGAATCGTAGACGCTGACGCTCACGGACGACAGCGCGTCGGCTCGAAGACGCAGAGTGACGACGCCTCCGTACGCGGGATTCGGGAACGCGTACGCGCCTTGGAGGCCCGAAGTGGAGACGGCGACGAGGCTCGCCGGGCTGTCCGCGAGAGGGAGTCCGACCGGTGTCGACCCGGGAACGCCCCGCCGGCGGCTCTCCTGCCTTTGGATCACTTCTTCCAGCAAGGCCTTCTGCGAAGGCGGCGTCGCGCTCGACGCGATGACCGCGTACAGCCTCTCCGTCGGGCCGTTCGGGGCGGCCGATATGGCGAGAGGAGCCGCGACGAGCGCGGCCAGGGCGGCGAAAAGACCGCGCGCGCGCGGCTTATCGGCCATGCCGGCTCCTTTCGTGAGCGTCGTCATCCTCTACTTCGTTTGGAAGTTTGGAAATGATGAGCTCCGCGTTCGCCGCCAAAAGCTGGAAGCCTGTCGTGCTGACAAATCTCTCGCGCCGTCCGTGCTTGTCTTTTCCGTGACGATCGCCGCGACGATCCTCCGCCTCTCTCCTCGATTCGCGTGCTTTCGAAAGGTCGTGGATGAACTGCCCGAGTCGCACTCGGGCAAGCTTCTTCTTGTCGCGTGCCAGCGCGTGCGCGGCTTGGTCGAGGCGCGCATCCAATTCCACGACGAATTCATCGCCGCCGAGCCAGCCGAGGCCAGCAGCCTGGTGCTTCAGTGCGATGAGCGACGCCAGAAGCGAAGAGACGTCCGTCAGGCTGGGCGGGGCAACGGGACCGATCGTCACCCCGGAAAACATGGCCGCAGCGCGGGCGGCATTTTGAGCGGCGACGGCTTGAGCGATTTGATCTTCCGGGAGATCGTCGATTCCCGGGAAATAGAGGGTCAAATCGACGTAAGCCTCGACTTTGAAGCGGCGGATCCCCGGAGGGGCGTGGCTCGAGAGCGCGTAACCGGACAGAGACGAAGCGGGAGCGATGGCGAGTCCGGCCGGGGAGAGCGGGTTCTGGGCCCAAGTCACGGTTCCGTCGGAGTCGATGCCGCAGTTCCACCTGGCCGGAGACGCGGCGATGCCGACGGGCAGGATTTGGGTCGTCAGCTTTTGCGCGTTGAAATCCGAACTGATGGACAAGTAGCCCGTTGCGGTGTTCGAGAGGCCGTTCGACGGGGGATAGACGCCGGGCGTCGTCGTGATGTCGAGAGAGAAGGAAGTAATGCGACCGGTGCTTTCAGAGGAATTCGAAACCTCGTAGTCGTACTGGAAAGTTCCCGTTATGGAGTTGTAGGCGACGGTGGCTCCGACCGCGGCGCCTTTGAGCTCCGGGGGGGCGGGGGAAGCCGCCGTGGATTTGAGTGGGGCAGCGCAAAGCAGGAACGGGAGAAACATTGCTGGGACGAATTGTTTTTCGTTCATTGGAATTACCTTAAGGTCTGGGATTGCAGCCGGCCCTTTGAATCTCCGTGCCTGAGAATTGGTAATGCAATGAGGCCCCCTCCACGATTTGTCTTCCGCCGTAGCGGCGCATGATGGAGGTAAGAAGCTGGGTCGCGACACCGTGGAGCCCGCCCAAATTCTCGGCATCGATATCAACGGCTTCTCCTGTGCGGTGACAGTGATGCGGAGGAGCCCAATGTCCGCAGATATCGAAAAGGCCGCCATTTTTCAGGCTTTCGTCATTGACGCCGACTCGAATACTGCTCGCCTGGTAAAATTCTTCCAGCGCCGAGACGATCGCCCCTCGTGTTTGCGAGGTCACCCAGTGGTTGGAGGGGTGGATTGAAAGATTCGGACATTTCGAACTTGCACTCGTCACTTGACCCGTTAGCCGCCATTGATTGAATGGGTATAGGTTGGAGGAGGCGGGGAACTCGACGAGAGCGGGAATCGCAACGGAAAGCATCGAGGAGGTCGAGAGAGTCGGAGTCGCCGATAGAGCCGCGGAGATCTTTTCTTCGCCGCCGAATTGGCTCGCCGCATAGACCGGTGCCGCGCCGGAGGTCAAACAGTCCCCGTTCGAATTCGTCGTGCATTCAACGGAGCAACCGGAGACGCCCGCGGCGCAGGTCCCGCCGACAAACCTGCCCGTCGGGCGCGGTTCGTCATGCGCCGAGCCGTCATGTCCTCCTGAGTCGGGGACCGCTTGCGCTGAGACGACGACTGTCTGGTCCGCAACGGGGTTGTCTCCGGCATCGACCGCGCGGATCAATACGCCTGTTTCGCTCGGCGTCACTCCATCCAACTTCGAAGGAGGGAGCTGATTCTTGGTCAAGGACAATCGAAGCGTCAAGGCCGGCGGTCGTGTCGGGCTCGGAAGCTGCGCGGGGGTGTAGGCGCCGCGGGTGTAGGCCACGTAATCCCAGGCCGCCTGGTAGGGAGGCATGTAGTCCGAGTCGTAGGCACCGAGATCGAAAAGAATGCTGCCGACCGCGTAGGGGTCGGAGGGCATCGTGAGCGCGAGGGCGCCATCGATGTAGAGCTCCACGTTGTCGTAGTTCTTGACGAGGCGGAAGGTCCGAGCGCCCTTGCCGAGCGATGGATCGAGCTGACCCATGTCCCCAGAGAGCTCGAAGATGTCGTACTCGCCGAAGCCGGGAAAATCGAAGCCGCGGAAGAGGAGGTCGACGGGAGAGCTCGTCGCGCCGCCGAGCGTCAGCTCGTAATGTCCCGCGCTGAGAACGGTCTGGCGCCACTCGACCGTCATCTCCGTCGCCGCGATGTTCGGATCCGACGCGCTGTCGCGGTAGTATAGGAGCTCGCTTTGATGGCTCTGGATGTCGAAGTCGAGCCGGCCTCCGGAAAGGGAGGGCTCAAGATCCGGCGGCCGGAGATAATCCAGCTTTTGCCAGGCCCCCGCCGGGGAGGATTCCGGCGCTGCGTCCGGGAAATACGCGTAATCCCAGGACGGGCCAGCCGCGGCGGACGGCGGCGCGGCGAGAGCCCCAAGGAGAGGTGGCAGGGCCAGAATGATCGCAGTGCGGGAGGCGAGCGCCTTGACTTTCACAGAAGGCGCGCCAGGCTCGCGCCGACGAAACCGGTCCCGCCGGTCAGGAAGGCCGAGTCCACTAAGACTTCGAACCCGTCAGCGTCCCGGTCTCCTGCGACCGCCCGTAGGTCCCGTCGGCGCCGCGGGCGGCGGCGACCTTCTTCGGGGCCTTGATGGACGCGAAGTCGGCGACCATCTCCATGAACTTGCTCAGGCTCGAGAAGGACTCCGCGACGGCCGACGGCTCGAAGCCGCAGTGCGTCATGCAGTTGAGGCACTTGGGGTTGGCGGACGCGTGGCCGTATTTCGACCAGTCCGTGGTCTCGAGCAGCTCGTGGTAGGTCTTCGCGTAGCCGCCCTCGTTCTGCAGGTAGCACGGGCGCTGCCAGCCGAAGACGTTGCGCAGCGGGTTGCCCCAGGGCGTGCAGTCGTAGTCGCGCTTGCCCTCGAGGAAGTCCATGTAGAACGGGGAGTGGTTGAACGCCCAGCCCTTCTTGCGCCAGTCCTTCAGCGCCTCCTTGAACCAGGCCTTGCTCTGCTCCTGCTTGAGGAACAGCTGCTGCTCCGGGGCCTTCTCGTAGGCGTAGCCGGGGGAGATCATCATGCCGTCCAGGCCCATCACCATGTTCTCGTCGAAGAAGCGGCGGAACTCCTCCACGTCCTCGCCCTGGAAGATGGTCGAGTTCGTCATCACGCAGTGGCCGCGATCTTTCGCGGCACGGATCGCTGAGATCGCGGTTTTATAAACGCCCTGCTGGCAGACCATGCGGTCGTGGGTCTTCTCGACGCCGTCCAGGTGGACGGAGAAGATCAGGTACGGGGACGGCGTGAACTTGTGCAGGTTCTTCTCGAGCAGGATCGCGTTCGTGCACAGGTAGATGGGCTTCTTGCGCGCGATGAAGCCCTCGACGATCTCCTGGATCTCGGGGTGGATCAGGGGCTCGCCGCCGGCGATGGAGACGATGGGCGCGCCGCACTCCTCGACGGAGTCGAAGCACTCCTGCGGGGACAGGCGCTTGCGCAGGATGTCGGTCGGGTACTGGATCTTGCCGCAGCCCGCGCACTCCAGGTTGCAGGCGAACAGGGGCTCGAGCATCATCACGAGGGGGTACTTCTCGACCCCCTTCATCTTCTGGGTGACGAGGTACTTGAACACGGACAACTGCGCCTGCATGGACATCGCCATCGAGGGTCTCCTGTCGCGCCTAGGCGCGCGTGCGGCCCTCCGCGAGGGCCTTGCGATAGATCCCCAGAGCCTGAAGGGGGAAGTAGTTGCGATACATCGTGTACTCGAGATAATAGACCTTGGGGAAGCCCGTGCCGGTGAACTCGGTCTCGTCCCAGGTCCCGTCGGGTCGCTGGGTGGAGAGCAGGTACTCGATGCCGCGGCGGACCGGCTCGCCGTGCTCGCCGGCGGCCATCAAGCCCATCAGGGCCCACGCCGTCTGCGACGGCGTGGACGGCCCGCGGCCCTTCGCGGCCGGGTCGTCGTAAGTCGCGCAGGTCTCGCCCCAGCCGCCGTCGGGGCGCTGGACCGACTTAAGCCACGCGGCGGCGCGCTGGATCCAGGGACGGCTCATGTCCTCGCCGATCGCGGCCAGGCCCCGCAGGGACTGCCAGGTCCCGTAGATGTAGTTGACGCCCCAGCGGCCGAACCAGGAGCCGTCGGCCTCCTGCTCGTCCTTCAGGAAGCGGATGGCCTTGGCGACGGCCGGGTACGAGGAGTCGTAGCCGACGTAGCCGAGGAGCTCCAGGACCCGCGCGGTGATGTCCGCGGTCGGCGGGTCGATCATCGCGTTGTGGTCGGCGAAGGGGATCTTGGTCAGGACGGCCTTGGTGTTCTCCTTGTCGAAAGCCGCCCAGCCGCCGGTGGAGGACTGCATCGACATCAGCCAGTTGAGGCCGCGCCGGAAGGCCTTCTCCCGGATCTGGACGTTGGGCTCCTCCAGGTGCACGTGGCGCAACGCCAGCAGGACCATCGCGGTGTCGTCGATGTCGGGGTAGAAGGCGTTGTTGAACTGGAAGTGCCAGCCGCCGGTCGGGCCGTCGGGGTTGGTCACCGTCCAGTCGCCGCGGGTCTTGATCTCCTTGGAGATCACCCACTGGCAGGCCTGCGCCAGGGCCGGGTGCGTGCGGTCCAGGCCGGATTCGGCGAGGGAGATCATGGTGATCGCCGTGTCCCAGACGGGAGAGCGGCAGGGCTGGTAGCGGGTGGAATCCGTCCCGGGGACCTCCAGGCGGTCGAGCTCCTGCAGCAGGGACACCAGGCGCGGGTCGGTGTCCGGGTAGCCGAGGCACTTCATCGCCATGATCGTGTTGACGATCGGGGGGAAGATCGCGCCGGGACCGTCGGAGTCCTGCATCCGCGCGAGGATCCAGTCCTCGGCCAGGCGCAGGGACCAGACCCGGATCCAGTGCCCGCCGCGTCCCTCCATGCCCTTGAGGAACGAGTCCCAGATGAGGAAGAAGGTCTTCCAGGAGACGGCGGAGTGCGGACCGACCGCCTCGGACATCGGAACGTGGCGGCGCGTGTCGGGGAAGAGCTCGTCGAGGGTCGCGTGGGGCGGGCACGGCACCGCGGGCTGGTAGGCCCAGATGATCGACAGCGGCACGACGATGGGGCGCGTCCACGCGGACATCTCGTACAGGTTGAAGTAGAACCAGTCCGGGAAGAGCATGATCTCGGGCGGGATGGACGGGACGCCGCGCCAGTCGTACTGCCCGAAGAGCGCGAGGTAGAACTTGGTGTAGGAGTTGACCTTGTGGATGCCGCCCAGGGCCTTGATGCGCTTGCGCGCGGACTCCAGGCGCGGCTCGTGGGGCGCGTGGCCAGCGAACTTGAGCGCCCAGTACGCCTTGACCGTCGCCGAGATCTCGGAGGGACCGTTGTCGTAGATCGGCCAGCCGCCGTCCGGGTTCTGCTTGTTGAGCAGGTGGTTGGCCAGGCGGCGGATCTTGATCGACGAGCCGCGGCCCAGGAAATTAAGGAGCATGATCGTGTCGGAGTCGATCGTGGTGTCGCCGAAGAGGTTGGCGCACCAGTAGCCGTCCTCCGGATTCTGCAGGCGCAGGACGGCCTCCTGCGCGCGCCGCAGGGCCTCCCGCAGGGGCGCCGGAGTCTCCGGGTCCGGCGTCGCCGCCGAGGGCTCGGGACGCACGTTCTCGGCCCAGTTCCGCGGCAGGCCGCCGCGGCCGGTCGCGCGCCAGCCGGACACCAGATTCTTGATCATGACGGACATTATACCACACCCCGCGCCCGTCGGTCCGCCTCCTCGGCGCGCGGACCGGCCCGGCTTTATTTTCCCGCCGCGTTTTGATACACTGGCCGCGCCGCCGGGGTAGCTCAATGGCAGAGCAATCGCTTCGTAAGCGATAGGTTGTGGGTTCGACTCCCATCCCCGGCTTGGGTTTTCGACGGCGCCCGTCCCGCGTGGGACGGGCGCTCTCTTTTTGCGGGCTCGACTCGGCCCCATAAATTCGTATCATACGCGACCGTGAAAAACGCCGCGAGCGCGGGGCAACGCTGGCTGCTGGTCACCTGCTTCTTCGTCTGTCCTCTCCTTTTCTTCACCAATCTCACCCGCAACCCCTACGTCACGCAGATCGCGCTCCTGCACGCCGGGGTCGCCCTGGCCCTGGCCGCCTGGGCGTGGACGCAGGCCGCGCGCGCGGACGGGGCGCGCTTCCCGCGCCTGCCGCCGGCGCTCCCGCTGGCCCTGTTCGCCGCCGCGTGGGCGGCGAGCTGGACGCGCGCCTACCTCCTTCACCCCGCCTTCTTCCGTCCCGCCATCGCCGCGGAGGGCGCGCGCAACGGGCTGTTCTTCGCGGTCCTCTGCGTCGGCACCTTCCTGCTCGCGGCGGCCCTGGCCGGCGACGACGACGGGTCGGCCGAGGTCCCGCTCGGCGCCTGGGTCGCCTTCGCCGTGGTCTGGGGGCTGCTGTGGACCGGCTTCGCGGCGGCGCGCGGACGCGCGGCGGCGGCGCCCGACGATTTCTGGGGACTGCTCTGGGACCCGTACGGGGCCCTGGTCTGGGCGCTGGGACTGGCGGGCGCGGGCTGGCTCACGCGCCGCGGGCGCACGACGGATTACCTGCACTTGGCGCTCTGCGCGGGATTCCTCGCCTCGGCTTACGGCATCCTCCAGTACTTCAACATGGAACTGGTCTGGCCGTACACGCTGAACCCTTACGGGGGACGCGCCGTCTCCACTTTCGGCAATCCCAACTTCCTCTCCAGCTTCAACGTCGCGCTGCTGCCCGTCGCGCTGGCGCTGTTCATCGGCGAGAGGTCCGCGCCGCGGCGCCTGGCGTACGCGGGCCTCTTCCTGACCCTGGAGGGCGCCCTGCTGGCCACGCTGACGCGCTCGTCGTGGGTGGGCGCGCTGGCGGCCTGCGCGGCGCTGGCGCTGGCCCCGCGCCTGCGCGCCCGCGCGAAGGCCCTGCCGCGGCCGCTCGGACTCCTGCTCGGCGTCGGCGTCGCGATGGCGGTCTTCTGGCCGTCCAGCGACATTTCCACCGGCTACACGCCCACCGTCCTGGGCCGTCTGACGGAGTTCGAGAGCATGATGCGCGTGGGCGCGGCGTACAGCCCGTTCCATCAGCGCGTGCTGATCTGGAGCTGCGGCTGGCTGATGGGTCATGAGTCCCCGCTGCTGGGCAAGGGCGGAGGGCTCTTCGAGCTGTTCTACCCGTTCTATCAGGGCGTGATGCTCCACCATTTCACCTTTTTCCATAACATGCGCACGCACGCCAACAACGCGCACAACGAGGTCCTGGAGGTGTTCTCGCAGACCGGCCTGATTGGCCTGGGCGCGTACGCGGCGTTCTGGGTCTCCTTCTTCGGGGCGGCCTGGCGCTGGGCCAAGGGCCGCGCCGGCGAGGATCCGCTCTGGTGCGGCGCGGTCGCCGGGTGCGCGGGCGTGCTGCTGGACAACCTGCTCAACGTCTCCCTGCATTTCGCGGTCCCCGCCTTCCTCTTCTGGTGGCTGGCGGGCACGGCGATGGGCCGCGGCGCGCGCGAGGGCGCGGGCTGGTGGACCTGGCGCGCGAGCGCCGGCGCGCGGCGCGCGGCGGCGGGGGTCCTCCTGGCGTTGGCGGGCGGCGTCTGCTGGATCCAGGCCCGGGTCTGGGCGCGGGAGGCGTGGTACTTCGCGGGGTTCAAGCTGGCGCGGCGGGGTGACCTGCCGGGAGCGGTGCGCGCGCTGGAGCGCTCGCGCGAGTGGGGGCCGCGCGAGGTGAACGCCCTCTACGAGCTGGGCAACGCCTACGCCCGTTCCGGGCGCTACTCCGACGCGGCCGACGCTTATCGCGAGGCCCTCGACGCGAATGCCGGCTACGACGAGATTTTCTTCAACCTGGCCACCGTCGAACGCGCGAACCTGGGCCGACCGGCGCAGGCCCTGGACTTCTACGAGATGTCTTGGGCGATCAACCCGCTCTCTCTGGGGGCGGTCAACGCGCTCAGCGCGGTCTACCTGAGCCTGCCCGGCGCGTACCTGGGGCGGGCGCTCCCGGTCCTGGCGGAGGCCGTTCGGGACTTCCCGGACGACCCCAGCCTCTGGAACAACTACGGCTACGCGCTGACCCTGGCCAAGCGCTGGGAAGCCGCGCAAGCGGCCTTCGAGCAAGCGCTGGCCATCGCGCCGCAGATGGCCCAGGCGCGGCGCAACCTCGCCGGACTGGCCGCCCAGGCCAAGCGCCCCGCGTCGCCGTTCCTCGGCGCGCTGGACGAGCTGGAGCGGCTGGACGACGCCGTCCGGCGCCGAGATTTTTCCGACAAGACCATCGCCCTGGCCCGCGACGTCGCGCGGCGCGCCCCGACGATGGGCAAGGCGCGCTTCCTGCTGGGCAGCCTTCTGCTGACGCGGGGCTTCGCCGCGCAGGCGGTCCCAGAGCTAGAGGCCGCGGCGTCCCTGGAGCCGCGCCGCGCGGCCGCCCGCATCAACCTCGGCAACGCCTATCTCGCGCTGGGCAAGACCGCGCAGGCGCGGGCGCAGTTCCAGGCCGCCCTGACCGCCGACCCGTCCGACGCGGCGACGGCGGCCCGGCTTCAGTCGCTGGGGGGGGCGCGCTGAATCGCCCGGCACGGCTTGAAAAGGCCCGTAATATTTCAGCAACCCAGTTCCTTTATGCTCCTCTTCGCCCGGTCCCCGGGACCCGGCGCAATTGTATGCCGCCCGTAAAAAGGTTTATCATCGTCGCGGCCGTGTTTCTCCTCGCTCCCTGCGTCTTCGCGCAGGGGGACGGCGACGCGCCGAGCGGCCTCAGCCGCCAGATGAAGGTCGCGATCCATTTCTACGAGCGCGGCGAGGACATGCAGGCGATGGACCGCTTCATGGAGATCCTGACCAAAGGCGACCCGTCGGAACGCTCGATGGCCAACGAGTACATCAATCTGATCACGCATCGCATGAACACCAGCGGCGGCTACGGCGGGACCCCGGCGCCGAAGCCGGGAGTCGGCGCGCCGGCCCCCGCCCCCGCCCCCGCCCCTGCGGCCGCCGCGGCGCTGCCGG
>JAJXTZ010000050.1 GCA_021783355.1 bacterium | reverse complement strand
TTGACGCCGGCGCCGGCCCGCGCCGCCGACCGCGGCGCCGAGCCCGCGCCGCCGGACGCGCGTCCGCGCGGGGCCTGGCAGGAAAGCGACGAGGGGCGGTTCCTGATGTGGGTCGCGATCGGCGTCAGCCTGGTCGCGATGATCGTGGCGTCCGTCCTGCTCTTCCAGGGCTGAAGTCGCCCGGGCGTGGGCCCCGGCCCGCCCAGTGCCGGATCGCCGCGGCGGCGCGCTCGGCGGCGCGCGCGTCCCCGAAGGGGCTGGGCCCCGCGGCCGGACGCGGCTCCCGGGCCGCGCGGACCAGGGCCTCCTCCACCGCGCGCGGCTCCACGCCCGCCAGGCGGCCCCAGCGGCCCAGGCCCTCGGGGCGCTCGGTGTTGCGGCGCAGGACCAGATAGCGCAGGCGCAGGCTCGGCGCCTCCTCCTGAACGCCCCCGGAGTCCGTCGCGGCGAAGGCGGCGCGCGAGAGCAGGCGCACGAAGTCGGGATAGTCCAGCGGCGGGACGACGCGGAACGAGCGTCGGGGCAGCCCGCGCAGCGCCGCGCGCGCGGCGGGGTTGGGGTGCGCGGGCAGGACCCAGACGAGTTCCGGGCGGCGGGCGGCGGCGCGGCGCAGGGCGCGGACCAGCCCGCGCAGGACGGCGCCGTGGCTCTCGCGGCGGTGGAGTGTCACGACGGCCACCGGCCGCCCCTCAGGCAGGCCGCGCAGGGAGGGCGCCAGCGCCGGGGCGGGGCGGGCCAGCATCAGGTCCAAGGCGTCCACGACGGTGTTGCCGGTGACGAACACGCCGCGCGGATCGGCGCCTTCGCCCAGGAGCGCGCGCCGGGCGCCCTCGGTCGGGGCCAGGTGCAGGGCGGCGACACGGTCGATCGCCACCCGGTCGAGCTCCTCCGGGAACGGCGCGGCGAGGTCTCCGGAGCGCAGGCCGGCCTCCAGGTGGGCGACCGGCGTGCGCCGCTGGAAGGCGGCCAGGGCCGCCCCCAGGGCGGTGGTGGTGTCGCCTTGGACGAGCACGAGGTCCGGCGCTCGGCGCGCGAGCTCGGCGTCCACCCCCTCCAGCACGGCGGCGAGCAGGGCGTTGAGGCCGCGGCCCGGGCGCATCAGGCGCAGGTCGCGGTCCGGGCGCAGGCCGAAGGCGGCCAGCGCGGGCGCGAGCAGGTCGCGGTGCTGACCGGTGGAGAGCAGGCGCACGCGGGCCCAGCCCTCGCGCCGCAGGCGCAGGACCAGCGGCGCGGTCTTGACGGCCTCGGGACGGGTCCCGACGACGGCCAGGACCTCCAGGGGCCGGGCCACGGCGTCAGTCGGCCGCGCGGCGGGGCCGCTCGTAGCCGGCGCGCTTGACGAGCGCCTCGCGCTCGGCCTCCGCGAGGTCCGCGCGCGCCATCTCGCGCACCAGCTGGGAGAAGGCGATGCGCGGCTTCCAGCCCAGCTCCCGGCGCGCGCGCGAGGCGTCGCCCAGCAGGGTGTCCACCTCGGTCGGGCGCAGGTAGCGCGGGTCGAGCGCGATGAGGGTCCGACCGGTCTTCGGGTGCACGCCGCGCTCGGCGCGGCCCCGGCCGCGCCACTCGAGCGGCAGGCCGATCTCGCGCGCGGCGGCCTCCACGAACTGCCGCACCGAGTACTGCCGGCCCGTGGCGATGACGAAGTCGGATGGCTTCTTCTGCTGGAGCATCAGCCACATCATCTCCACGTAGTCGCGCGCGTGGCCCCAGTCGCGGCGGGCCTCCAGGTTGCCGAGGTAGAGCGTCTCGTCCAGGCCCAGCTTGATGCGCGCGAGGCCGCGCGTGATCTTGCGCGTCACGAAGGTCTCGCCGCGCCGCGGCGATTCGTGGTTGAACAGGATGCCGTTGCAGGCGTAGAGCCCGTAGGCCTCGCGGTAGTTGACGACGATCCAGTAGGCGTAGAGCTTGGCCACGCCGTACGGGGAGCGCGGATAGAACGGGGTGGTCTCGCGCTGGGGCGTCTCGCGGACCTTGCCGAAGAGCTCGGAGGTCGAGGCTTGGTAGAAGCGCGTCTTCTGGGACAGCCCCAGGGTGCGGATCGTCTCCAGCAGGCGCAGGGTGCCCATGCCGGCCGAGTTGGCCGTGTACTCGGGCTCCTGGAAGCTGACCGCCACGTGGCTCTGCGCGGCCAGGTTGTACACCTCGTCGGGGCGGATTTTCTCCATGACGCGCTGGAGGCTGGAGGAGTCGGTCATGTCCCCATGGTGCAGCAGGAAGCGCAGGCGCTTCTCGTGGGGGTCCTGGAAGAGATGGTCGATGCGGTCGGTGTTGAAGAGCGAGGTGCGGCGCTTGAGGCCGTGGACCTCGTAGCCCTTGGCGAGCAGGAACTCCGCCAGATAGGAGCCGTCCTGGCCGGTCACGCCGGTGATCAGAGCCTTTTTCATGGACCCCGATTCAAGCATAACCGGGGCCGGGGGCGCGACGGCGCGCTCAGGGCTTCTTCGGGACGGGCAGGAAGAACGCGGAGCCGGCCGGGACGGTCTCGGCGGCGGCGGCAGAGGACAGGCGCACGCTGACCGAGCCCGAGGAGACGGTGATCACCGGCGTCGGCGGGGCCGGAGGCGCGGAGATCTCGAAACGGAACGCGGAGCCGGCCGGGGCGCTGACGCGGGCCGCGCCGTTGGCGAACTCGGCGCTCCCCGAGAGGACCTCCACGCGGGCGTCGGAGACGATCGGGACCGGCGGGTCGCCCGGGGAGACCGTGACCGACCCGCTCCAGCCGTCCACGCGATAGGACGCGCCGGAGGAGGGCAGCGGGCAGAGGGCCTGGGTGCAGGGGCGCGGGCCGGCGCACGCGCAGAGGAGCAGGACCGCGAGGCCGGCCAGCCGCCGCATCAGTAGAGGGTCCCGCTGGGGGCCACGGCATCCGAGAAGGTCGGCAGCTCGTGCGCGGAGCGCACCGGCCGGCGGAAGTCGGTGACCTTGGAGTTGTAGAACAGGACGACCTTGCGCACGTAGGCGCGCGTCGAGCGGTACCAGTGCGAGCGGGTCAGGAACTTGGGGCCGGCGTGATAGGCGGCGATCACGCGCTGCATCACCCAGTGCGGCACGTCCGTGTAACGCACGCCCTTGAGGTGGAACAGGCGCCAGGCGGTCTTGAACAGCACCTGGAAATAGGCGGCCCCGGCCTTGATCGCGTACTCGGGGTCGTAGAGGCGCGACGCGGGCACGCCGACGCTGGCGGAAGTCACCGGCATCACCTGCATCAGGCCCCTGGCGCCGGCCGGCGAGTGGGCGGCGGGGTCGAACTCGGACTCGGCGGCCATGACGGATTTCAGGAAGCGGGCGTCCAGACGGTAGCGGCGCGCGTATTTAAGGATCAGGTCGTCGTAGCGGTCGGTGACCTCGGGATGGGCCAGCAGGGCGTTGAAGGTGCGGCGGTAGGCCGGGGTCTCGCGGGGGACGGGCACCACCAGCTCCTGGTGGAGGCGCGCGGCGGCCCGGCGGGCAGTCATCGCCGGGGCGGCGCGCCGGGCCGGCGCGGCCGCGGGCACGGGCACGGGCACGGGAAGCCGGCCGGGGTGGAGGGCGGCGGCATCGAAGAGGCGGTCCAAGCGGGCGGCCGCCCCATCGGCCGACGCGGGCAAGGCCAGCGCCATCCGGGCGCCCGAGACGAGCGGGGCCTGGCGGGGTTCTTGCGCCGCCGCGGGAGCCGCGGCCAGGGCCGCGAGGACCCCCAGGGCGAGACGCCGACTCGTGGAGTTGACGATGAGATGATTATACCACACTCCCCCGCCCGCGCCTGGGTCTTTCGGCCCAGACCGTGGCGGCCGTCGGTCCCCGGAGGAGTGCTATAATCGCCGGATGACCCTCAAGGCGGTCGTGATCGGCGGCACCGGCTTGGTGGGCAACGCTTTGGCGCGGGCCTGGCGCGCGCAGGGCGTCGAGGTCCAGGCGGCGACCTACCGCGAGCATCCGGCCAGCGGCTTTCACCAGCTGGACATGCGCGACGAGGCCCGGGTGCGCGAGCTCCTGGAGCGCCTGCGTCCGGACTGGGTGGCCGTGCCGGCCGCGAATCCTTATGTCGACTACTGCGAACTCCACCCCGAGGAGACCCGGCGGGTCAACGTGGCCGGGACCCTGAACGTGGCCCGGGCCTGCCGGGGCCTTGGGGCGCGGATGATCTTCTTCTCCTCCGATTATGTGTTCGACGGGGTCAAGGGAGTCTATACAGAGGAAGACCCCCCCAGCCCCATCAACGAGTACGGCCGCCAAAAGGCGGAAACGGAGGCGGGGGTGCTGGCCGCCGACCGGCGCAATCTGGTGGTCCGCACCTCCGGGGCGTACGGCTGGCAGTGGGAGCCCAAGAATTTCGTGCTCCAGGTCCGCGCGCGCCTGATCCAGGGCCGGGAGATGCCCGTGGCCGGGGACATCCGCTACAACCCCACCTACGTGGAGAACCTGGCCGAGATAGTCGCGGCCCTGGCGCAGGCCGGCGCCGCGGGCGTCTACCACGCCGTCGGGGCCGACGAGATCGTCCGCAGCGAGTTCGCCCTCCGAGCCGCGCGCGCCTTCGGGCTGGACGAGTCCCTCATCCGTCCGGTGCCGGCGGCCGCCCTGGGCTCCCCCACCCCGCGCCCGAAGGAGTCTTCCCTCGACACGGCCAAGGTCCGCGCCGCGGTCGCGGTCGCCCCGGTCGGCGTGGACGAGGGGCTGCGCCGGATGCTGGCCATGGAGCCCTCCTGGCGCGACTACGCGCGCACCCTGCCGGATCCCGCCCGCTCTTGCGCCCCGGGACGCTAGCTTCCGGCCCGGCGATTTGATACAATCCCCTTCACGTCAATCCTCGGAGGATAAACATCCGCTCATGATCAACGTCTCGATGAAGTCCATGCTGGAGGCCGGCGTCCATTTCGGCCACCAGACCCGCCGCTGGAACCCGAAGATGTCCCGCTTCATCTTCGGAGAGCGCAACAGCATCCATATCATCGATCTTCAGAAGACCGTCAAGGAGATCAAGAAGGTCGGCCAGTGGGTCCGCGACCAGGGAGCGACGGGCAAGAAGTTCCTGTTCGTCGGGACGAAGAAGCAGGCCCAGGAGATCCTGCGCGCCGAGGCCGAGCGCTGCGGCGCGGCCTCCGTCTCCGAGAAGTGGCTGGGCGGCACGCTGACGAACTTCGCGACGCTGCGCCGCTCGGTCAAGCGCCTCGAGGAGCTCGAGAAGTGGCAGAACGACGGGATTTTCACCATCCTGCCCAAGAAGGAGGTCTCCCGCCTCAATAAGGAGATGTCCAAGCTCAAGAAGAATCTCTCCGGCCTGCGCGGCCTGGACGCCCTGCCCGACGTGATGTTCATCATCGATCCCGTCGAGGAGGATCTCGCGGTGGCCGAGGCGCGCAAGCTCGGGATCCCAATCGTCGCCGTCTGCGACACCGACTGCGACCCGGATCTCATCGACCACCCGATCCCGGGCAACGACGACGCGGCGCGCTCGATCAAGCTGTTCTGCGGCCTGATCGCCGACGCGGTCCTCGAGGGCAAGACCGCCTTCGAGGCGGCCCAGCAGGCCCAGTCCGTCCAGGGCGCCGAGGCCGAGATGCTGGCGGCCGGGGCCGTTCCCGCGGCCGAGGCGGTCGCGGTCGTCGAAGAGGCCGTGCCGCAGCAGGAGGCGTGATCATGCCGACCGTCGACGCCACCCAGTTGATCAAGGAGCTCCGCGAGAAGACCGGCGCGGGGATGATGGACTGCAAGAAGGCTCTGGACGAGGCCAAGGGCGACCTTCAGGCCGCGATCACGATCCTGCGCAAGAAGGGCATGGCGGACGCCGCGAAGAAGTCGTCGCGCGCCACCAAGGAAGGCGCCGTCGCCTACACGACCGACGGCAAGGTCGGCGCGATCGTCGAGATCAACTGCGAGACCGATTTCGTCGCCAAGGGCGCCGATTTCCAAGGCCTCGTCAAGGACCTGGTCGCCAAGGCCAAGGCGGGACAGCTGGCGTCCATCGAGGCCGCCAACGAGTCGATCGTCAAGCCGATGGTCGGCAAGCTGGGCGAGAACATGGCTCTGCGCCGCTACGAGCGCTTCGAGCTGAAGGGCGCCGGCCTGGTCGCCGGCTACGCGCACCAGACCGACCCGGCGGTGCCCGCCAAGCGCGGCGCGCTCATCGAGCTCTCGGCCCCCGCCGCCGCCGCCGGCTCTCCGGAGCTCGCGGACCTGGCGAAGACCCTGCTCCTGCAGATCGTCGGCGCCTCGGCGAAGTACCTCGTGCGCGAGGAGATCCCGGCCGCCGACATCGAGAAGGAGAAGGAGATCCACACGGAGGTCCTCCGCAAGGAGGGCAAGCCCGAGGACCGGATCGCCAAGATCGTCGAGGGCAAGATCAACAAGCTGTTCTTCCAGACCTGGGTCCTCCTCGACCAGATCTCCCAGCAGGACAACAAGACCCCGATCCGCGACATCGTCAAGGCGGCCGGCGCGAAGCTCGGCGGCGAAGTCAAGGTCGTCCGGTTCGCGCGGTACCAGCTCGGCGAGTAGGCGGCGCCATGGCGGCCGCCAAGAAGTACGCGCGGGTCCTGCTCAAGCTCTCGGGCGAGTCGCTGTGCGGCGAGGGCGAGCGGGGCGTGCGCCCCGAGGCCCTGTCGTCCATCGTGGCCGAGATCAAACGCGCCACGGACCAAGGCGTGCAGATGGGCATCGTGGTCGGCGGCGGCAACATCTGGCGCGGCGAGCAGGACCGCGGGGAGGCCATCGGCCGCGTGACGGCCGATTACATGGGCATGCTGGCCACGCTGATGAACGCGCTGGCCCTGCAGGACGCGCTCGAGAAGCTGGGCCTGCCCACCCGCGTGCAGAGCGCGGTCGAGATCAACAAGCTCTCCGAGCCCTACATCCGCCGCCGCTCGATCCGCCACCTGGAAAAGGGTCGCGTCGTGATCTTCGCCGGCGGCACCGGCAACCCCTACTTCACCACGGACACCGCCGCGGCGTTGCGCGCCGTCGAGATCGAGGCCGAGATTCTCCTTAAGGCCACCAAGGTGGACGGAGTCTACACCGCGGACCCCAAGAAGGACAAGTCCGCCAAGCGCTTCGACCGCCTGACGTTCATGGACAGCATCCAGCGGCGCCTCAAGGTGATGGACGCCACCGCGCTGACCCTGTGCATGGAGAACCGCCTTCCCGTCGTGGTGTTCGATCTGGGCGTCGCGGGCAACATCGCGCGCGCCGTCGCCGGCCAGAAAGTCGGAACCTTGATCTCCACGGAGTGATCCCATGACCGTCAACGAGGCCGTCAACGCCGTGATCTCCAAGATGGAAGGCGCGATGAAGGAGCGCCTGGGCAAGATGGCCCGCGATCTGTCCGTGATGCGCACCGGCCGCGCGAACCCGATGATGCTGGAGTCGGTGAAGGTGGAGGCTTACGGCTCCCTGGTCCCCCTCAAGCAGGTCGCCGCGGTCTCGGTCCCCGAGGCGCGCACCCTGGAGATCCGGCCCTGGGACCCGTCCACCCTGCAGGACATCGAGAAGGCGCTGCAGAAGGCCGACGTCGGCGCGATGCCGCAGAACGACGGCAAGCTGATCCGCCTCAGCCTCCCGATGATGACCGAGGAGCGCCGCAAGGACATGGTGAAGATCTTGAAGAAGCTCGGCGAGGAGTTCCGCGTCGGCGTGCGCAACGAGCGCCAGGACGCCCTGAACAAGGTCAAGAAATCCTTCCAAGCCAAGGAGATCACCGAGGACGATCTTCGGGACCTGGAGGGCCGCATCCAGAAGGTCACCGATTCCTTCGTCAAGCAGGTGGACGACCAGGTCGTCGCGAAGGAAAAAGAGATCCTGACGGTCTAGCGTGGTCCCGCACCACGTCGCCGTCATCATGGACGGCAACGGGCGCTGGGCCGCGGCGCGCGGCCTGCCCCGCATCGCCGGCCACAAGGCCGGAGTCGAGTCCGTCCGCCAGATCGTGCGCGCCGCCGGCGAGCTCGGCGTCCAGGCCCTGACCCTGTACTCGTTCTCCACCGAGAACTGGCTGCGCCCCGCCGACGAGGTCGGCGAGCTGATGAAGCTCCTGTCTTGGGCGCTGGGCCGGGAGACCCTGGAGCTGCACGAGAACCGCGTGCGCCTTGGCGCGATCGGCCGGCTGGAGGCTCTGCCCGCCGCCGTGCGCGCGGAGCTGGCCAAATCCATCGAGCGCCTGAAGGGCAACACGGGCCTGCGCCTGACCCTGGCGCTCAACTACGGCGGGCGCCAGGAGATCGTGGACGCCGCCAACCTGGCCCTGGCCGCCGGCGCCAAGACCCTGGACGAGGACGCGATCGGCCGCGGCCTTTACACCGCGGACCTCCCCGAGCTGGACCTGCTGATCCGCACCTCCGGCGAGATGCGCCTCTCCAACTTCCTGCTGTGGCAGGCCGCCTACGCCGAGCTGCACGTGACGCCGGTCCTGT
Organism: bacterium; assembly: GCA_021783355.1. Classification (GTDB taxonomy): domain Bacteria; phylum Elusimicrobiota; class Elusimicrobia; order UBA1565; family UBA9628; genus GWA2-66-18. The sequence goes on along the minus strand of JAJXTZ010000050.1, from coordinate 7,698 downwards.
GGCCGGACTTCCGCAAGGAGCACCTCGTCGCCGCGCTCGACGACTTCGCCCGCCGCGACCGCCGCTTCGGCGGCTTGTCGTCGAAGGCGTAAGCCTCGCCAGGCGTCGGCCCCCCGCCGCCTTCCTCTTCGGGGAACCCTCACGGGCTGATGCGTAATTGGACATCAGCCGGTGAGGAGCGCAAAAGGTCCCATCGCGCAGGGGTATGGAACTTCCCCACCCCTCGCTCCGTATGTGATGCATGGGAACCGTCACGGAGGTCTCCCTCAGGCAATCCCGGGCATTGAACCAGGCTCTGATCGCGGCGGACGGCGTTCCCCCGCGCGCGGAACTGCGCCCGGCGCGACTCCTTCGGGCGGTGCGTTCCGCGCTGCGCATGAGCCAGCGGCAGCTCTCTCGCCGTTCGGGCGTGCCGCAGGCTCATATCGCCCGCCTGGAGGCCGGCCTACGGTCTCCGCGCTTCGACACGCTGGAGAGGCTCATGGGCGCGATGTTCTGCGGCCTGCTGGTCCTTCCCCGGCCGCGGCCGCGGCCCCGGGAGGCGATCGCCCGCCGGCGGCTGGAGCACGCCCGGGCCCCCCTGCGGGACCGGACGCCGCGGAGGTTATGGGACGGCTGAAGCGCATTTGATAGAATCCTTTGATGCTTCTTCCGCGCGTGCTGACGGCGTTGGTCGGGATCCCGGTGTTCCTCTACTTGGCGCACCTGGGCGGCCTGCCGTTCTCGGCTCTGACGGTCGGGATCTCGACGCTGTGCTGCTACGAGTACGCGCTGGTGCTCAGGCTCGGAGGACGCCCGGTCCAGCCGATCCCGACCATCTTGGCGGGCGCGGCGCTGGGCGCCTGCGCGGCGCTGGGCGGGCCCGCCGGCCTGACCTTGAGCGCGGCGGCGGCGCTGATCGCGCTGGTCGAGCTTTTCTCCGTCGTCCACTCCCTGGACCGGGCGGCGCTCTCGCTCTTCGGCGCGGTGTTCGCGGGCTGGATGCCGGCGCACCTGGCGCTGATCCGGGACCTGCGCCCGCACGGCGAGGCCTTCCTCTTCCTCACCCTGATCGCGGTCTGGTGCATGGACACGGCCGCCTACGCGGCCGGCTCGGCGGCGGGGCGCACGCCCCTGGCGCCGGCGCTGTCGCCGAAGAAGACCTGGGAGGGCGCGGCCGCGGGCTTTGCCGCGGCGGTGGCCGTCGCGCTGGCCTTCCAGCACTTCGCCCTGCGCGGCGCGCTGAGCCCCCTGCGGGCGGCGGGGCTGGGCGCGGTCATCGGCACGACCGGCCAGCTCTCCGATCTGGCCGAGTCCATGATCAAGCGCGACGCCGGGGTCAAGGACTCCGGGTCGCTCCTGCCGGGGCACGGCGGCGTCTTCGACCGCTTCGACTCGTTCGTCCTGTGTGCGCCCGCCGTCTACTACCTGCTGACCCTCAAATGACCAAGCCCCCCCGCCGCGTCGCGATCCTCGGCTCCACCGGCTCCATCGGCGTCAACGCGCTCAACGTGATCCGCGAGATGCCCGACGACCTGGCCGTCGTCGGACTGGCCGCGCACTCGAACGCCGATCTCGTCGCCGCGCAGGCGGAGGAGTTCGACGCCAGGCTCGTGGCGATGTTCGACGACAAGGCCGCCGCCAGGCTCAAGTCGCGCCTGAACGGAGGAGCCGTCCATCTGCCCTCCGGCGTGGAGGGCCTCTGCGCGCTGGCCGCCGACCCGGAGGTCGACGTGGTGCTGACCTCCCTGGTGGGCGGCGTGGGCTTCGCGCCGCTGCTGTCCGCGATCCGCGCCGGAAAGACGATCGCGCTCGCCAACAAGGAGCCGATGGTGATGGCGGGCGCGCAGTTCATGCGCGAGGCCGAGCGCTGGGGCGCGCGCATCGTGCCGGTGGACTCCGAGCCGTCGGCGATCTTCCAGTGCGTGCAGGGCCTCAATCCGGACCCCAAGGCCGCCGCGCCCTTGAAGACCATCCGGCGCGTGATCCTGACCGCGTCCGGCGGGGCGTTCGGGTCGTACCGGGGAGACCTCTCCGAGGTCACCCCCGCGCAGGCCCTCAAGCACCCGACCTGGAAGATGGGCAACAAGATCACCATCGACTGCGCCACGCTGATGAACAAGGGCTTCGAGATGATCGAGATCATGAACCTGTTCGCGCTCAAGCGCGAGCAGGTGGAGATCGTCATCCACCCGCAGTCGATCTTCCACTCCGGCGTGGAGTTCTCCGACGGCTCGGTGCTGGCGCAGATGGGCGTGCCCGACATGAAGCTCCCGATCCAGTACGGGATGACCTTCCCCGCGCGGACCGCGCGCGTCGTCGAGCCCTTGGACCTGGTCAAGGTCGGGACGCTGGAGTTCCGCGCCCCCGACTTCCGCCGCTTCCCGTGCCTGGAACTGGCCCGGGAGGCCGCGAAGGCCGGCGGCGGCATGCCGGCGGTGCTCAGCGCCGCCGACGAGGTGGCCGTCGAGGCATTCCTCGCCGGCAAGATCCGCTTCACCGACATCCCGCGGGTGATCGAACGGACGATGGGCGCCTACCAGGCGACCGGCGGCCTGCCGGGATTCCCGGAGGTCGTGGAGACGGATGCGTGGGCCCGCCGCAAGGCGGAGGAGGCTCTCCGATGATCGTCCTGTCCTGGCTGCAGACCATCGCCGCGAACGCGGTCGCCTTGGGGCTGGTGATCTTCCTGCACGAGTCGGGGCATTTCATCGCCTGCCGCCGGCTCGGCGTGCGCGTCGAGAAGTTCGCGTTCGGCTTCGGCCCGGAGTTGATCGGCGTGACCGGCCGCGGCGGGACGCGCTTCTCGCTGTGCGCGATCCCGTTCGGGGGCTTCGTCAAGCCCGCGGGCGAGGACCCGGACTCGGGAACGCAGCCCAAGCCGGACGAGTACTTCGGCCAGGTCTGGTACCGGCGCTTGATCATCGTGTACGCCGGCCCGGCGATGAACTACGTGCTGGCGTTCCTGCTCTACACGGGCCTGGTCTGGGCCAAGGGCCTGCCGCAGGCCTCCAAGTCCGCCGCCATCGGCAACCTGGTGGTCGGCTACCCGGCCGATCGCGCCGGCATCCGGATCGGCGACGAGGTCAAGGCCTTCGACGGACGCCCGTTGGCCGGCTGGGACGACCTCGCCAGCTCCATCCACCGCGCCCCCGGGAAGACGGTGGACCTGACGGTGCTGCGCGACGGCCGGACCGTGGACGTCAAGGTCGTCCCCCGCGCCGACGACGGCAAGGGCATGATCGGCATCATGCCCAAGGCCGAGTACCTCCCCGTGGGTCCGCTCACGGCGATGGCCGAGGCCGGCCGGATGTGCTGGACCCAGACCGAGCAGACGGTGACCACCATCGCCGAGAAGGTCTGGCACCGCCAGAGACCGGACCTGGCCGGCCCCGTGGGCATCTTCCAGATGGTCTCGCGCGCCGCGCGGCAGGGCTGGGAATCCTTCCTCTTCCTGATCGGCTTCATCTCCGTGGCCATCGGCTTCTTCAATCTGCTGCCTCTGCCGCTGCTGGACGGCGGGCACGGGGCGTTCTACCTGTGGGAAGGCCTGCGCGGACGCCGCGCGTCCGTCGAGGCCATGGAAAGGGCCAACACCGTGGGTCTGGCCTTCCTGCTCTCCCTGCTGGTCTTCGCCACCTACAACGACGTCCTGCGCATCCGCGCCCAGCGCGCCGCGCGCGCCGCAATCCCCGCCGCCGAGGTCCCCGCGAAATGAAACTCTCCAAGTACCTCCTTCCCACGCTGCGCGAGGCGCCCAACGACGCCGACAACGCCTCCGCCCAGCTGATGCAGCGCGCGGGGATGATCCGCAAGGTCGCCTCGGGGATCTACGAGTGGCTGCCTCTGGGCCTGCGCGTCCTGCGCAAGGTGGAGCGCATCGTGCGCGAGGAGATGGACGCCGCCGGAGGCCAGGAGGTCTGGCTGCCGGTGATCCAGCCCAAGCAGCTCTGGGAGGAGACCGGGCGCTGGGGCGTGTACGGCAAGGAGCTGCTGCGCCTGAAGGACCGCAAGAACGCCGAGTTCTGCTTCGCCCCGACGGCCGAGGAGGTCATCACGGACCTCGCGCGCCGCGAGATCCGCTCCTGGCGCCAGCTGCCGGCGATGTTCTACCAGTTCGGCCTGAAGTTCCGCGACGAGATCCGCCCCCGCTTCGGCGTGATGCGCGCGCGCGAGTTCCTGATGAAGGACGCGTACTCCTTCCACGCCGGCGAGGAGGACGCGTCGGCGTACTACAAGGTCATGGTCGAGGCGTACAAGAAGGTCTTCGCGCGCTGCGGCCTCAAGTTCAAGCCCGTCGAGGCGCAGTCCGGCGCGATCGGCGGCTCCTACTCCCACGAGTTCATGGTGCTGGCCGAGACCGGCGAGGAGACCGTCGTCTCCTGCTCCAAGTGCGAGTACGCCGCCAACATCGAGCGCGCGGAGGTCAAGGACTCGTACGCCGCGCCGGCGGCGGCGGACTTCAAGCCCCTCGCCGAGTTCGACACGGCGGGCAAGACCTCGGTGGCCGACGTGGCCGCGCTGGTCGGCCGCCCGGCGACGGAGTTCCTGAAGACCCAGCTCTACATGCTCGACGGCAAGACTCCGGTCATCGCCCTGATGCGCGGCGATCACGAACTCCACGAGGCCAAGCTGGCCGCGGCCGTCGGCTCCCCCGCCCTCTACCGCGCCAGCGAGGCCCAGTACGAGGCGACGATGGGCTGCAAGGTCGGCTTCGGCGGGCCGCAGGGCCACGGCGGCGTCGCCGTGTACTGCGACTTCGCGGCGCGCTCTGTCCTCAACGGCGTCACGGGCGCCAACAAGGACGGCCTGCACGCGGACAATTTCAACATCGCGCGGGACCTGCCCGGGATCAAGGGCTTCTTCGACCTGCGCTCCGCCGCGGCCGACGATCCCTGCCCCCGCTGCGGCGGGGCGACGGAGTTCTTCAAGGGCATCGAGGTCGGGCACACCTTCAAGCTGGGGACCAAGTACTCGTCGGCGATGAAGGCCGAGTACCTGGACAAGGCCCAGAAGCCGCAGACGATGGTCATGGGCTGCTACGGCATCGGCGTCTCCCGGGTGGTGGCCGCGGCCATCGAGCAGGGCCACGACAAGGACGGCATCCTGTGGCCCGCGGCGATCGCCCCGTTCCAATGCGCCGTCGTCGTCCTGGACGAGAAGGACGACGCGCGGGTGCGTCCCGCCGCCGACGCGCTGGTCGCGGACCTCGCGGCCGCCGGCCTCGACGTGCTGGAGGACGACCGGGACGGCAAGCCGGGCGTCAAGTTCAAGGACATCGACCTGATCGGGATCCCCTTCCGCTTGGTCGTCTCCAAGCGCACCCTGGACGCCGGCGAGCTGGAGTTCAAGCGCCGCGGCTCCTCCGAGGTCGAGCGCTGGACGCCCGCCGAGGCCGTCGCCCGCCTGAAAGCCCTGGCCGCGGGTTGACCGCGCGGCGTGGGCTTGTTATAATATCTTCATAACCCCCCGGGGGACCGCTTCGTTGAAAGTGGCTGCCGTGTCGAGCCACTTTTTTTATTGAGGAAACCATGGACGCCAAGGACATCGAGACGCTGATCGCCCCCGCCCTCGAACAGGAGGGCGCCGAATTGGTGGACCTGCAGTGGCGCCCGGAAGGCGGCCGCTGGATCCTGCGCCTGTTCGTGGACAAGCCGGGCGGGATCTCGCTGGACGACTGCGAGCACTTCTCCGACCGGGTCGGGGCCGTGCTGGACGAGGCCGACGCGATCTCCCAGTCCTACGTCTTGGAGGTCTCCTCCCCCGGGCTGGACCGAGTGATCAAGAAGGACAAGGATTTCGAGCGCTTCGCGGGCTGGCCCGTGAAGCTCCGCATCAAGGTCGCCGTGGACGGCCAGAGGCGGTTCAACGGCGTTCTGAAGGGCCTGCAAGGCGGCAAGGTCGCCGTCGAGGTCGGCCCCGATCTCAAGCTGTTCGACCGCGCGAACGTCTCCGAGCTGAGGCTCGACGACGCCGCGGCGGCCGACCTTTAGGAGGCGCGAGCCATGTCCAAATCCGAATTGATGACGGCCCTGGAGCAGATCGCCCGGGAGAAGAACATCCCGGTGGAGGAGATCCTGTCGATGATCGAGGGCGCGGTCGTGTCCTCGCTGCGCAAGCACGTGGGCAAGAATGCGGACATCCGCGCCGCCATCGACCGCGAGACCGGCCAGTTCTCCGCGAACGTGGTCAAGAAGGTCGTCGAGACCGTCGTCGAGCCCGAGCTGGAGCTGACCCCCGAGCAGGCCCAGAAGTACAAGAAGGGCGCCGCGCTCGGCGACGAGGTCGTCTACCCGGCCCCGGCCGCGGACTTCGCCCGCATCGCCGCGCAGACCGCCAAGCAGGTGCTGACCCAGCGCGTGCGCGAGGTGGAGCGCGACAAGCTGTACGAGGAGTTCAAGCCCAAGGAGGGCGAGATCGTCAACGGCTCCGTGCACCGCTTCCTGGACCGCAACATCATCGTGGACCTGGGCAAGACCGAGGGCATCCTCCCCCTGCGCGAGCAGATCCGCCGCGAGCGCTACGGCATCGGCGCCAACGTGCGCGCGGTGATCCTGCGCGTGGACAAGGCCCAGCGCGGCCCCGCGGTGGTCCTCTCGCGCGCGTCGGAGCTGTTCCTCCAGCGCCTGATGGAGATGGAGATCCCCGAGATCGCCGACAAGACCGTGGAGGTCGTCCACATCGTGCGCGATCCCGGCTTCCGCGCCAAGGTGATCGTGAAGTCCAACGATCCCAAGGTGGACGCCATCGGCGCCTGCGTGGGCCTTCGCGGCTCGCGCATCCGCTCGATCATGAACGAGGTGGCCGGCGAGCGCATCGACCTGATCCCGCACGCCGACAGCGCCGAGCAGGCGCTGGCCAACGCCCTGGCCCCGGCCAAGGTGGCCTCCGTGCGCCTGACCGACGTGGAGAACCGCGTCGCCGAGGTCCTCGTCGCCGAGGAGCAGCTGGCCCTGGCGATCGGCAAGGACGGGCAGAACGTGCGCCTGGCGCAGAAGCTCACCGGCTGGACCCTGGAGGTCAAGTCGGAGGGCCCGAAGCAGGCGGAGCGCGCGGCCCCCACGGACGAGGCCGCGCGGGCCCTCGCCGCGCTGGAGGGCGTGGGTCCGAAGACCGTGGAGGCCCTGGTCAAGGCGGGCTTCACCGACCTGGCGCGTCTGGCGGCTTGCACGCCGGAGGAGCTCAAAGCCCAGGCCGGCCTCGGCGAGAAGACCGCGGCCAAGATCGTGGCGGCCGCGAAGGCCGCCGCCGGGGAGCCCGCCGCCGGCGAGGGGTCCCAGGCCTGAGCTCGAAAATGCTATGATGGTGCTCACGACCCATGACCATCGATAAGAAGACGACCAAGAAGACCGCGGAGAAGAAGGACGAGACGGCGGAGAAGGCCAAGAAGCCCGCCGCCAAGAAAGCCGCCGCGGGCAAGCCCAAGACCAAGAAGAAGGTGGTCGAGGGCGTGGTCAAGGCGGAGGCCGAGGTCCGCTCCAAGCAGGAGGAGGGCTCCATCGCCCCGCCGTCTTCCAACCTGGTCTCCGCGTTCGCGATGTTCAACAAGCGCAAGACCGTCACCGCCGGCCCGTCCGTGACCCGGCTGGCGCCGGGCTCCGCCCTGCCCAAGCCCCCGGCTCCCAAGCCCCCCGTCCCTCCGGCGCCGGCCGCCCCCGCGGTCCCGCCGGCTCCCGCGGCTTCCGCCGCCGCGCCCGCCGGGATTCCCGCGCCCGCGCC
>JAJXTZ010000049.1 GCA_021783355.1 bacterium | reverse complement strand
GCGCGTCGTCTTCGCCCGCGCCGCGGGCGCGATGGTGGCCGTCGCCTACACCGGAGAGTGAACCCCATGGAATTAAATCCGACCAAGAACCCGAAGTCCCCGCGGCCCCCGGCCGCGTCCGTGCGCCGCCTGCGCGAGGCCATGGAGAAGGCGTCCGCCGGCGGCGGCAAGCCGCGTCTGGACGCGCAGAAGGCGCGCGGCAAGTTCACCGCCCGCGAGCGCATCCATTACCTGCTCGACGAGGGCAGCTTCCAGGAGCTCGACCTCCTGGTCGGCACGCGCGCCGCGGACTTCGGCCTGAAGGACAAGGAGATCCCGGGCGACGGGGTGATCACCGGCTTCGGCCAGGTGGGCGGGCGCGAGGTGTGCGTGTACGCGCAGGACTTCACGGTGCTGGGCGGGTCGCTCGGCATGGCCCACGCGCAGAAGATCTGCAAGATCATGGACCTGGCCTACGAGAACCGCGTGCCCGTCATCGGGCTCCTGGACTCCGGCGGAGCCCGGATCCAGGAGGGCGTGGACAGCCTCGACGGCTACGCGGAGATCTTCTACCGCAACGTGAAGTGCTCGGGCGTGATCCCGCAGATCTCGGTGATCCTGGGGCCCTGCGCGGGCGGCGCGGTGTACTCGCCGGCGCTGACCGACTTCGTCTTCATGGTGGACGGCATCTCCCACATGTTCGTGACCGGCCCCGACGTGGTCCGGGCCGCGACCGGCGAGGAGGTCTCCTTCGACGGCCTGGGCGGCTCCGAGGCGCACGCGGGCAAGTCCGGAGTCTGCCACTTCGTCGCCAAGTCCGAGCCGGACTGCTTCCGCCAGGTGCGCGAGCTGGTCAGCTACCTGCCGCAGAGCCGCTGGGAGAAGCCTCCGCGCGTGGCCAACCCCGATCCGATCCGGCGCTCGGTGCCGCTCCTGGAGAAGATGTGCGACCTGGACCCGCGCCGCCCGTACCGCATCCACCACATCATCTGGCAGATCGCCGACGAGCACAAGTTCTTCGAAGTCCAGTCGATCTACGCCAAGAACATCGTCACCGGCTTCTGCCGGATGGGGGGAGAGGTGGTCGGCGTGGTGGCCAACAACCCCGCGCACCTGGCCGGGGCGCTGGACATCAACGCGTCGGACAAGGCCGCGCGCTTCATCCGCATGCTCAACGCCTTCAACATCCCGGTCCTGACGCTGGTGGACGTGCCCGGCTACTGGCCCGGCGTCCAGCAGGAGCACGGCGGCATCATCCGCCACGGCGCCAAGATCCTGCACGCGTACGCCGAGGCGACCGTGCCCAAGATCACGGTCATCCTGCGCAAGGCGTACGGCGGCGCCTACATCGCGATGAGCTCCAAGCACATGCGCGGGGACTTCAACTTCGCGCTCCCCTGCGCGGAGATCGCCGTGATGGGCCCGGCCGGGGCCATCGAGATCCTTTACTCGCGCGAGCTCAAGGCCTGCAAGACCGACGAGGAGCGCGCCGCGCTCAGGGCGAAGCTCACCGCCGAGTACGCGGCCAAGTTCGCCTCGCCGTACCAGACCGCGTCCACCGGCTCCATCGACGAGGTGATCGAGCCGTCCCAGCTGCGCCACAAGGTGGCGCGCGCGCTGCGCTTCCTGAAGGAGAAGCGCGTGGCCGGCAGCCACGAGAACCGGGGGAACATCCCGCTGTGAAAATGCTAGACTCCGCCGCATGATCAAGGCCCAGATCCTCGTCGTCGAGGACCAGGCGGCGACCGCGGACCTGATCCTCGAGGTGCTGCGCGCCGAGGGCTACGACGCGCAGACCGTCGACACCCTGGACAAGGCCCGCGCGCGCCTGAAGAAGGCCCCGCCGGAGCTGCTGATCCTGGACCGCAACCTCCCGGACGGCGACGGCGTGGACCTGCTGGCCGAGATCCGCGCCGAGGAGCGCCTGGCGGCGACGCCGGTCATCATCCTGACCGCGCAGAAGGACGTGGCCGACAAGGTCCAGGGCCTGCGCGTCGGCGCCGACGACTACGTGGCCAAGCCCTTCAACACCGAGGAACTGGTCGCGCGCGTGGAGGCGCTGCTGCGCCGCAGCGGCCGCGGCGACGAGCCGCCGGCGCTGGAGGCCGGCGGCGTCAAGCTGGACCGCGAGGCGCGCAAGGTCTGGGCCGGCGGCAAGGAGGTCGCGCTCTCCGCCAAGGAGTTCGACCTGCTCTGGTTCCTGGTCTACCGCAAGAACCGCGTGCTGACCCGGGACTTCCTGCTCCAGCACGTGTGGGGCTACGACGCGGGCGTGGACCTCACCACGAAGGTCATCGACGTGACCCTCTCGCACCTGCGCCAGAAGCTCGGCGCGCCGGCCGAGCGGATCGTCGCCGTGCGGGGCTTCGGCTACCGCTTCGACGCGTGACGCGCCGGCGCTCGCTCCTGCGCCGCGAGCCGTTCGGCGCGCTGCTGGTCGCCGCCAACCTGATCCTGGCCGCCGTCCTGCTGCGCCGCTTCGTCCGCGCGCCGGCCTCCGCGGGCCTGCCGCCCGGGCATCCCGACGTCGCGGTCCCCGCCGCGATCGAGGCCGCCCTGACGGCGCCCGCGCTGGACCTGCGCGGCGTGGTCGAACGGGACCCGCGCCTGAAGGAGCCCTGGCCCGAGGGCGCCGTCGTGTTCGTCGTCGCCCGGGGCGCCGCCGGCGGCCCGCCGTACGCGGTGCGCCGCTACGACGGCGCGCGGCCGCCGTTCGCCTGGTCGCTGGGGCCGGGCGACGCGATGCTCGGCGGGCGCGTCCCCGCGACCCTGCGCGTGTCCGTGCGCGTGGATCAGGACGGCGACGCGGCGACCCGCCAGCTGGGCGACCTGGAGGGCGGGCCGTCCGCGCCCGTCTCCCCGCGCGGGTCCCTGACGCTGACGGTGGACCGCCCCGCGGCCCTGGTCCCGCCCGGCTCGCTCTAGTCGAGCGGGATGCCCACGCTGAAGCCGAGCGCGTCGCCGGCCTTAAGGCCGTAGCGCGCGGCCGCCCCGGCCGGCAGCTCCAGCACGTACTGCCCGCGCCCGCGCGCCGTGGCCACCTGGGAGTCCGGCTCGTCCAGGGTGCTGGCCTTCAGCCGCGGGTGGATCACCGTGATCGTCTTGTCGGCCCCGATCCACAGGATGTCGAGGGGGACGAGGGTATGCTTCATCCAGAAGCCCAGGTCCATCTCCGCGGGGAAGACGAACAGCATCCCGTAGTCCTTGGGCATGCGGCGCACGCACATCAGGCCGATCTCGCGCTCCTTGGGCGTGTCCACCACGTCCACGCGCAGGGTCTTGCCGCCGGGCAGCGTCATCACGGCCTTGGTGCGCACGGTCTGCGCGCGGCAGGCCGGGGCCTTCCGGGCGCGGCGCGCGCGCGCGGGCGCGGCGGCGGCGGACGGGGACAGGGACAGCAGCAGGACGAGGGCGGTCAGGGTCATCGGGTTCTCTCCGGGACGGGGGTTTGGACGTAGCGGGACAATTCCCGCGCTTGCGCGGCCCAGCCGAGGGCGCCCCAGCGGCCGAGGCGTCCGCGCCAGAGCAGGCGCGACAGATCGTGGAAGAAGACGGCCCGGGCCGGGCCGTCGCGGTAGACGGAGTCGACGGCCAGGCGCAGGCGGCGGCCGAACTCGGCGGGGCCGGCGGGGTCCTTCTGGTGCAGGTCCCAATCGAAGATGTCGCCGGGGACCAGCTGGACGTCGCCGCGCGCGGCGTAGCCGCGCCAGTCGCGCATCATCGCGGCGTACTGGGCCTTGTCGGCCTGGTAGAACATCAGGCCGTCGTAGTCCACGCCGGCGTCGTTCATCATCACCGGGTCCTGGCCGTGCTGCCAGCCGCGGTCCCAGGTCAGCGTGAACGCCCACAGCGGCTTGGTCCCGCCCAGGCGCGACTTGATCTCGCGCACGAGCAGGGCCGCGCGGCGCGCGCGCCACCAGTCCCAAGCGTCCAGGAACGCCGCGTCCTCGTGCATCGCGATCTTGCGCGCCAGCCACACCTCGCGCTCCGCCCGGCTCAGGCGCGGCCACTCCGGCGGCGCGGGGACGCCCGGCATCTCGGCGACGAAGTCCGAGGCCAACTCGTCGCCGCCCAGCGCGTTGCGGATGTAGTCCAGCCCGACGAAGCTCACGTCGGGGTCGGCGGCCAGCGGCTTGAGCAGGCGCACCACGTCGTCCGCGCGGCGGCGGTCGCGCAGCGAGATCGCGCGCGTGGGCACGGGGCGGCCGTCGCGGACGCCCTGCGCGTACTCGTAGCCGCCGACCGGGCGCGTGGAGGTGGTCAGAGAGTACATCGCGTACGCGCCGAACAGGATCCCGCGCCGGCGGCACGCGCGCGCGAGCACCGGCAGGAACTCCGCGTTGGAGTCGTCCCAGACCTGTCCGGGGCGGCGGCCCGGGCTGCGCCCGGCCAGGACCAGCAGGGCGTTGGCCCCCAGCGCCTGCGTCCAGTCCAGCAGGGCGCGCCAATCCTCGACGCGCCCGTCCGGCCCGCGCAGGCGCAGGCCGGAGAGCGCGCCGGTCTCCTCCAGCGTCGCCACCACGAAGGGACGCGGCAGCGGCGCCGGGACGCGCCGGGCGACTCGGAACGGCGCGGCGCGCAGGCGCCCGGCCAAGTCGCCGCGGCCGACCAGCGCGGGAAGGTACTCCCCGGCCGGGGCGTTCCATGGGACCGGCCACTTCGCCGCCCACACCCCGGGAGCCGCGCGCCGCAGGGTCGTCTCCCGGATCCCGCCGACGGTGGTGACCGGGACGCCGCCGCGCAGGACCGCGACGCGCGGGGGGGAGGCGGCGAACTCCCGCTCCAGAGCGGGGTCGGACTCGGTCAGGCGCAGGCCGACCAGGTCGTAGTGGAGGTAGGAGAGCCGCTCCGCGGCCAGCGTCACCACGCGCCGGCGCGCCTCGCGGCGGCGCCAGGAGAAGACCCCGGCGCCCAGCGCCGCGACCGCCGCCAACAGCGCCAACCGGGTGCCCGGGCGTCCCATCGCCCGAGATTATACGACAGCGGGACCCTCCGCTCATAAAGGAAAGCCGCGCGGCGGTTTTTTGATATACTGCGAACGGCTCTAGACAACATCGGGAGGGCGTCGAAATGGTGACCGGACTGGTGCTGGTGCGTCTGATGGCGGGCAAGGAGAAGTCCGCGCTCGGACGCCTGAAGGAGATCAAGGGCGTCTCGCACGTGACCGCGGTGTTCGGCCGCTGGGACCTGGTGCTCGACATCGAGACCGAGGACGTGACGACCCTCTCCAACGTCGTCGTGCGGGACATCCGGGCGATCCCCGGAGTCCTCTCCACCGAGAGCTTGGTCACCACCTCGATCTAGTGGAGCCCGTCCTCTCCGTCCGCGGCCTGCGGACGCACTTCGTCACCTCGGAACGGACCGTGAAGGCGGTCGACGGGATCAGCTACGACCTGCTGCCCGGCAAGACGCTGGCCATCGTCGGGGAGTCCGGGTCCGGCAAGAGCGTGCACGCGCTGTCCATCCTGGGCCTCTTGCCGACGCCCCCGGCCAAGATCGTGGCCGGCGAGATCCTGTTCCGCGGCGAGGACCTGCTGAAGGCCTCCCCGCGGCGCATGCGCGAGATCCGCGGCAACCGCATCGCGATGATCTTCCAGGAGCCGATGACGAGCCTCAACCCCGTGCTGCGGGTCGGCGAGCAGATCGCCGAGGCGATCATCCTTCACCAGAAGAAATCCAAGGACGAGGCCTGGGCGAAGTCCGTGGAGCTGCTGCGCAAGGTCGGCATCCCGCACCCCGAGGAGCGCGTGCGCGACTACCCGCACCAGTTCTCCGGCGGCATGCGCCAGCGCGCGATGATCGCGATCGCCTTGTCCTGCGAGCCCGACGTGCTGATCGCCGACGAGCCGACGACCGCCCTGGACGTGACCATCCAGGCCCAGATCCTGGAGCTGATGAAGGACCTCCAGCGCGAGCTGAAGATGGGGCTGATCCTGATCACCCACAACATCGGCGTCGTGGCCGAGATGGCCGACGACGTGGTCGTGATGTACGCGGGACGGCCCGTGGAGCGCGCGGCCGTCTCCGAGCTCTTCCACGACCCCCGGCACCCGTACACGCGCGGCCTGCTGGCCTCGGTGCCGTCCATCTACGAGCGCAAGGAGCGCCTGGAGGCCGTCCCCGGCCAGCCGCCGGACCTCTCCGAGCTCCTGGGCGGCTGCCCGTTCGCCCCGCGCTGCGCCGACGCCGTCGACCGCTGCCGCGCGGAGGACCCGCCCCAATTCCATCTGGCCGGCGGGCGGATGTCCAACTGCTGGCTGTCCGAGGACGGCGCCGAGGAGCGCTCGCACCGCTTCGCGGCCGGGGAGGCCCGGTGAGCGACGCCCTGCTGAAGGTCGAGGGGCTCAAGAAGCACTTCGCCACGCGCCAGGGGGGGATGTTCGGCAAGCACGCCACGGTCAAGGCCGTGGACGGCGTGTCCTTCGAGGTCGCCCCGCAGGAGAGCTTCGCCGTGGTCGGCGAGTCCGGCTGCGGCAAGACCACGCTGGGCAAGCTGGTGCTGGCCCTCGAGCGCCCGACCGAGGGGCGCGTGCTCTTCGAGGGCCGCGACATGGCGCGCGTGCCGCGCGGCGAGCTGCGCCGCCTGCGCCGCGACATTCAGGTGATCTTCCAGGACCCGTACTCCAGCCTGAACCCGCGCATGACCGTGGAGCAGATCCTGACCGAGCCCTGGATCATCCACGGCATGCACAAGGACCCGGCCGCGCGCGCGAAGGTCCTGGCCAAGCTGCTGGACGACTGCGGCATCGCCAAGACCTACCTGTCGCGCCACCCGCACGAGTTCTCCGGCGGCCAGCGCCAGCGCGTGGGCATCGCGCGCGCCCTGGCCCTGGACCCCAAGCTGGTGGTCGCCGACGAGCCGGTCTCCGCGCTGGACGTCTCGATCCAGGCGCAGATCCTGAACCTGCTCAAGGACCTGCAGCGCGAGCGCAAGCTCGCCTACCTGTTCATCTCCCACGACTTCTCCGTGGTGCGCCACCTGTGCACGCGCATCGCGGTGATGTACCTGGGCCGCGTCGTGGAGACGGCCGACTCCGAGACCCTGTTCAAGGACCCCCAGCACCCGTACACCGAGGCCCTGCTCTCCGCCGTGCCGGTGCCCGACCCTTCGATCGAGAAGCGCCGCAAGCGCATCCTGCTCACCGGCGACGTGCCCAGCCCTCTGGACCCGCCGTCCGGCTGCCGCTTCCATCCGCGCTGCCGCTACCTGAAGGACGCCTGCCGCGCGGACGACCCGTCCCTGGCCGAGGCGCGGCCCGGCCACCAGGCCGCCTGCCCGGTCCTGCCGTTCAAGGACCGCCGCAGCGACGCCGCGCTCGTCGCGCTGTAGCATGCGCGCGCTCGTCCTCGCGGCGCTGGCGGCGGCCGTCCTCGCCGGCCGCGCGCGCGCGAACGACGACCCCCGGACGCTGACCTACGACCTGGGCACGGAGGTGGTCAGCCTCGACCCCGACTGGGCGTACGACGCCGCCTCCCAGTTCGCGGTCCAGCAGATCTACGAGCCGCTGATCTCCTTCGACGGCTCGGCCACCGACCGCTTCGTGCCGCGCCTGGCGAGCGTCGTGCCCACGGTGGAGAACGGCTTCCTCTCCCGCGACGGCCTCACCTACCGCTTCCCGCTGCGCACCGGCGTGCGCTTCCACGACGGCGCCGAAATGACTCCCGAGGACGCGCGCTACTCGATCCTGCGCTTCCTCTTGATGGACCGCGCCGGCGGGCCGTCGCCGCTCCTGCTCGAGCCCTTGCTGGGACGCTCGACGGTGGCCGGTCCCGACGGGCGGCCGGACCCCGCCGCCTACGACGAGGCCGCGCGGGCCGTCTCGATCGAGGGAGGCGCGCTGGTCCTGCGCCTTAAAAAACCGTTCGCGCCCCTCCTGGCGGTGCTGGCCGACTACGCGCCGGTGGTCTCGCGCGCGTTCGTCGCGGCGCACGGGGGCTGGGACGGAGCCGAGGCGGACTGGGCCCGGTACTGGAACCCATCGCGCGGGCGCGCGGCCCTCTTCGGCGCCGCCGACGGCACGGGACCGTTCAAACTGGTGGCCTGGGACCACGGCGCCAAGGCCCTGCTCCTGGCGCGCAACGACGCGTACTGGCGCAGTCCCGCCGCCCTGCAGACCGTGCGCGTGGAGACCGTGGAGGACCCCGAGGCCCGGCGCGCGCGCCTGGCCAACGGCGACGCCGACGTCGCCCAGGCCGACGCGCGCTCGGCCGCCGCCTTCCGCGGCCTGCCCGGGGTCGTCCTGGACGAGTCCGCGCTGCTGGAGACGGACGACGTGATCCTCTTCAACCTGGACGCCGCGGCGGGGGACAACCCGTGGCTGGGGTCCGGGCGGCTGGACGGACTGGGCGTGCCGCCGGACCTCTTCTCCGATCCGGCCGTGCGCCGGGCGTTCGCCTGCGCCTTCGACGCCGACGCCCTGCTGCGCGACGGCTTCGGCGGACGCGGGACGCGCTCCTACGGGCCGATCCCGCCCTCTTTGCTGGGCGGCGGCCCGCCGCGCTCCGCGCCGGTCTGCGCGCCCGGAGCCGCCGAGAAGGCCCTGCGCGCCGCCCGGGGCGGACGCCTGTGGCGCGAAGGCTTCCTCCTGCCGATGGCCTACGCGACGGGCTTCCCCGACCGCGCGGCCGCCTGCCGCGCCCTGCAGACCGGACTGGCCGCCCTGAACCCCAAGTTCCGCGTGGACTGCCGCGGCGTGCCGCAGTCGCGGCTCCTGGCGGACCTCCAGGCGCGGCGCCTGTCCGCGTTCGTCGCCAGCTGGGTGCTGGACTACCCGGACCCGCACGCCGCCGTCGAGCCGTTCCTCGGCTCCGACGGGTTCTTCGCCAAGCCCCTCGGCTACTCGAACCCGCGCGCCGACGCGCTGATCGCCAAGGCCGCCGCCGAGACCGAGCCGTCCAAGCGCCGCGCGCTTTACGAGGAGCTCCAATCCCTGGCCGTGCGCGACGCCGCCCAGATCTACACCATCCGCGCCTCCGGCGTGCTCGCCCGCCGGGCGTCCGTGCGCGGCTGGGTCTTCAACCCGATGCTGCCCTACGGCAGCCTCTACGAGGTCTCCAAACTCCCATGACCAAGCTCCTCTCCTCCGCCCTCTGCGCCGCCCTCGCCCTGGCCCCGGCCGCCGCCGCCGCGGCCGCCGTCAAGAACCCGGACACCTTCGTCTACGCGACCATCGGCGACCCGGAGAGCTTCGATCCGGCCTGGGCCTATGACACCGCCAGCCAGAACGTGATCGCCAACGTCTACGAGTACCTGCTGACCTTCCCGGGCCGCGGGACGCGCCTGAAGGACCTGCGCCCGCTGCTGGCGACCAAGGTGCCCTCGCGCGCCAACGGCCTGATCTCGCCGGACGGCCTGACCTACCGCTTCCCGATCCGCAAGGGCGTCAAGTTCCACGACGGCGCGGCGATGACGCCCGAGGACGTGCGCTACTCGCTCTTGCGCTTCATGCTCTTCGACCGCGCGGGCGGGCCGTCCTCCCTGCTGCTCGAGCCCATCCTAGGCGTGCACTCGGTTCGGGGCGCGGACGGCAAGACCCTGCCGGGGATCTACGAGCGGGCCGCGAAGGCGGTCACGGTGCGCGGCGACGAGGTCGTGATCCGTCTCAAGAAGCCCTTCGCCCCGTTCCTGAGCATCCTGGTCTCCTGGGGCGCGGTGATGGAGCGCAAGTGGTGCGCCGCGCACGGGCAATGGGACGGCGAGGCCGCCGACTGGGAGAAGTACTCGGACCCGTCCCTGGACCAAGCCCTGCCCAAGACCCTGATGAACGGCACCGGCCCGTTCCAGCTCGAGCGCTTCGAGCCGAACACCAAGCAGGTGATCCTGACCCGGTTCGACGGCTACTGGCGCAGGCCCGCGCGCCTGAAGAACGTGGTGATCAAGGTGGTCGACGAGTTCGCCACGCGCAAGCTGATGCTGGAGGCCGGCGACGCGGACGTGATCTACGTGCCGCAGATGTACCACAACCAGGTGCAGGGCCTGCCCGGCGTGCAGGTCATCGACGGCCTGCAGGACCTGGAGCGGTCGATGCTGCTGACCTTCACCTTCAAGATCAACCCCGTGGCCAACCCGAACATCGGCTCCGGCAAGCTCGATGGCGACGGCGTGCCGCCGGACTTCTTCTCCGACAAGGACGTGCGCCAGGCCTTCGCCGACGCGATCGACTACAAGGCCGTCGTGCGCGACCTGGAGCGCGGCACCGGCGCGCAGTCGACCGGCCTGATCCCGCCCGGCCTGCTGGGCTACGAGAAGCGCGCTCCCAAGTATCATTTCGACCTGAAGGCCGCGGCCGCGCACATGAAGAAAGCGTGGGGGGGAGAGCTCTGGAAAAAGGGCTTCAAGGTCTCCCTCGTCTACAACTCCGGCTCGGCGCCGGCCCAGGCCCTCAGCCAGATGATCAAGAAGAACATCGAGTCGCTCAACCCCAAGTTCCAGCTGACCGTGCGCGTGGTCCAGTGGTCCACCTACCTCGACCAGACGCGCCAGCGCAAGATCCCGCTCCAGCTCGGCGCCTGGCAGGCCGACTACCCCGACCCGCACAATTTCGTCTTCCCGCTGCTGGACTCCCAGGGCTACTTCCCGACCCAGCAGGGCTTCAAGGACCCACGGCTCGACCGCCTGATCTCCGAGGCCGTGGGCACGCTGAACGAGGCCAAGCGCGCGCGCCTCTATCATGAGATCCAGGCCCTGGCCGACGAGGACCTGCCCTGCATCCCCGTGGTGGACGGCCCGCGCTACCGCGTCCAGCGCTCCTGGGTGAAGGGCTTCATCTTCCGCCCGACCTTCCCCGACATGCCGTACGGCAGCTACTACTACGACCTCTACAAGGCCCCTTAGAAGGAGTGCTAGAATAACGCCCATGACCCGACTCCTGCTCTGCGCCTCGCTGCTGCTCGGGACCCTCCCCGTCTCCGCGCTGGCGTCCGCGGTCAAGAACCCGGACACCTACACCTACGTGACCATCTCGGACTCGGACAGCCTTGACCCGGCCTGGGCCTACGACACGGCCAGCGCCCTGATCATCTTGAACGTCTACGAGCCCCTGTTCCAGTTCGAGGGGACCTCCACCTCCAAGCTGGTCCCGCTGATCGCGGCCAAGGTCCCGACCCGCGGCAACGGCCTGATCTCCCCGGACGGGCGCACCTACCGCATCCCGATCCGCAAGGGGATCAAGTTCCAGGACGGGGAGCCGCTGACCCCCGAGGACGCGCGCTATTCGCTCCTGCGCTTCCTCCTCCAGGACCGCGCCGGCGGCCCGTCGTCGCTGCTGCTGGAACCGCTGACCGGCTACACCTCCACCCGCGACTCCAAGGGGGTCCTCCGCCCCGGCGTCTGGCGCGACGTCAACCGCGCCGTGAGCGTGGACGGCGACGACCTGATCCTGCGCCTGCCGCGCCCGTACGCCCCGATCCTGACCATCTTGGCCTCTTGGTCGCCGATCGTCTCAAAGGGCTGGGCGGTCAAGAACGGCGACTGGGACGGCACCGAGGCGACCTGGGAGAAGTTCAACAACCCCAGCAAGCAGGCCTCCCCGTTCTTCGAGCGGGCCAACGGCACCGGGCCCTTCGCGCTGGACCGCTGGGACCGCCGGACCAAGGAGTTCATCCTGGTCCGCAACGACCATTACTGGCGCAAGCCGGCGCGCCTGAAGACCGTGGTGGTCAAGGGCGTCAACGAGTTCGGCACGCGCAAGCTGATGCTGCAGGCCGGCGACGCCGACGCGATCTACGCCGACCGGCCGCTGCTCTCCCAGCTGCAGGGCCTGCCCGGGGTCCAGATCATCGACGACCTGCCCACGATGGAGATGAACCCGGTGGTCTTCTTCACCTTCAAGGTGAACCCCGTGGGCAACTCCTTCATCGGCTCCGGCCGCCTGGACGGCAACGGCATCCCGCCGGACTTCTTCGACGACCCGGACGTGCGCAAGGGCTTCGCCTACGCGTTCGACTACAAGGGGTTCATCTCGGACGTGATGCGCGGCAAGGGCACGCAGGCGACCGGCTGCATCCCCAAGGGCCTGCCCGGGCACAACCCGCGCCAGCCCGTCTACCGCCTGGACCTCAAGAAGGCCGCCGAGCACTTCAAGAAGGCCTGGGGCGGCAAGGTCTGGCAGCAGGGCTTCCAGTTCACCATCGCCTTCAACTCCGGCAACCTCCCGCGGCAGACCATCTGCCAGATCCTCAAGCGCAACGTGGAGAGCCTGAACCCCAAGTTCAAGGTCGACGTCCGCTCCGTCGAGTGGCCCACCTTCCTGGACGCGTACCAGGCGTCCAAGATGCCGATCTTCGTCATGGGCTGGTCGGCCGACTACCCGGACCCGCACGACTTCGCGTTCCCGCTGCTGGACTCCAAGGGGGACTACCCGCTCACCCAGCACTTCTCCAACCCCGAGGTGGACCGCCTGGTCGAGGCCGGCGAGACCGCGACGAACCCCGCGGAGCGCCGCCGCATCTACGCGCGGCTCCAGAAGCTCGAGCACGACCTCGTCCCGCACCTCGTGATCGCCGACACCGTCCTGTACCGCACCCAGCGCTCCTGGGTGAAGGGCTGGTACGACAATCCCATCTTCCCCGACTCCCCGTACGGCGGGTACTTCTACCCGCTCTGGAAGCAATAGTGGTCAAGTACGTCCTGAAGCGCCTGGCGTTCCTGCCCCTGGTGATGTTCGGGGTGACCTTCCTGCTGTTCTTCCTGCTGCAGTTCCTGTCGCCGGAGATGCGCGCGTCCCTGTACGTCAAGGACCCGCGCCAGCTCTCCCAGCTGGACGCGGTGATCGAGAAGTACGGCCTGCGCAAGCCCATGCCGGTCCAGTACGGCATCTGGCTCAAGCAGGTCGCGCACGGAGACCTCGGCTACTCGGAGACGGCCAAGATGCCGGTGGCCGACGCGATCCGCGCCTTCTTCCCCGCCACCTTCGAGCTGACGCTGGTGACCTTCTTCCCGATCCTGATCGTCGGGGTGTTCTTCGGCGTGCTCTCCGCCGTGTACCGCGACCGGCTGCTGGACCACGTGACGCGCTTCGTGGCGATCACCGGCTACTCGCTGCCCAGCTTCGTGCTCGGCCTGCTGCTGCTGATGGTCTTCTACGGCCACCTGCACTGGTTCCCGCCCGGACGCTACACGCTGGACACCGACATGCTGGTGCACGGCTCGGCGTTCCATCACTACACCGGCCTGCTCTCCCTGGACTGCGCGCTCAACGGCGACTGGGCGGCCTGCGGCGACGTCCTCAAGCACCTGGTCCTGCCCGCGGCCACGCTCCTCTACATCTCGGTGGCCCTGCTGCTGCGCATCACGCGCTCGTCCATGCTCGAGGAGCTGACCAAGGACTACGTGCGCACCGCGCGCGCCAAGGGCCTGCCCGAGCGCACGATCATCCGCAAGCACGCCCTCGCCAACGCCCTGATCCCGGTCGTCACGCTGTCCAGCCTGCTCTTCATCGGTCTGCTCGGCGGCGTGGTGATCACGGAGACCGTCTTCGACTTCCCCGGCATCGGGCGCTGGGGCGTGCAGGCGGCCCAGCAGCTCGACATCCCGGGCGTCCTGGGCTCCACGCTGCTCGCGGCGACGCTGTTCGTCCTGGCCAACCTGATCTCGGACATCCTGTACGCGGTCGTCGACCCGCGCATCCGGGTGGGGAATTGAGCTTGCAGCGCCTGCGCGGGATCTGGAAGACGCTGCGCCGCAAGCCGATGTCCCTGCTGGGCTTCGCCCTGATCGGCTTCTTTTTCGTCGTCGCGGTCGCGGCCCCGGTCCTGGCTCCTCCGCCGGTCGGCTCGCGCGACCCGTACATCATCCCGCAGAGCGGCTACAGCCCGGACCCGGTCAGGCCCTCCAAGGAGCACTGGTTCGGCACCACCGAGCAGCAGTACGACCTGTACTACGGCATGGTCTGGGGCACGCGCACCGCCTTCCGCGTCGCGGTCAAGGTGGTGGCCACCTCGGTGCTGATCGGCGTGCTGCTGGGCGGGGCGGCCGGCTTCTACGGCGGCTGGGTGGACGAGGTCATCATGCGCTTCACCGACGTGGTCCTGGCCTTCCCGGACCTGGTGCTGGCCGTCGTCATCGTCGCGATCCTGGGCCCCAGCCTGGACCACGTGATGTACTCGGTGATGGCCGTGTCCTGGCCGTCGTACGCCCGCCTGATGCGCGGCGACGTGCTCTCGGTCAAGGAGCGCGACTTCGTGGCCGCCGCGCGCTCGCTGGGCGCCTCCGACTCGCGCATCCTGTTCCGGCACATCATCCCGAACTCGATCTACCCCGTCCTGGTGGTCGCGTCGCTGTCCACCGGCTCGGTGGTGATCACCGCCGCCGCGCTGTCCTTCCTGGGCCTGGGGGCGCCGGTCGGCTACGCGGACTGGGGCCAGTTGATCTCCCTGTCGCGCAACTGGATCATGGGCGCGTCGGGAAGCCCGTTCGCGTACTGGCACACGATCTTCATCCCCGGCATCGCGATCTTCCTCTTCGTTCTCGGCTGGAACCTCCTGGGCGACGCCGTCCGGGACATCCTGGACCCGCGGCAGAAATAGCCCGCCCATGTCCACCCTGAACACCCTGCTCGACCGCGCCGCCCGGGAGGGCGGCGCCAAGACCGCGCAGGTCCACGGCGACCGCGCGCTGACCTTCGCCGAGCTGCGCGCGCTGGTCCTGGCCGCGGCGGGGGGATTCTCCCGCGCCGGCATCGGCAAGGGCGACCGCGTCGCGATCGTCCACCGCAACGCGCCGGAGTTCGTCGCCGCGTACTTCGCGCTGGCGCGCCTGGGCGCGATCGCGGTGCCGATCAACTTCATGGTCCAGAAGCCCGACGAGCTGGCCTACATGCTCAAGGACTGCGGGGCCAAGGGCGTCGTCACGCAGACCGAGTTCCTCAAGGGCCTGACCGCGGCCGCCGCGCTGTGCCCGGCCCTGGCGTCCCTGTGGACCACCGACCTCGACGCAGCGGCCGCGCGCGCCCCCGTCGTCAAGGACTTCGCGGAGCTGACCTCCGGCGCGCCGGCCCCCGAGGCCGACCCGGCCGTGGAGAGCGACACGGCCGCGATCCTGTACACCTCCGGGACCACGGGCTTCCCGAAGGGCGTGATGCTCACCCACCGCAACCTGGTCACCAATTGCGACGCCTCGATCAAGCGCATCACGCTGACCCGCCGCGACGTCACGCTCTGCCTGCTGCCGATGTTCCATAGCTTCGCGTGGACGGCGATCGTGCTGACCTCGCTGCGGCTGACGCTGACCTGCGTGATCTCCTCGGCGATCGCCCCGGCCAAGCCGTGGCTGAAGGCGATGGGCCGGCACGGCGTGACCTTGTTCGCCGCCGTGCCCCAGGTCTACGCGGCCCTGGCGCGCGAGGCCCGGAACTGGAAGACGCGCCTCTTCCTGCGCTGGTGGGCGTTCCGCCGGGTGCGCGTGTCCGTCTCCGGGGCCGCGCCGCTGGCGCCGGCAGTGGCCGAGGCCTTCGCCGCCGCCGTCGGCGTGGAGATCATCGAGGGTTGGGGCCTGACCGAGACCAGCCCCGTGGCCACCGTCAACCCGCCCGGCGGCGTGCGCCTGGGCAGCGTGGGCACCCCGATCGACGGGGTGCGCCTGCGGATCGTCGGCGAGGACGGCCGCGAGCTGCCCGGCGGCGAGGAAGGGGAGATCTGCGTCAAGGGCGACAACGTGATGAAAGGCTATTGGGGCCTGCCCGACGCGACCAAAGAGACCTTCGACGAGGACGGCTGGCTCAAAACCGGCGACATCGGCGTGATCGACGCCGACGGCTATCTCTCCATCCGCGACCGCAAGAAGGACATGATCATCATCAAGGGCCTCAAGGTGTTCCCGGCCCAGGTGGAGGCGGTGATCGCCGAGAATCCGAGCGTCGAGGAGTCGGCGATCATCGGCCTTCCCGACGCGAGCGGCGATGAGATCATCAAGGCCTTCGTCGTGCCCAAGAAGGGCTGCCTCCTGGAGAAGTCCGCGCTCCTCAAGTTCTTCAAGGAGCGCTTGGACCCGTACAAGCGCCCCCGCGACGTCGAGATCGTCGACGCCCTCCCCAAGAACGCGCTGCAGAAGGTCCTCAAGCGCGAGCTGCGCCGGCGCGAGCTCGCCAAGCGCGAGGGCTCGACCGGGAAGAGCTGATGCGGGGGCGCCGCGTGCGCCTGCCCGCGGAGG
>JAJXTZ010000215.1 GCA_021783355.1 bacterium | reverse complement strand
CGCGGCGGCCGCCGCGCCGGCCGCCGCGGCGGCCGCCGCGCCCGTCGCCGCGGAGGAGGGGGAGGAACTCCCGGTCCCGATCTTCTGGACCGTCCTGGGCCTGGTCCTCGCCTCGGTCATCCTCGCCTATCTCCTTTACGGCCGGAACGACTTCGCCGCCGCGGCGGCCCTGCGCGAGGCCTTCGCGCCGCTGGTGACCGCTCTGGAGAGGCGCTGGTTCTTCGACGATCTCTTCCTGGCCCTCGTCGCCCTCTGCGACAAGGCCGCGGCCCTGGCGCTCTGGATCGACGCTCACGTGATCGACCGCGTCTTCGTGGACGGCTGGGGGCTTCTGACGCGGATCTTCGCCGAGCTGAGCGGCTTCTTCGACGACGGGGTCGTCGACTCCGCCGTGGACGGCTTCGGCGGGCTGGGAGAGGACCTGGGCCTGGGCCTGCGCGCGCTGGTGGCCGACGGCCAGGTCCAGGAGTACCTGCTGTACGCGGCCGTGGCCTTCAGCCTGGCCGCGACCTTGATCTTGACGCGCTGAACCGAGTAGGAGAGAGAGAACCACATGCTGAGCCTCATCACCTGGGCGCCGCTGGTCGGAGCACTCGTCGTCCTGATGCTCCCGAAGGACAACATCAAGGCCATCCGCGCCGTCGGCTTCGCGGCGGCCGGCGTCTCGCTGATCGCCTCGCTGGCGCTGATCCCGCAGTTCGACCGCGGGACCGCGGCGATGCAGTTCGTCGAGAAATGGTCCTGGATCCCGTCGCTGAACGTCTCCTACTTCCTCGGCGTCGATGGGCTGTCCTTCCCGCTGCTGCTCCTGACCACGCTGATGAGCTTCATCGCGCTGATCGCCTCGATGGGGATCAAGGACCGGGTCAAGGAGTACTTCTTCTGGTTCCTGGCCCTCGAGGTCGGCATGCTGGGCGTCTTCACCGCGCTGGACCTGGTCCTGTTCTACGTGTTCTGGGAGCTGACGCTGGTGCCGATGTATTTCCTGATCGGCGTCTGGGGCGGCCCGCGCAAGGAATTCGCCGCGATCAAGTTCTTCCTGTACACGCTGACCGGCTCGGTGTTCATGCTCCTGGGCATCCTGGCGCTGTACTTCAAGTCCGCGCCGCACACCTTCGACATGACGGTGCTGATGAGCCCGGCGACGCAGTCCCTGTTCGACCCGCGGTTCCAGATCCTGGTCTTCCTCGGGCTCTACTTCGGCATGGCGATCAAGATCCCGGCCTTCCCCTTCCACACCTGGCTGCCGCTGGCCCACGTCGAGGCGCCGACGCCGATCTCGGTCATCCTGGCCGCCGTCCTGCTGAAGATGGGCGTCTACGGCCTGCTGCGCATCGCCTACGGGATCGTGCCGCTCGGCTTTCACTGGTTCCTGCCCGCGCTGGTGGTGATCGCCGTGATCAACATCGTGTACGGCGCGCTCTGCGCGATGGCGCAGACCGACATGAAGAAGATGGTCGCCTACTCGTCCATCAACCACATGGGCTACTGCCTGCTCGGCATCGCCGGCATGTCGGCGGCGGGCTTCTCGGGCGCGATCCTTCAGATGGTGAACCACGGGGTGATCGCCGGCGCGCTGTTCCTGCTGGTCGGGGTGATCTACGACCGCGCCCACACGCGCGACATCTCGGCCTTCGGAGGTCTCGCGGTGCGCGTGCCGGTCTACGCGGGGCTCATGGCCCTGACCTGCTTCGCGTCGCTGGGCCTGCCCGGCCTCTCCGGCTTCGTCGGCGAGTTCCTGTGCTTCCTGGGCGCGTTCGCGACCTGGAAGGTGGCCACCGCGGTCTCGGTGCTGGGCATCATCGCCACGGCCGCGTTCTTCCTGCGCATGCTGCAGAAGGTCTTCTTGGGGCCGCTGAACCCGAAGTGGGCGGACCTGACGGACATGACCTTCCGCGAGAAGCTGAGCCTGGCCCCGTTGGTGGTCCTGATGATCTGGTTCGGCGTGTACCCGAAGTGGCCGCTGGACCTGATGAACGCCACCGTCGTGCACCTGCTGGGGCGGTGAGATGCGCCACCTCGGCCTGCTGACTCCGGAGCTGGTCCTCTCGGGCCTCGCGCTGGCCGCGATGCTCCTGGACATGGTCCTGCCGCGCTCCCGCTCGCGCTGGCTATACCACTTCGCGTGGGTGTCGGCGGCCGCGGTCCTGGCGCTGGTCGTCGCGTCGATGGGCGCCGGGGGCGGCCGCGGCGCCGGCACGCTGTGGGTGGTCGACGACTTCAGCCAGTTCTTCAAGATGCTCGCGCTGCTCGCCGCGGTCCTATGCCTGATGCTGGGCCTCGACTACCGCGCGCTGCCGGAGCGCCACGCCGGCACTTTCGCCGCGCTGATGCTGCTCGCCACGGCGGGGCTCATGTTCCTGATCTCGTCCGCGGACCTCTTGCTGGCCTTCGTGTCCCTGGAGTTGGTCTCGATCTCGTCGTTCGTGCTGGCGGGCTTCGAGCGCGGCAACCCGAAGTCCAACGAGGGCGCGATGAAGTACTTCCTGTTCGGCGCGTTCTCTTCGGCCATCCTGGTCTTCGGCCTCTCGCTCTACTACGGCGCGGCCGGCACCACGCGCCTGGCCGCCGACGCCCCGCACGGACCGCTGCTGATCCTGGCCCTCGTGCTCATCCTCCTGGGCTTCGCGTTCAAGGCTTCCATCGCGCCGATGCACTTCTGGGTCCCCGACGCGTACGAAGGCGCCCCGACCCCGGTGGCGACCTTCTTCTCGATCGCCCCCAAGCTGGCCGCCTTCGCGGTGCTCATCCGCGTCTTCGCCGTGCTCCTGCCCGCCGGGCGCTTCGGCCTGCAGGGGCTGCTCGTCGCCCTGGCGGTCCTGACGATGACCATCGGCAACTTCACCGCGTTCTTCCAGGACGACGTCAAGCGCCTGCTCGCCTACTCGTCCGTCGCCCAGGCAGGCTACCTTTTGATCGGGCTGGCCGTCGGCACCGCGCGCGGGATCGAGGGCGCGATGATGTACGCGTTCATCTACGTGGCGATGAACCTGGGCGCCTTCGCCGTCGCGCAGGCCGTCGGCCAGTCGCAGGGCAGCTACGACCTGTCCGCGTTCGACGGGCTGGCGCGGCGCTCCTTGCCGCTGGCCCTGGCCATGGTGTTCTGCCTGCTCTCCCTGGCCGGCATCCCGCCGCTGGCCGGCTTCATGGGAAAGCTCTACATCTTCTCCGCCGCCGTCGAGGCCGGCCGCTGGTGGCTGGCGGTGTTCGGCGTGGTCAACTCGGTGGCCTCGGTGTACTTCTACTTCCGCGTGGCCCAGCGCATGTTCCTGCGCCAGCCCGCGGAGGACGCCGCGCCCCTGTCGGTCGGCGCGTTCGTCTACGGGGGGATCGCGGTGGCCGTCGCGGGGGTCCTCCTCTTCGGCGTGTATCCCGAGCCGCTGATCGCCGGCGTGCGCGCCGCGGCGTTGGTGCCCTGAGCCTTGAAGACGGAGCTGGAATTTTGCTAACATCGCCGCGATGACCCTCCTCGCCGCCGCCCTGGCCCTGTTCTGCCCCGCCGCGCCCGCGCGCGCCGCGACGGCCACCCCGCAGACTCTGGAGGCCCTGCGCGCCGACGCCCTGTCGGACCCGGCGCATTTCTTCGACGGGGCCGCGCGCGCGGAGGTCTTGACCCTGTCGCCCATCGGGTACGCGCCGCTGCCGGACCTGCCCG
>JAJXTZ010000214.1 GCA_021783355.1 bacterium | reverse complement strand
CTACCCGCTGCTGTGGGAGGCCGCGCGCCTCGACATGAGCGCGCGCCTGCGCGCCTTCGTCGCCTGGGACCTGGCGCGCCTGCGCGCCGGGGCTTTCCGCCCGCGCCTCTACGAGGCCGCCCTGCGCGGCGAGCCCGAGGGCGGCGCCCCGGGCGGCATCCCGTGGCGCGGCGTGGCCGACCGCGTGGACGCCGACGCGGCGGGACGGCGCTTCCGCGTGGCCGACTACAAGACCCGACGCTCCGGCCGCTGGCGCAAGGGCCTCGCGCGCCTGGCCGCCGACGGGGAGTCCCACCAGCTGCCGTTCTACGCCGAGCTGGCCGGCCGCGCCCTGGGCGTCGGCTGGGAGTTCGACGGCGGCGAGCTCCTCTTCTTGGAGGCCGAGGACGACGAGCGCCTCTCCGTCCTCACCGCCGAGGAGTGGAAGACCGCGCGCGGGCCCTTCCTGCGCGGCCTGGGCGCCAAGGTGGAGGCCATCGCCGCCGGCCGCTTCCCGATCGACCCGGACGACGGCGAGGGCGGTCACTGCTCGTGGTGCTCGTTCCCGGCGCTCTGCCGCAAGTCCCACGCCCCGTCGCGCGCGCGCGCCGCGCGGGCGCTGGCCGGGGATTAGGCCGCGGCGCCGGGCGTCTTCTCCGGCGCGGCGTAGGGCTTGAGGGCGAAGGAGAAGCGGGAGCCCTTGCCGAGCTCGCTCTCCAGCTCCAGCGCGCTGCCGTGCGCGTCCAGGATCATCCGCGACAAGGCCAGGCCCACGCCGAAGCCCTTGGCCGTGCGCTTTCCCTGCTCGGTGCGGTAGTAGCCGGAGAAGATCTTCTCGCGCTCCTCGGGGGCGATGCCGATGCCGGTGTCCGAGACGAAGACCTCCACGCGCCCGTCCGGGCGGCGGCGCGCGCCCAGCGTCACCGCGCCGCCTTCCTTGGTGTACTTGAAGGAGTTGGTGAGGAGATTGGCCACCACCAGGGAGAGCGCGTCGGCGTCCGCGGAGACGGCGGGGAGGTCGGCCTGGGCCTCCAGGCGGATGTCCAGGTCCTTGCGCCGGCCCAGCACCGCCAGGCGGTCCAGGGCGCTCGCCAAGAGGGGAGTGGGCTCCACGCGCTGCAGCTCCAGGTTGAAGCGCCCGGACTCCAGGCGGCCGAGGTTCAGCAGGTTGGTGGCCATCGCCGACAGCGCGCGGATGTTGGCCTCCATCATCTCGTGCCAGGGCGCGGCCTCGTCGGGGCGCGAGCTCTCCTGCAGCAGCGCGTGCGCGGTGTGGATGACGGCCAGCGCGTTGTTGAACTCGTGGCTGACGCCGGAGACCAGCTGGGACTTGAGCCGGCTGGTGGCGCGCTCGCGCTCGTACTGCTCGTTGAGGCTGCCCGCCATCAGGCGCATGGCCTGCATCAGCTCGCGGACCTCGCGGGGGGCGTCCTCCCGGTTCTCGGGCCAGGGCTCGCCCAGCCGCCAGGAGGCGGCCTGGTCGCGCAGGCGCAGGACGGGACCCACCAGGACGCGCGAGATCGCGGCCGCCAGCAGGGTCCCGCCCAGGATGCCGATGGCCAGCACGAACGCGAAGGTGGCCAGCGCGGCCGCGCGCGCGGCCTTGCGGCGGATGTCCAGGCTTTGGAACCCGAGCCTGCCCAGCCGGGACATGCGCTCGATGAGCTCGTTGAGCTGATCGTTGGCCAGGGCCAGCCGGAAGGCCTCGGCGCGGGAGAGGCGTCCGGCCTGCGCCCGGGCGATCGCGCCGTTCTGCTTGTTCACCAGGGCGTCGAACGCTCTCCCCAGATCGTGCCACTCGCGCGACTGCGCGGGGAAGGTCAGGTGACCGCCCATCTCCGCGTGCCGGCGGCGGAAGTCGAGGATCGAGTCGTCGCGGCGTTTCAGCCATTCGCCGCGGCGGGTCAGCAGGTAGGCGTCGGAGTCCGCGTCGATCTGGCGCAGGATGGCGCGCAGCCCGGGCAGCTCGGAGACGAAGCCCAGCTCTTCGGCGAAGGCCCTCTGCAGGGTGTCCTCCTCGCGGCTGCTCGTCAGGTAGGCCACGGTGGACAGGCCGGCGAAGCCGCAGAGGATCGTCAGCAGCAGGAGCGTGAGGCGGGCGCGAAGCGTCCAGCGGTCCATCGCGCCTATCCTGCGATTTCCCGGACCGCTCTGTCCACCGGCCGAATTCCTATAATGACTCCATGGACGCCCCCGACCGGGAGGACCGCGACCGCGCCCGCTTCCGCCTGGACGCCAACGCGGTGGTGGAGGCGGGCGCCGGCACGGGCAAGACCACGCTCCTCACCGACCGCATCCTGTTCCTGGTCCTGGGCTGGGACCGTCCCGAGCCGGCGCGCGTGGATCGGGTGGTCGCGCTGACCTTCACGGAGAAGGCCGCCGGGGAGATCAAGACCCGCCTCTCGGACCGCCTGGCCGAGCTCGCCGCTCTCTTGTCCGGCGCGCCGCTGCCCGCGCCCGCGCGCGAGCGCGCCGAGCGCACCGCCGCCGAGCTGCGCCAGCGCTTCGGCAGGCAGGACGCGGAGGTGCTCTCCCGGGCGCGCGCCGCGCTGGAGGACCTGGACAAGGCCCCGATCGGCACCATCCACTCCTTCTGCGCCCAGCTGCTGCGCCTGCATCCGGTGGAGGCGGGCGTGGATCCGGCGTTCCGCGTGGACGAGGGCGAGGCCTTCGACGAGCTCTTCGCCGCGGAGTGGGCCGCGTGGCTCGACGAGGAGCTGGGCGAGCGTCCGCCCCGTCCGGCGGCGTGGCTGGAACTGCTGGCGCTCGCCGATCTGGACGCGCTGGAGGCCCTCGCGCGGGAACTCTGCGACGAGCGCTTCCCGCTGGAGGGGCTGGGCGAGCCGGACCCCGCCGCCGCGCGGGCCCTGCGCGAGCTGGCCGGCCGCGCCGAGGCCCTGCCGGAGGGACGCGAGAAGCCGCGCGGACGCATCGTCGCCGTCCTGCAGCAGGCCGCCGCGCGCCTGCGCGCCGCGGCCGACGCCGCCGAGGCCGCCGACCCGCCCCTCGACGCGCCCGAGCCGCCCCCGCCCGCCGGAGCGTCCTGGCCCAAGGGCTGGGGCGAGGACCCCGCGGCGAAAGCCCTCTACGAGAAGATCCATGAGGTCGCCGGGGACGCCGGCCCGCGGGGAGAGGCCGCCGTGCGCCGCGCCGCGCGCCTGCTCAAGCCCTTCGCCGAGCGCTTCCGCCGCGGCTACGCGCGCCGCGGCTGGGTGTCCTTCGACGGGCTGCTGCGCCGCGCGCGCGACCTGGTCCGGGACTCGCCGCGCGTGCGCGAGGACGCCAAGCGCCGCTTCGCGACGCTCCTCATCGACGAGTTCCAGGACACCGACCCGCTTCAGGGCGAGTTGATCCTGTTCCTGGCCGAGCGCCCGGGCGGCGCCGCGCGGACCTGGCGCGAGGCGGTCCCGGGTCCCGGGCGCGTGTTCGTGGTCGGCGACCCCAAGCAGTCGATCTACCGCTTCCGCGGCGCGGACATCGCCGCCTACGAGGGCTTCACCGACCGCCTGCGCGAGACCGGGGCGCTCTCCTGCGACCTCACGGCCAATTTCCGGTCGGTCCCGGGCGTCGTGGACCCCGTCAACGCCGCCTTCGCGGCGGCGATGACGGCGGAGCCCGGCGCCCAGCCCGCGTACAAGCCGATCCGTCCCGCTCGGCCCGCCGGCGGGCCCGGGCCCGCGGCGCGCGTGATCGCCGTGGC
>JAJXTZ010000048.1 GCA_021783355.1 bacterium | reverse complement strand
CGGCGGCGGCCGGAAGAGCGGCGGGAGCGGGCGCGGCGAGCGGGGCCGTCACGGCCGCCGGCGCGGAAAACTCCGCCGCGATGAGCGCGGCGGGCGCGGCGGAGACGGGCAGCGCCCGGACCTTGGCCGGCGCGACGGCGCGCGTCTGAGCGTGCGCGGGGACGGCCGCGAGCAGGAGGCACAGGAGAGTCCGCGTCATCTGAGGATGAGTGTAGACGCGGGGCGGGCCTGCGCCCTGGGCCGGAAGGCCGGCGCCCTCCCGGCCGAAGGCCTAAGCGATTCTGGGCCTCTTGCGCGCTTGCGCGTCGCGCGCTATGCTAACCTCGTGACCAACAACGCCCTCTACGCGACGGCCGTTCTGTGCCTGATCCTCGCGGTCGCGGCGGCCGTCCTCTCGGCGAAGCTCCGGGCGGCGCGGGCCGCGCTGACCGAGGCCGAGCGCAAGCTCGCCGTCCCCCCGCCCCCCCCGCCGCCGGTCACGGTGGAGTGCCGGCGCGAGGCCTTCGGGATCCTCTGGTTCCCGGTCCTGACGATCGACGAGAGACGCCGGCTGGTCACGGCCGCGTCCGTCGGGCTTCCGCATTGCCCGCGCTGCGTCAAGCCCATGTCGCTCAAGCCCGGGCCCGCCGGGGAGTGGGTGTGTCCCGCCTGCGGAGAGGTGCGCGCCGGCTCGGCGGCCGACATCCGGGTCACCGACAGCGTCCTCGGCGAGGCCCTCCAGGAGTTCCTGTCCCGCCGCGGCGGCGGTTACGCGCTGGCCGAAGGGATCCGGGCGCCGAAGAGCGCGAAGGCCTGACGCTCAGCCCTTCGCCGGAGGCGGCAGGTCCAGCTTGATGTGCAGGTCCTTGAGCTGGCGCTCCTTGACCGGGCCCGGGGCCTCGGACAGGGGGTCGGTGGCGCGCGCGGTCTTCGGGAAGGCGATGACCTCGCGGATCGAGTCCTCCCCGCACAGGATCGCGGCCAGGCGGTCCAAGCCCAGCCCGAAGCCGCCGTGCGGCGGCGCGCCGAAATCCAGCGCCGACAGCAGCAGGCCGAACTGGCGCTCCTGCTCCACCGCGTCGTAGCCCATCAGGCCCAGGATCTTGCGCTGCAGGTCCCCGCGGTGGTTGCGGATGGAGCCCGAGGCCAGTTCGGTCCCGTTGAAGACCAGGTCGTACTGGTGGGAGCGCACGGAGCCGGGGTCGGTGTCGAGCTTGGCGACCTCCTCCTCCAGCGGCGCGGTGAACGGGTTGTGCGCGAAGGTCCAGCGCTTCTCCTCGGGCTCCCACTCGAGCAGCGGGAAGTGCGTGACCCAGCAGAAGTGCCACTGCGCGGACGGGGCCGGCTTGACCTTGGCGATGATCTCCTTGCGCAGCGCGCCCAGGACCTGCGAGGCCGGGAGTTCCTTGTCGGCGGCGAAGAAGGTGGTGGAGCCGGGCGCGGCGGAGACGGCCGCCTTGACCGCGTCGAGCTCCGCGGGGGTCAGGGGCTTGGTGATCGGGCCCTCGGGGCCCTTCTCCGTCCACTTGATCCAGGCCAGGCCCTTGGCGCCGTGCGCCTTGGCGAGGTCCGTCAGCCTGTCGATCTCGGAGCGGCTGTACTCGGCCGGGGCGTGGATCGCGCGCACGACGCCGCCGTCCTCCAGGGTCTTGGCGAAGAGCTTGAAGGCGGAGCCCTGGAACGCGGACGAGAGGTCGGCGATCTCGAAGCCGAAACGCAGGTCGGGCTTGTCGGAGCCGAAGCGGCGCATCGCGTCGGCGTAGTCCAGGCGCGGGAACGGCGTCGGGAGGTCCGCGCCCAGCGCGGCCTTGAAGATCGCCTTCATCATCCGCTCGGCCGCCGCGTGGACGTCGGCCTCGCGCACGAAGCTCATCTCGACGTCGATCTGGGTGTGCTCGGGCTGGCGGTCGGCGCGCAGGTCCTCGTCGCGGAACGCGCGGGCCAGCTGCATGTACTTCTCCACGCCGGAGACCATCAGGATCTGCTTGAAGATCTGCGGCGACTGCGGCAGGGCGTAGAAGGAGCCGGGGTGCAGGCGCGAGGGGACCAGGAAGTCGCGCGCGCCCTCGGGCGTGGCCTTGGTCAGCATCGGCGTCTCGATCTCGAGGAAGCCCTCGGCGGCCAGGGCGCCGCGCGCGGCCATCGCGACCGTGTGGCGCAGGGTCAGGTTCTTGAGCATCCGGCGGCGGCGCAGGTCCAGGAAGCGGTACTTGAGCCGCGTCTCCTCCCCCGCCTGCGTGCGGTCGTCCACCTCGAAGGGCAGGACCTTGCAGGTGTTGAGGACCTCGACGGCGTCGGCCGTGATCTCGACGGCGCCGGTCGTCATCTTGGGGTTCTCGGTGCCCTTCGGGCGCGGCCCGACCTTGCCCGAGACCGAGACGACCCACTCCGCGCCGAGCGTGCCGGCGGCCAGGAACGCCGGCGCGTTCTCCGGGTGCACGACGACCTGGACCAGGCCGGAACGGTCGCGCAGGTCGAAGAAGTACACCCCGCCATGGTCGCGCCGGGAGTTCACCCAGCCGGCCACCCGCACCTCGGCGCCGACGGAGGCGGCGGTCAGGGTTCCGGCGTCGTGCGTGCGCAGGGGCTGGTCCATGGCGGGGGTCCTCGGGGGCGTCAGTCGTTCGAGCAGAGTCCGGCGAGCTTGCGCTGGTCCGGGATCGCGTAGCGGCCGTCCTCGGTCAGGGCGACCAGACCCGCGCGGCGCAGGGTGGAGAGCGCGCGAGTCAGCGGCTCGCGCGTCGTGCCGACGAGATCGGCCAGTTCGCGCTGGGTGAAGCGGGTCTTGAAGGCCACGCCGTCGCGCCAGGGCTCGCCGCCGCGGCGGCCCAGGTCCAGCATCGTCTTGGCCACGCGGCCGAGGATGTTGCGGAACAGCATACCCTCGATCTCCTCGTTGGCGCGGCGCAGGCGCTGGCAGAGCGTGCGCAGCAGGTAGAGGGCGAGCCGCGGGTCGCGGGCGAGCAGGCGCTGGAAATCGCGCTTGCGGATCATCAGCAGGCGCGCCGTCTCCACGGCGTCGGCCGAGGCCGTGCGCGTGGTTCCCTCCACGAGGGACATCTCGCCGAAGAACTCCCCCTCCTCCAGATACGCGAAGGTCTTGCGCTTGCGCCCGGAGGAGTCGGTGAAGATCTTGACCCGGCCGGAGAGCACGATGAACATCGCGTCGGCGTCCTCGCGCTTGGCGAAGACGGGGCGGCCGGCCGGGACCTCGACCTCGCGGGCCAGGCGGTACACCTCGCGCAGATGCTGGGGGGACAGCGCGGACAGGAACGGGATGCGCTTGAGCAGCGAGAGTCCGGTCACGCGGCTATCGTAGCTTTCCGGGGCCCCGCGCTTCAAGGCGGGGCGCTACAACGGCCAGGCGTGCAGGGATTGCAGCGTCGGCTGGTCGGTGTTGTCCACCTTCAGCGGGGTGACCGACACCCGCCCGCGCGAGACCGCCGCCACGTCGGTGCCGGGCTCGTCCACGCCGGTGACCTCCCGGCCCGCCAGCCAGAAGTAGTCCATGCCGCGCGGGTCGGCGCGGCGCGTGATCGTCGTGCCGTAGATGCGCCGCCCCAGCCGCGCGGGCACGGCCGGCCCGAAGGACTTGGCCGCGGGGACCGGGAAGTTCACGTTCAGGCAGACGCCGGAGGGCAGGCCCCGGCGCAGGACAAGTCGCGCCAGGCGCTGGGCGTAGGCCGCCGCGGGCCGGTAGTCGGCGCAGCCCGGGTCCTGGGAGAACGCGATCGCGCGCACGCGCAGGAGGGTGGCCTCCATCGCCGCGGCGACGGTGCCGGAGTAGATCACGTCCTCGCCCAGGTTGTAGCCGCGGTTGACGCCGCTGACCACCAGGTCCACCTTGCCCTTCAGGAGCTCCAAGATGCCGAAGCGGGCGCAGTCGGCCGGGCTGCCGTTGAGGGTGTAGACCCCCTCGGAGACGGGGCGGATGCGGATGGGCTTGTGCAGGGTCAGCGAGTGGCTGTCGGCGGAGCGCTCGTGCTCCGGGACCGAGACCGTCACCCGCCCCACGCGGCGCATCGCGGCGACCAGCGGCCGCAGGCCGGGGCCGTCGATGCCGTCGTCGTTGCAGACCAGGATGCGGGGGCGTTTCATCGGGCGACGCGCTCGAGGGCCGCGGCGAAGGCGTCGACCGCCTCGGCGGCGGGCGGCAGGCCCAGGGCGGCGTAGGCCCCGGACATCTCCTCGCGGCGCCTCGCGGCGCCGTCCGACTGTAGCAAATCGGCCAGCGCGGGCCCCAGCCTCGCGTCGAGCTCGGCCTCGGGCAGGCGGAGCGCGGCGCCGGCGCGCTCCAGCACGCGCGCGTTGGCGTCCTGGTGGTCGCCCGCCGCGTGCGGGTAGGGCACCAGGAGCGCCGGCAGGCGCTGGGCGGCAAGCTCGGCCAGCGTGCTGGCCCCGGCGCGGCAGACGACCAGGTCCGCGGCGCCGTAGGCGGAGGCCATGTCCTCCAGGTACTCGCGCACTTGCGCCTCCACGCCGGCCGCGCGATAGGCGGCGGCCGCCGCCTCGGCCTTGCCCCGTCCGGCCAGGTGCAGGACCTGGATCCCTCCGCCCAGGGCCTTCAGGGCGCGCGGCAGGGCCGCGTTGATCCCCTGCGCGCCCTGGCTGCCGCCGAAGACCAGGATCGTGGGGCGATCCGGATCCAGCCCCAGCGCGGGGCGCGCGGCGAGGGCCGGGCGACGGGTCCAGAGCGCGGGACGCACCGGCGTGCCCACCAGAGTCCCCGGGGCGGCGGGATCGGCCGGGGGCAGGCCGCGGAAGAGGGCGGCGCCCAAGCGCGCGGAGGCCGCGTTGGCCAGGCCCAGCACGGCGTTGGACTCGTGCAAGGCGCAGGGCACGCCGCGCAGGCGCGCCGCGGCGACCAATGGGAAGGTCAGGTAGCCGCCCATGCCGACCGCCAGGTCGGGACGGAAGGCGCGCAGGGCGCGGCGCAGGGTCAGGAGGCTTCCCCCCAGCTTGCGCGCGAAGCTCAGCAGCTCGGGCCCCGGTCGGCGCGGCAGGCCGCGCAGGTCCACCGGGAGGGACGCGATCCCCTCGGCCTCCAGGCGCGCGCGCGCCGGATCGCCCTCGCGCAGGACGATCAGCGGCTCCCAGCCGCGCTCCCGCAGCGCCTTGGCCGCGACCAGGCCGGGGTAGAAGTGCCCGCCGGTGCCGCCCGCCGCCAGGACCACGCGCCTCACGCGAGTGGCTCCCGGCACTGGCGCGAGACGGCGAGCAGCAGGCCGATGCCGATCAGCGTGGAGAGCAGCGACGAGCCGCCGAACGAGAAGAACGGCAGGGGGATGCCCTTGGTCGGCAGGAGCCCGATCGCCATCGCGATGTTGAAGAAGGTCTGCAGGACGATCGTGAAGGTGATCCCGGCGGCCAGAAGCGTGCCGAACAGGTTCGGCGCGCGGCGGGCGATGCGCACCCCGCGCACCAGGATCGTGGTGAACAGCCCCAGGATCACCAGAGCCCCCAGCAGCCCCAGCTCCTCGCAGACCACCGGGAAGATGAAGTCCGTGTGCGGGGTGGGCAGGTACATCAGCTTGAGCTGGGACGCCCCGAAGCCCTTGCCGAACCAGCCCCCGGAGCCGACGGCCAGGATGGCCTGCGCGAGCTGGTAGCCGGCGCCCTTGATGTTCTGGAACGGCGACAGGAAGGTCATCATCCGCGCGCGGCGGTACGGGTACTTCCAGAGCTCGTAGGCGACCACCGGCACGGACGCCGCGATCGCCGCGAAGATCCAGCGCACGCGCGCCCCGGCCGTGAAGAGCATCAGCACCGCCACGCCGAACATCAGCACCGGCGTGCCCAGGTCCGGCTCCTTGCCGATCAGCGCGAGCAGGACGCCGACCACACCGAGCGGCACGAGCAGGCCGTGGACCGGAGAGCCCAGCTTGCTGTGGTGCCGGTCCAGGTACGAGGCCAGGAACAGCACCGAGGTCAACTTCGCGAACTCGGCGGGCTGCAGGCCCACCGGACCCAGGTGGATCCAGCGCCGCACCCCCGCGATCGGATGGAAGAACAGCGCGGCCAGCAGCAGGAGCGCGGTGCCCCCGTAGGCCGGGCCGATCCAGCGGCGCAGGTCGTTGTAGTCCCGATCGGCGACCCAGGCCATCGCGGCCAGCGAGATCGCCGCCCACACCACCTGCCGCTCGAAGAAGTACAGCGGCTTGCCGAGATTGTGCTCCGCCCAGATGGTGGAGGCGGAGTAGACCATCACCACGCCCAGCACCAGCAGGGTCAGCGCCGCGCCCAGGAGGGTGTAGTCGAAGGGCGCGCGCCGGCGCGCGGCGGCCCTCACCGGCGCCGGGCCGCGGCCGAGACCAGGGCCTGGAAGCGGTTCCCTCGATCCTCGAAGTCCTTGAACTGGTCGAACGAGGCGCAGGCCGGCGAGAGCAGGAGGACGTCCCCCTTGGCGGCCACGCGCAGGGCCGCGTCCACCGCGGTCTCCAGGGTCCCGCACGGGAAGATCGGCACCAGACCGGAGAGGTCCTCCTCGATGCGCCGTGCGGCGGAGCCGATGGTCAGGATGCCCTTGACGGACTTCTCGATGCCGGGCTTGAGCGGCGCGTACGGGGAGCCCTTGTGCAGGCCGCCGAGGATGAGCAGCAGGCGCTTGCCCTGCGTCTCGAACGCGCGCAGGGCCACCACGGTGGAGTCCACGTTGGTGGCCTTGGAGTCGTCCACGCAGCGCACCCCGCGGACCGCGCCGCAGTCCTGGAGGCGGTGCGCGACGCCCTTGAAGCCGCGGAAGCCCTTCTGCACCGCGGCGGATTTGAGTCCCCGCGCGAAGGCCAGCAGGCCCGCGGCCATCGCGTTCTCCAGGTTGTGCCGCCCGGGCAGGCGCGGGGGCGTCAGCGCGGCCTCATTCCTCCAGCCCGGCAGGCGGAAGCGCAGCTTGCCCCCCTCCTCCCAGGCGTGGACGTGCGGGGCCTTTCGCCCGAAGTACAGGCGCCGCGACGGGCACTCGCGGGAGAGCTTGTAGACTGCGGGGTCGTCGGCGTTGAACACGCAGGAATCGCCGGGGCCCTGCTCGCGGAAGACCTTGGCCTTGGCCGCCACATACGCCTCCATGGAGCCGTGGTGGTCGAGGTGGTCTGCGGTCAGGTTCAGGATCGCGGCGGCGCGCGGCTCGAAGTGCGCGGAGTCCTCCAGCTGGTAGCTGGAGACCTCCAGGATCAGGGCGTCGGCGGGCTTGGCCGAGGGCGCGACCTCCGAGACGGGCACGCCGATGTTGCCGGCGAGCAGCGTCCGGCGGCCGCGCGGGAGGCCCGCGCGGAAGATCGCGTGGGTCAGCGCGGCGGTCGTGGACTTGCCGTTCGTGCCGGTGACCGCGACCACGCCCTTGGCTTTCGAGAACGCGAGCGCGGCCTCCAGCTCGCTGTAGACCGGGATGCCCTTCTGGGCCAGGCGGCGCAGGATGGGCAGGTCCGGCTTGAGGCCGGGGCTCTTCACGACGAACGCGCACTGGAGCAGGCGGTCGGAGTGGCCGCCCCACTCCCACTTCACGCGCGCGGGCATCCGGGCCATCTCGGGCTTGAGCGCGGCGCGCGGGCGGGAGTCCGAGCCCAGGACGCGGAAGCCCTTCTTGGCCAGCAGGCGCGCGACGGCCCGGCCCGAGCGTCCGAGCCCGAGCACCCCGGCGGCGCGCTTGCGCAAGCCCTTCGGGTCGAAGGCCTGTCCCATGTCAGCGGATCTTCAGGGACGCCAGCGCGGTCAGCATCAGCACGATGCTGACGATCCAGAAGCGCACCGTGACCTTGGGCTCGGCGATGCCGCCGAGCTCGAAGTGATGGTGCAGCGGCGCCATGCGGAACACGCGCTTGCCGCCGCGCAGTTTGTAGGAGGCCATCTGCAGGATCACCGAGAGGGTCTCGAGGACGAAGATCGCCCCGGCGATGGGCAGCAGCAGCTCCTGCTTGACGCAGAGGGCGACCACCGCGATCACGCCGCCCATGAACAGGGAGCCGGTGTCGCCCATGAAGATCTCCGCCGGGTACGCGTTGAACCACAGGAAACCCAGGCAGGCGCCGATCAGGCCCGCGAGGTAGACGGCGATCTCGCCGGCCCCCTCCACGGGCACGATGCGCAGGTAGTAGGCGAACTTCGCGTTGCCGGCCACGTAGGCCAGGATCGCGAAGGTCAGGGCGCAGAAGATCACCGAGCCGGCCGCCAGGCCGTCCAGGCCGTCGGTGAGATTGGCCGCGTTGGACGCGCCGACGATCATCAGGGCCGCCAGCACGAAATAGAGGGAGCCGAGCTCGACGAAGAGCTCCTTGCCGTAGGGGACGTTCACCGAGGTCGCGAAGGAGCCGTTGGGCGGCGCGACGGCCAGGTAGGCGGCCACGGCCAAGCCCACGCCGATCTGGACCAGGAACTTCATCCGCGACGGGGCGCCCTTGGAGTCCTTCTTGATCAGCTTCAGGTAGTCGTCCCAGAACCCGATCGCGGTCAAGGACAGGGTGACCCCCAGCAGCAGCCAGGTGAAGCGGTCGTCCAGGCGCATCCAGAGGAGCGTGGACACGACGACGGCCAGGAAGATCAGCGCCCCGCCCATCGTCGGCGTGCCCTGCTTGGCCAGGTGGGACTTGGGCCCGTCGGTGCGCTGCATCTGGCCCAGTTTCTTGGCGCGCAGGAGGCGGATCAGCCCGGGGCCCAGCAACAGGCACAGGGCCAGCGCGGTCACGGCCGCGCCGCCGGCGCGGAAGCTGATGTACTGGAAGACGTTCAGCGGACGGAAGGAGTCGCGCAGCGCGAAGAGATAATAGAGCATCAGAGGGCCTTGGCCAGTTCCTCGAGCTTCATCGCCCGGGAGGCCTTGAACAGTACCGCGTCGCGGGCGGTGAGCTTGCCTTTCAGCTCGGCGGCCAGCGCCGCGGGGGCGTCGGCGTGCCGGACCGGGAAGCGGGGTTTGGCCTCGCCCAGGGCCGCGGCGGCGGCGCGCATCTCGGGGCCGGCCAGCAGGACCGCCTTCAGGTCCAATCCGGCGAGCCACTCGCCCAGCTCCCGGTGGAAGCGCGCGGACTCCGGCCCCAGCTCCTTCATGTCGCCCAGGACCAGCGTGCGCGGCCGCCCGGCGAACTCCTCCAGGAAGGCCTCCACCGAGGCGCGCATCGACGCGGGGTTGGCGTTGTAGGCGTCGAGCACGAGCGCGGCGCCGCTGGCGTGGGCGAGCGGCTCCTGGCGCAGGCGGCCCGGGGCGTGCGCCTCGAGGCCTTGGCGGATCACGTCGGGCGCGATCCCCAGGGCGCTGGCCGCGGCGGCGGCCGCGGCGGCGTTGTAGCGGCTGTAGCCGCCGAAGCTCTTGAGCTTGACCGCGATGCGGTGGCGGTCCACGATCAGGCCGTCCTTGCCGTCCAGGCGCACGCGGCAGCGCGCGGCGGCGCCGTAGGTGACGGCGGCGGCGCCCAGGCGAGGCTCCAGCGCGGAGAGCCAGGGGTCGTCGGCGTTGATCACCGCGACGCCGTCCTCCGGCAGGGACTCGACGAGCTCGGAGTTGGTCTGGAAGGTGGTCTCCACCGTGCCGAAGGTCTCCAAGTGGTCGGTGCCGATGTTGGTCAGCACCCCGATCGTGGGCCGAACCACGGCCGCCAGCTCCGCGATCTCCCCGCGCCGGCAGGCGGCCAGCTCGAAGATGCCGTAGCGGTGCGCGGCGGTCAGCTCCAGGACGGAGAGCGGGACGCCGACCTCGTTGTTCCAGTTGCCGGGGCTGGCGCAGGTGGGGCCGACCAGCGCGCAGATCGAGGCCAGCATCTCCTTGGTCGTGGTCTTGCCGTTGGAGCCGGCGACGCCGACGATCGGGATGTCGAAGCGCTCGCGGTGGAAGCGGGCCAGCGCCTGCAGGGCCTTCAGCGTGTCGGGGACCTCGACGAGGTGCGCGGGCCGCGGGCCCTTGCGGGGCAGGCGGTCCTGCGCCACGACCCAGCCCGAGGCCTTGGCGGCCAGGGCCTCGTCGAGCAGCTCGTGCGCGTCCACGCGCGCTCCGGCCAGGGCCCAGAAGGCCTGTCCCGGGCGCAGGGAGCGCGTGTCGGTGGAGAACGCGTCCACGCGGTCCTCGGCGGCGCCGCGCGTCAGGCGCCCGCCGGCCGCGCGGGCCAGTTCTCCCCAAGTGAGGTCTAGATTCATGTGCGGGACCGCAGGGCGGCGCGCGCCGTCTCCCGGTCGTCGAACGGGATCGCGCGGTCGCGCAGGATCTGCCGGTCCTCGTGCCCCTTCCCGGCGATGAGCACGACGTCGCCGGTGCGGGCCTGCGCGACCGCGGCGGCGATCGCCTCCGCGCGGTCGGGGACGATACTATAATTTCCCAGGCCCGCCGCGCGAACGCCGGCCGCGACGTCGGTCAGGATCGCGAGCGGATCCTCGGAGCGCGGGTTGTCGCTGGTCAGGATCGCGCGGTCGGCGCCGCGGCACGCGGCGGCGCCCATCGGCCCGCGCTTGGTGCGGTCGCGGTCCCCGCCGCAGCCGAAGACCACGAGCAGGCGCCCGCGCGTCAGCGGGCGCAGGAGGCCGAGGACGGCCTCCAGGGCGGACTCGGTGTGCGCGAAGTCCACCAGCACGCGGAAGTCCTGGCCCTCGTCCACGGGCTCCAGGCGCCCCGGCACCGCGCGCAGGGAGGCCAGCCCGGCCAGGACCTTGTCGGCGGGCGTCCCCAGGCCCAGCAAGGCCGCCGCGGCGGCCAGGGCGTTGGAGACGTTGTGCGCGCCGGGCAGGCGCACGGACCCCTCCAGGGCCTTCCCGCGCCAGTCCAGCGCGAAGCGCGTGCCGTCGAGGTCGGCGGACACGATCCGGGCCCGCAGGTCCGCGGCCTGCGGGCCCAGCCCGAAGCGCACCAGGTCGCAGCCGACGGCGCGCTTCTCGAGGAGGTGCGCGCGGGGGTCGTCGGCGTTGAGCGCCGCGACCTTCGGCGCCTTGCGGTTGGCGGGCCGGGCGAGCAGGTCGAAGAGGCGGGCCTTGGCCTCGAAGTAGGCGTCGACGGTCTTGTGAAAATCCAGGTGGTCGCGCGAGAGGTTCAGGAACACGGCCGCGTCGAAGTCCACGGTCTCCACGCGCTGCAGCGCCAGCGCGTGGGAGGAGACCTCCAGCAGGGCGTGCGTGGCGCCGCCGTCGCGGAAGCGCGCGAGCAGGCGCGTGAGCTCCAGGGAAACGGGCGTGGTGTTGACCGCCTTGGCCAGGCGCTCGCCGCCCAGGCGGTAGTCGATCGTGCCGGCGACGCCGGCCCTCCCCCCGGCCGCGGCGACGGCGGCTTCGAGCAGGTAGGTCGTGGTGGTCTTGCCGTTGGTCCCGGTCACGCCGATCACCGTCAGCGCCGCCGAGGGGCGGCCGAAGAAGGCG
Source organism: bacterium (assembly GCA_021783355.1). GTDB lineage: Bacteria > Elusimicrobiota > Elusimicrobia > UBA1565 > UBA9628 > GWA2-66-18. The sequence continues at coordinate 5,095 of JAJXTZ010000048.1, read as the reverse complement.
TCGGCGTAGAGGCCCATCGCCTCGGCCGCGTCGCGGACCTGCACCCAGGTGCCGGGCAGGACCGCGGGCGGCGGCGGCGGCTCCAGCTCGCTGACGACTGCGACGGCCCCGGCGGCCAGGGCCTCGCGCGCGTGGCGGTTCCCGTCGGTGCGCGAGCCGGGCAGGGCGAAGAACAGGTCGCCGGGGCGGACCTCGCGGGAGTCGTGACGCAGGCCGGTCACGGCCGCCTCGATGGAGCCCGCCGTCCGCGCGGGCGGGCACGCGCGCAGGAGCTCGGCCAGCGTCATCGAGGTCAGCGCCGCGCCGTGCCGGCCGCGGCGTCGGCCGGGCGGTCGGGCGGGACGCCGGCCAGCGCCAGCAGGCGGCGCCCCACCTGGGCGAAGATCGGCGCGGCGGTCTGCGCGCCGTAGTAGGAGCCTTTGGGGTCGTTGACGACGACGAGGATCGTCCAGCGCGGCGCGTCCGCCGGCAGGAAGCCCACGAACGAGGCCGTGTAGGAGGTCCGGGAGTATTGGTGCGTCCGGGGGTCCACCTTGCGCGCGGTCCCGGTCTTGCCCGCGACCCAATAGCCGGGGATGCGCGCGGTCCCTCCGGTGCCGCGCTCGACGACGCCTTCGAGCATCCCGATCAGTTCGCGCACCGCGGTCTCGGAGGCGACGCGGCGGATGCGGACCGGCGCGGAGCCGTCGAGCACCAGGCGCGGCTCCCACAGCGTGCCGCCGTTGGCGATCGCCGAGTAGGCGTCGGCGACCTGCAGCGGGCTCACCTGCTGCCCGTAGCCGTACGAGGCGGAGGCCAGGCCCACCTTGGTCAGCTCGCGCACGGTCTTGATCTCGCCCGCGGTCTCGCCGGGCAGGGCCACGCCGGTCCTGGCGCCGAAGCCCATCGCGCGGACCATCCGGTAGAAGCGCTCGGGGCCGACGATCGCCGAGACCTTCGAGATGCCGATGTTCGACGAGAGCTCGAGGATCTGCTGCAGGGTCATCAGGTGTGACTTCTCCACGTCGGTGATGGTCACGCCGGGGACGATCTCGTAGCGGCCGTTCTCGCCGTCGAAGGTCTGGTCGGGGCGCACGAGGCCCTCGTCGAGGGCGGTCAGCGCGGTGACGACCTTGAAGACGGACCCGGGCTCGTAGGCGTCCTGGATCAGGGGGTTCTTCAGGGGGCTGGTCGGCCAGGAGGCCATCGCCAGGATCTCCCCGTCGTTGGGATCCTCGACGACGGCGTAGCCGCTCTTGAACGCGTGCCGCGCGGCGCCGTCGCGCAGCGCCTGTTCGGCCGCGTACTGCGCGTTGCGGTCGAGTGTCAGGCGCACCGGCGCCGGGACGGAGCCCGCGTCGGCGCCCTTGTAGATGTAATGTCCGGCCCCGTCGCGGATCAGGTCGAAGCGGCTGGGGGTGCCGCGCAGGCGCTTGTCGAGCGCGTATTCCACGCCCGCGAGGCCGTGCCCGTCCGCGCCGACCAAGCCCAGCACCCCGCGCGCGAGGTCGCCGTTGGGGTAGACGCGCACCCGGACGGGAACGATGCCGACCCCGTCCACGCGCGCCTTGCGCAGGGCGTCGGCTTGGGTCGCGGACATGTCTTTCTTCAGCCAGGCGAAGCGCCGCGCGCCGCGGACCTTGGCCGCGATGTCGCGCGCGGGCAGGCCCAGCACGGGCGCCAGGCGCGCCGCGAAGGCGGCCGGGTCCTTGACCATCGCCTTGTCGGCGAAGCAGGACCACGCGGGCACCGAGCGCGCGAGCACCCGTCCCTCGCGGTCCAGGATGTCGGCGCGCGGGGCGGCCTCCTCGATCACGCGCGCGAACTCGTCGCGCGCGCGCGACTGCAGGCTGCCGTGCCGCAGCACCTGCAGGTCGGCCAGGCGCAGGCCGAGAATCGGCAGGGGCAGGAGGGTGATGCCCGCCGCGAGGGTCAGGCGCAGGCCCAGGTCCATGGGCGGGCCGTCAGCTGCGCGCGGCCGCGACGAGGGGGGCCAGGCTGCGCGTCAGCAGCCGCTCGAGGCGGACGCGGCCGGAGGCGGCGTCCAGGCCCGGCAGTCGCCGCAGGTCGTCGGGGTCGGCCGGGACCATGCCCAGACGCTGGGCGCGGACCGCGACGGCCTCCGGGGACAGGCGCTGATCGAGGCGCAGGCGCAGGACGGCCACGCGGCTGCCCAGGTCCCTGGCCTCCTTGCGCGCGGTCTCCACGCGGTAGCCGAGGCGGGTCGCCTGGACGTGCTGCCAGCACAGGAAGAGCCCGAGCGCTCCCGCGCCCGCGATCCTCGCCGCCGTCCCGGTCTTGAACCCCATCCGCGCGTCCATCATAGCACTCGCTCGCCTCTCCTTCAAATCGGCGTCCCCCCCGCCGAGAGGGGGACGCTTGGAACGACGGCGGACGCCCACGCCGAGAAGGCGTCCGCCGAAACCAGGGCGGCTCCCCGCCGAGAAGGAGCCGCCGATCCGGCGGCCGGACGCCCCGCCGAGAGGGCGTCCGGCCAAAACGACTTGCGTCCAGAACGGGCGGCTCCCCGCCGAGAGGGAGCCGCCTTATCGGCGGCGGGCGCCGCGCCGAGCGACGCCCGCCAGAACGAGGCGGCCCCCCCGCCGAGAGGGGGGCCGCCAAAACCCGTCAGGGTCGGCGGGCCCTCCCCTTGAGGAAGACCCGGCGCCAGACGTAGGCCGTGCCCGCGCGCCGGCCGGCCGGGGCCAGGTCGACCCCTTCCCGCCGGTCCACGAGGAACGCGACCGTCGTGTTCAGGCGCGCGATCGCCGCCAGCGCGCCGCTCGAACCGCCCACGAAGTCATGGCTCTTCATGCTCGTGTCTCCCCCCGCTACCGTTTTTCCACGACCCGAAGCTTGGCGCTGCGGGCGCGCGGGTTGCGCGCGACCTCGTCCGGCGAGGCGACGACCGCCGAGCGGGCGTCCCCCTTCCCGAGGTGAGCGCACTTGCCCTGCGCGACCAGCGACGCGAAAACGTTCTTGACGATGCGGTCCTCGAGCGAGTGGAAGGTGATCACGCACAGCCGCCCGCCCGTCTTCAGATAGGGCACGACCGACTCCAGGCCGCGCGTCAGCGCCTCGAGCTCCTGGTTGACCGCGATGCGCAGGGCCTGGAAGGTGCGCGTGGCCGGGTGATGCCCGGTGCGAGGCACGACCGACTCCACCACCGCCGCCAGCTCCGCCGTCGAGGTCAGCGGCGCCTTGGCCCGGGCCGCGACGATCGAGCGGGCGATGCGTTCCGCTTCCGGCTCCTCTCCGAACTCCTTCAGGAGCATCGCGATCTGCTCGGCCGGCCAGCGGTTGACGATCTGTTCGGCGGTCAGCGTCGTGTCCGGGCCCATGCGCATGTCGAGCGGGCCCTCGTGGCGGAACGAGAACCCGCGCGACGGCTTGTCGAGCTGCAGCGAGCTCACGCCGAGGTCGAACAGGGCCCCGCTCAGCGGGAAGAACCCCTCCTTCTCCAGAACCGAGCCCAGGGACCGGAAGTTCGAGCGGACCAGGCGGATCTTGCCGCCGTAGGCTCCGAGCCGGTGACCGGCTTCCGCGAGCGCTTCTGGGTCCGCATCGAGTCCCAACAACCGTCCCTGGGCCGAAATCGCGCGGAGGATGGCGTCCGAGTGGCCCCCCAGCCCCGTCGTGGCGTCGAGGTAGAGGCCCCCCCGGTCGGTAACGAGCCGCTCGAGCACCTCCGCGAGCAGGACCGGCTCGTGCGTATAGCGCGTCTCGTCCGTCAAGATCATATCTCCAGGCTCTTCCCGATCTTCTTGTACGCCGGCGCGACCGTTTTCCTTTCGTATTCCGACCAGCGCCGCGCGTCCCAGACCTCGGCGCGGTTGCCGGCGCCCTGCACCAGCACCTCGCCCTTGAGCCCCGCGTGCTCCTTCAAGTACTGCGGGATCAGCACGCGGCCCTGCGCGTCCGGCTCGACGTCCACGGCCTCCGAGAAGAACTTGCGCTTGAACGCGCGCTCCGTCTCCTTGTCCGGCAGCGAGAACATCCTCAGATCGTCCGCGAGCAGCTTCTCCCACTGCGACGGAAGGAACAGGTACAGGCAGCCTTCCATCCCGCTGGTGAGGAAGAAGCCCCGGCCCTTTTCCTGCGCGAGCGCCTCCCGGTACTTCGGCGGCATCGCGAGCCGGTTCTTCGGGTCGAGCGAGTAGTCGTAGCGGCCGATCAAGAGCGCCATTGATCACCACTTCCTTCCACCGGCTCGCTCTTTCTCACCACTTTTCCCCACCGCGGCACGAGTATAGAGGACTGGGGTGATTCTGTCAAGGCCTAATTTCCGCGCGCGCTCAGTTCGCGACGGAGAGGCGGTCGCCGGGCGCCGGCGAGATCGAGCGGCGCCACGCGATCTCGAGCGCGCGCAGGCGCGTGTACGGGGCGCCGTAGGCGCGGTAGAGCGCCTCGGGCACCGGGCGCCCGTCGCGCAGGTAGGACGAGAAGCGGTAGAACGAGGAGCGGTACTGCGTGCGCAGCAAGTAGCGCACCAGGCTGTAGGACTGCGCGTACCAGAGGCGCACCTTCGCGTCGGGCCAGCCCGAGGTGGTGCGCACGGCCATCAGCTCCGGGAGCGTGAAGCCTCCCCCCCGCTCGAGGGTCTCCAGGTTCTCGCGCAGCCATTGGGGCGCGGCCAGTCCGCGCTCCACCTGCGAGACCGTGGCCATCCCCTCGGAGAGCCACAGCGGGTCGTTGTGCCCGGCCAGGAAGAAGCCGTCGTAATAGATGTGGGTGAGCTCGTGCGCCAGGATGCCGGGCAGCTCGTCGCTTTCGTAGACGTAGACCTTGCGCTTGGGGACCGAGCTGGCCCCGCCCGACCAGGGCGGGCGTCCGGTGACGCGCCGGTAGGTCTCGGGGCTCTGGAACAGGAACACCGACACGCGCTGGTCGTCCGCCCAGGGCGTGAACGGGGCCAGGTCCAGCATCAGGTTGGCGTGCAGGTTCTCCAGCAGCTGCATGAACTGGTCGGAGGCCGGGTACTGCTCGGCGTAGATGTTGAAGTGGCGGGTGACCGTCTTCACGAAGCCCGGCGGCACCGGCGGGTCGGGCAGCGGCGCGGAGCGGTCCTCGCGCCAGGCCCGGCTCGGCCGCGGGGGCCGGGCGCGCGCGGGGCGGC
>JAJXTZ010000047.1 GCA_021783355.1 bacterium | reverse complement strand
GACGCGCGCGTGGATCCGTTCTCCCTGACCGCGCTGGATTTGGACGAACTGCTCAAGCCCCGCGCGCCCGACCCGCTGCGGCGCTCCCCCGCCTGCGCGGCCGAGGGCCTGCCCCCGGCGCCGCCGCGGGGGCCGGCGCGGCGCGGCCTGCGCCTGCGCGCGCGCGCCCTCAAGGCCGCGTACGCCCCGGGAGAGCCGGTGACGATGCTGGTGGAGATCCGGAACGCGGGACGGCGCAGCGCGTTCCTGGACTTCGTGCGCGACCCGGCGGCGCGCGCGGCGGTGCTGGGCCTGCGCCGCCCCCCGGAGCCGTTCTCCCAGCTGGCCTCCAGCGCGACCGCGCGGCTGGCCACCGAGCAGGTGAAGATCCCGCCCGGGCGCACGCTCTGCTTCGAGCAGGACCGCGACGCCGGCGGCCCCCTGCTGGCGACCGAGACCGCCTCCTACGCCCCGGTCTACGACACCGAGTTCCTGTACGCGTCGAGCGCGACGGTGCGCGCCGGCATCTGGCGCGGCCGCCTGACCTCCCGGGCGGCGGTCGTGACCGTCTCCACGGCCGCGGCGCCCGCGGCCCCGGAAAACGACTAGACTCCCGCCCCGGGCGAAGATAAAAAATCGGTAACCTTTACCCGCCTTTTATTGACAAGGCGGGGTCCCGGGGCTACACTCAGAACGGTCGCGCTCGCAAGGCGGGGGTAATCAAACCATGACGTCGAAGTTCCTCAAGCGGAACAAGGACAAGAGCGTTCTGGCGGCGCTCCTGCTTCTGCTGCGCCAGCGCAAGATCCTGACGCTCCTGCTGGTGGCGGTTCTGCTGACCTCGGGGCTCCTCGCGGCCCCGTCCTCCCTGATCATCAGCCTGCCCGGCGGCACGCGGGCCGCGGCGGGCATCGCCTGGCTGGCGCAGAAGGCCGGCCTGGACGTCTCCCGCTGGGGCCTGGGCTCGGACCGCCGCCGCAGCTTCGGCGACCTCCTCGCGGCCTTCCAGGCGGCCAAGGAGCGCAGTTCCTCCCTGCCCGGCTGGAGCGCCTTCTTCGCCGGCAACGGCGTCCTGGGCGGCGCCGCCGGCTCCGCGGGCCAGGGCTCCCTCGATTTCGTGCGCGGCAGCAAGTCCGACCTGATCGCGGGCGGCGGCGCCGCCGCCGGCGGCAAGGGCGCCAGCCCCACCGGCTTCGCGGGAGCCGTGGACCCGGCCGACGCCCGCAACGACCGCAACGCCGGCGTGGTCCAGCTCGACGCCGGGGACGTGGGCGGCCGGCGCGAGGGCTGGATGAAATCGGCCTTCGCGGGAGGCTTCCTCAAGGGCCTGTTCGGCGGCGGCGCGGGCGGCGCCGGCGGCGCGAGCGGCTCCGGCGACGCGGGCGCCCTCTCGGGCGGCGCCTACGCGGGCAAGGGCTTCTTCAACGGCGGCGGCGGGGCCGCCTCGGCGGATTCCAAGTGGGACGCCCTGCTCCAGAATGGCCTGGCGGGCACCGGAACGACCGCGGTCCCGAAAGGCCGGATCATCGCCGGCACGGCCAGCCGCGTCTCCGCGATGCGCGCTCGCGCCGCGGCCTCCCGCGCGATGAGCGGGGCCGCGATGGCGGCCTCCCTCAACAACGGCCACTCGGCGTACGTCCAGCTCGCGGCGGGCAGCGGCTTCGCCAAGTACGCGGACACGCCGGGCCGGGCCGACGAGAACGCGGCCGTCGGCAACAGCATCGTCTTCGACGGCGGGACCCCCTCCGACTCGATCCTGGCCGGCGCGTCCGGGAACACGGGCGACGCCCCCGGCCTCGGCGGCGTGGACTCCATCGACGGCGCCATCGCCACCGCGCAGAAGCAGCAGAACTGCATGACCGCCCAGACCCAGTGCGATTCGGACAAGCATCCGTACATGGTCGCGATCGGCCAGGATCAGGCCCAGATCAACAACTGGGTCTCCCAGCTTCCCGGCGCCTGCAGCGACTCCTGCAACTGCGGGCACTGCAACGAGCTCACCACGAACATCGTCAACCTCTGCCACGGGGACCTGCAGACCTCCATCAACAAGGTCCAGGCCGCGTGCAACATGCCCTCCTACTGCTCCAGCCTGGGCTTCGACGGGGCCTCTCCCGCCGCCCAGCAGGCCGGCGCGGCGCAGAGCATGTGCAGCTTCAACTCCGGCGCGTGCGGCTGCGGCGGCGGTCTGGGCGGAGCACTCTGCGGCCTGATGTGCGCCCTGGGGTCTTGAGCCCGCGCGGCCGCTTCGCGGGCGTCGCCGCGGCGCTGGCTTCCGCGGCGCTCTTCTTCCTGGCCGAGCCTCCGGTCGGCCTGCATGTCCTCCTCTGGATCGCCCTGGTCCCGCTCCTGCTGGCCGCGTGGGCGGCGCAGACGCCGCGGGAAGCGGCCGGCATCGGCGCCCTCTTCGGCGCCGTCTGCTACGGAGTGTTCTTCCGCTGGGTCCTGCACGGCTGGCTCTACCAGCTCCCGGTCCTCTACGCGATGGCCTTCGTGATCGGGACCGCGTTCGGGGCGGCCTTCGCGCTGGGCCTGCGGCTCCTGCGCCGGGTCCCGGCCTGGGCCCTGGCCCCGGTCGCGGCGGCACTGTGGTCGACTCCGTTCCTCCTGGCCGACAACCCCTGGCATCCGTTCCTGGATTCCGTGATCCTGCTCACCGGGATCAACGCTCCGCTCCCCCTGCCATTCCTGCAGCTCGCCCGGCCCTTCGGCGAGGCGGGCCTGGGCGCGTTCGTGGTCCTGGTCAACGCCCTGCTGGCGCTGGCCTGGCGCGAGCGCGCCGCCGCGCGCCGCGCGGGGACCGCGGGCGCGGCGGCGGCGGGACTGCTCGCGGCGGCCTGGGTCTGGGGGGCGGCGCGCGTGCTCCGGATGGAGGCGCCGCGCCTCCCGGGGCCTACCTTCCGGCTGGCCTGCGCCCAGCAGGACCTCCCGTTCCTGTGGACCTGGCGCGCGGGCCACGACGCGGAGATCCGCGCGACCTACGCCGCGATGACCGAGGAGGCCGCGGCGAAGGGCGCCGGCATGGTGCTTTTCCCTCAATACGAGCTGCCCGAGGACGCCCAGCGCCATCCCGAGTACTGGTCCGCGCTCGCCAAGGACAACCGCGTCACCCTGGCCTTCGGCACCTACACCCCGCTCGTGGCGATGGCGCCGGGCAAGCTGGCCTGGGTGGTCTCGCTGGTCTTCGGACCCGACGGCAGGCTGCTGGGCGCCCACCGCGCGATGCACCCCTCCCCGCTGGGACGGCCGATGGTGGTCCCCGGCCCCGACCCGACGCCGATCGCCGTCCCGGGCCTGGGACGCGTGGCGTTCCTGCCCTGCTACGACGACGTGGCCCCGCGCGTGGCGCGCCTGTCCGCCGCCGCCGGCGCCACGCTGCTGGCCGACATCGCCAACGACGGGCCTTTCCTCGGCACCTCCCAGCCGGCCCTGCACCTGATGCGCTCGCGGATGCGCGCCATCGAGACCGGCCTGCCGGTGGTGCACTGCACCCCCAACGGCATCTCCGCCGTCATCGACCCCGCCGGACGCGTCCTGCAGTCCCTGCCCTCCGGCCGCGGCCTGCTGATCCACGACTTCGCGTCCGCCGCCCCGGCGGACGCGCGCGAGGAGAAATGACCCCGAAAGAGACCCCGATCGCCTCGACCTTCCTCGGCTTCGTCAAGAAGGCTCCGTGCCCGTCCTGCGGGACGACGCTGACCAAGTCCCCCGGAGCCGCGCTGACGCTGTGCTCCCGGTGCGGCGACTACGCGGAGTTCGGCAAGACCACCCTGCGCGCGCTGGCCCCGGACGCCGCCGGCCTGGAGTACCACGCGCCGACGCCGTGGACGGACATCGAGAACGCGATCGTGGGGTCCGTCCTGCGCCTGGACCCGGCCAACGCCGTCCTGGACGCGCTGCGCACCCGCCCGTCCGAGGGCCGGCTCCTGAAGGCGGCGTGGCCGAAGGAGTGCTGCGTGTGCGGCGCGCCGGCGACGCGCGCGGAGACGATCGCGGCCGAGGTGGAGTTCCAGACCGACGCCGGCGCGATGAATCGCGCCCGGAGCCGCGCGCGGGTGGCGGCCGAGGGCGCGCCGCACTGCGCGGCGCACGAGGGCGGGGCGCGCTTCGCGCGCGTGCCCGGCTTCGGCGACCGCGCCTCGCGGGGCCGGCTGGGGCTGGCCTTCCGCTCGTACGGCGGCCAGCTCCGCTTCCGCGCGCTCAACGCCTGGCGCTGGGACGCCTAGCGTCCGCCGGCGAGGAGCAGGCCGAGCACGGCCCCGTAGAGGGCGCTGGCGTACGGATTGGCGGTGATCGGGCAGGTCCCGGTCCGGCAGCCGACCAGGCGGTGCCACAGCCAGCCGCCGGCGGCGCCCGCCAGGGCGCCGAAGGCCAGCCGTCCGGCGTGAGAGAGGTCCATGCCCTTTGGATGCCGGAGCGGCCCGGAGGATTCCGCCGGCCGCGCCCGGAGGGCGCTAAAAGCTATAATCCCGTCGTGAAAGTCGAGCACATCCCCTTCGCCGAGCTGGACAAGAAGTGGCAGGACCGCTGGGAGGCCGAGGGCGTGTTCCGCGCGCCGCAGGCCCCGCGGCCGGGCCGGAAGTTCTACTGCCTGGACATGTTCCCCTACCCGTCGGCCGCCGGCCTCCACGTCGGCCACCCCGAGGGCTACACCGCCACCGACGTCCTGTGCCGCTACAAGCGCATGCGGGACTTCGACGTCCTGCACCCGATGGGCTGGGACGCGTTCGGCCTGCCCGCCGAGAACTTCGCGATCGCGACCGGCACGCACCCGGCCCGGGTCACGCGCGACAACATCGACAACTTCCGCCGCCAGATCAAGTCGCTGGGGTTCTCGTATGATTGGACCCGGGAGGTGGACACCACGGATCCGGCGTACTACAAGTGGACCCAGTGGATCTTCCTCCAGCTTTTCAAGAAGGGCCTGGCCTACGAGTCCACCGCGCCGATCAACTTCTGCCCGTCGTGCAAGACGGGACTCGCCAACGAGGAGGTCTTCAACGGCGCCTGCGAGCGCTGCGGGACCAAGGTGGAGCGCAAGGCCCTGCGCCAGTGGGTCCTCAAGATCACCGCGTACGCCGGCCGTCTCGAGAAGGACCTGGAGGGCCTGGACTGGCCCGAGTCCACGCTGTCGATGCAGCGCCACTGGATCGGCCGCTCCGAGGGCGCCGAGGTCTCCTTCAAGTCCGAGGCCGGCGACGAGATCAAGGTCTTCACGACGCGCCCCGACACCCTGTTCGGCGCGACCTATATGGTGCTGGCCCCCGAGCACCCGCTGGTGGGAAGGCTCACGACGCCCGACCGGACGGCGGCCGTGGAAGACTACGCCGCCAAGGCGCGGACCAAATCCGACCTGGAACGCACGGAGCTGCAGAAGGAGAAGACCGGCGTGTTCACCGGCGGCTTCGCGGTCAACCCGGTCGACGGCAGGAAGATCCCGGTCTGGATCGCCGACTACGTCCTCGGCTCTTACGGGACCGGCGCGATCATGGCCGTCCCCGCGCACGACGAGCGCGACTTCGAGTTCGCTTCGAAATACGGCATCCCCGTCCTGGAGGTCGTCCAGGCGCCGGCGGGCGCGAAAGCCGAGCAAGGCAAGGCCTTCTGCGACGAAGGCACGGCCGTGAACTCGGGCTTCCTCGACGGCCTCAAGACCACCGACGCCAAAACGAAGATGATCGCCTGGCTCCAGGAGAAAGGCCTGGGGACCGGCAAGGTCAACTTCAAGCTCCGCGACTGGCTGTTCTCCCGCCAGCGCTACTGGGGCGAGCCGATCCCGCTGATCCACTGCGCCAAGTGCGGCGTCGTCCCCGTGCCCGAGGACCAATTGCCGGTGCGCCTGCCCGAGGTGGCCGACTACAAGCCGACCGGCACCGGCGAGTCCCCGCTGGCCGCCGTCGCCGCCTGGGTCGACGCCCCGTGCCCGAAGTGCGCGGGACCGGCCAAGCGCGAGACCAACACCATGCCGCAATGGGCCGGCTCCTGCTGGTACTACCTGCGCTTCATCGACCCGAAGAACGCCGCCGCCGCCTGGGACGAGGGCCTGGAGAAGGCGTGGGGCCCGGTGGACTGCTACGTGGGCGGAGCCGAGCACGCCGTCCTGCACCTGCTCTACGCGCGCTTCTGGCACAAAGTCCTCTTCGACCTGGGCTTCGTCCGCACGAAGGAGCCCTTCGCCAAGCTCCGCCACCAGGGCATGATCCTGTCCTTCTCGCACCGCGACGCCAAGGGCGCCTACCACCTCCCCGAGGAGGTGGAGTACGACGAGAAGGGCCGCCCCGTGCTGGCCTCGACCGGGGAGGTCCTGGAGGCGCAGGTCGAGAAGATGTCCAAGTCCAAGAAGAACGTGGTCAACCCGGACGCCGTGCTCCAGCGCTACGGCGCCGACTCCTTCCGGCTCTACGAGATGTTCATGGGGCCCTTCGAGCAGGCCAAGCCGTGGGACATGCGCGGCATCGAGGGCGTCGCGCGCTTCCTGCGCCGCGCCTGGTCGCTGCTGCTGCCCGACGGCGTCCCCATGAAGCTGGGAGGCGGCGACGGCCTGGTCGCCGTCCGCCACCGGACGGTGAAGAAGGTCACCGAGGACATCGAGGCGTTCGGCTTCAACACGGCGATCTCCGCGCTGATGATCTATCTCAACGAGCTGCAGGCCGCGACGGGAGGGATCGCCCGCGCCGACGCCGAGACCTTCCTGACCCTGCTGCACCCGTTCGCCCCGCACCTGACCGAGGAGCTGTGGGCCCGGCTGGGGCACGAGGACCTGCTCTGCCGGCGCCCGTGGCCGGCCTGGGACGCCAAGCACCTGCTGGACGCGACCGTCGAGTACGCGGTCCAGGTCAACGGCAAGGTCCGGGACACCTTCACCATCGCGGCCGACGCCCCGAACGCGCTGGTCGAGGAGGCCGCGCTCGCGCTCGCCAAGGTGAAGGCCGCCATCGGCGACAAGACCGTGTTCAAGAAGATCGTGGTCCCCAAGAAACTCGTCAACCTGGTGGTGAAATGACATGAGACGGCTCTCCCTCGTCCTCTGCGCCGCCGCGGGCCTGGCGGCCTGCGCCTCGGGCCCCGACATGGCCTACACTCCCGCTCCCCAGCTCCTGCCCAGGCACATCCAGAAGCTCGCCCTGCGGCCGATCGTCAATAAGACCCAGCAGTTCGGCCTGGAGGACAAGCTCCTCCTGCGGGTGCGCGACGAGTTCCTGCGCGACGGGCGCTACCCGCTGGTCCCGGAAAGCGACTCCAACGGCATCGTCGCGATCACGATCACGCGCTACATCCTGACCCCAATCCAGTACGACGCGACCCTGGCCCCGACCACCTACAAGCTGCGCATCCTCATCGACGTGCAGATGATCGACCGCTCGACGAACCAGGTGCTCTGGGACGAGCGCAACCTGGAGGGCTCCCTGACCTACCCGGCGTCGACGCTGACCGGCGGGCTGACCGAGGAGCAGGCGCGCGAGCAGATCTGGGACATCCTGGCCCCGATGGTGGTCAAGCGCGTGGTGGACGGCTTCGGCTCCGTGACGGGGACCTCGGAGCGGCGCATCACCGGCGACGCGCCGTCCACGGCGCCCGTCTCCAAGCCCGAGACGCCGCTCCAGCCCGTGGTGCCCGCGCCCTACTAGGACGCCATGGAGCTACGGGCGGCGGATCTGCTCAAGGAGTGGAAGACGGGCAAGTTCCGCCCGGTCTACTACCTGCTCGGCGAGGAGGCCGCCGCCAAGACCGACGCGCTGAAGGCCCTGAAGGACGCGTTTCAGGCGGACGACTTCAACCTCTTCGAGTTCTCCGGGGACCCGAACGCCGAGGCGCCCGCCGCCGTCTCCGAGGCCCTGACCCTGCCCGTCTTCGCCGAACGCCGCTTGGTGATCGTGCGCGCGCCGAAGCTCCCGGCCGAGGCCCGCGCGGCCTACGCCGAGTACCTGAAGTCCCCGTCCCCGACCACGACGCTGGTCCTTCTCGGCGAGGACCGGCGGCCGGACCGCAAGGACCCGCTGGCCGCGGCCGCCGCCCAGGCCGGCGCGGTGGCCCTCTTCTCGCCGCTCAGCGAGGGCGAGGCCGTCGAGCGCCTGCTCGCCGAGGCCAAGAAAGCCGGCAAGACCCTGGCCCCCGCCGCGGCCGACGCCGTCGTCGCCGAGGCGGGCACGGACTGGGGCATCCTGGCGGGGGAGCTGGAGAAACTGGTTTTGTTCGTGGGGACGGAGGCCGAGATCGGGCCCGAGGCGGCCCTGCAGTGCCTCGGCTACCGCCGCACGGCGGACCCGTGGGCCTTCGAGCGCCTGATCCAGGCCCGCGGCCTGACGGCCTGCCTGCTCCAGCTCTCCGGCCTGTTCGCCGGGGGCAAGCCGGACGAGGTGGTCTTCCGGGCCTTGGCGCAGATCCGCGGCGCCTACCTGAAGCAGCTGAAGGCCAAGCGCCTGCTCAAGGCCGGCGTGCCCCCCCGCGAGGTCGAGACGCGCCTGCGCATCTTCTACGACCGGGACTTCTTCGCGCGCGCCCAACGCGTGACCGAGGCCCGCCTGCGCCGCGACCTGCGCCGCTGCCTGGAGGTCGAGACCGACCTCAAGTCCAAATCCTGGCTGAGCCCGAAGCTGGAGCTGGAGCGCCTGGTCGTCGAGCTCTGCTCCCCGACCCGCCCCGCTTCCGCCTGACCCCGCCGCGGGAAAACGAAGCGCCCGCTCCGTGAGGGGCGGGCGCTCGCGCCGGGACCGGACGGCGAGGACTTAAGCCGCGGCGGCCAGCTTGCGGACCTGGGCGGCCAGGCGCGACTTCTTGCGCGCCGCGGCCTTCCAGTGGATCGTGCCGCGCTTGGCGGCCTTGTCGAGAGCCTCGGCGGCCAACGCCGTGAGCTCCGCGACCTTCTTGACGTCCTTCGCCTTCGCAGCGTCGACGACGGCGCGGACGGCGACGCGGACGCCCTTCTTGATCCGGCGGTTGTGCAAAGCGTGCTTGAGGGCCTGACGGTTGGCCTTCAGGGCCGACTTGTGACGCATGAGCTTCTTCATAGCCATAGGTGGGACATTATGGCTTTTCGGAGGACTCCCCGTCAATCTCCCCCGTCGGAGACGCGCGCCGCGGGTCCGGATTGGTTCTATACTGTAGGGGTGAGCGAAGAGCCGACGACCGCCGCCCCCGACCGGCGCCACCTCCCCCACAAGACCGGCGTCTACATCATGCGCGACGGGGGCGGGGAGATTCTGTACATCGGCAAGGCGATCGACCTGGCCAAGCGCGTCGCCCAGTACTTCAACCCGAACAAGGACGACGCCAAGAACCGGGCCCTGGCTCCGCTGATCCGCCGCATCGACTACATCCTCTGCGAGTCCGAGCGCGAGTCCCTGCTCCTCGAGCGCCGGCTGATCCACGAGAACCAGCCGTTCTTCAACGTGATGTGGAAGGACGGCAAGACCTATCCGTACGTGAAGCTGTCGCTGGGCGAGGACTATCCGCGCCTCTTCACGACGCGGCGCAAGATCCGCGACGGCGGCCTGTATTTCGGCCCCTACCCCCGGGTCGCGCCCGTGAAGAGCCTCCTGCGCCATCTCTGGAAGCAGCGCGTGTTCCCGCTGCGGCCGTGCGCGTACGATTTCTCCGAGCGCGCGCCCCTGGACCCCCGCAAGATCAAGGGCTGCCTCTACTACCACACCCGCGAGTGCCCCGCGCCGTGCGCGGGCCGGATCTCGAAGGCCGACTACCGCCGCATCGCCGAGCGCGCCGCGCTCTTCTTCAGGGGCCGCTACAAGGAGCTCGCGGCCGAGCTCGAGCGCGAGATGAAGGCGGCCTCCGGCGCCCTGGAGTACGAGCGCGCCGCCCGCCTGCGCGACAACCGCCTGGCGCTGGGCCTGATGGGCGAGCGCGTGCGCGTACGCGCCGTGGAGGCCGACGACGTGGGCGGGCACCTGGCCGCGACGCGGGCCGTCACCGACCTGCAGAAGGCGCTGGGCCTGGCGTCCCCCCCGGTCCACGTCGAGTGCTTCGACATCTCCCACTTCCAGGGGCATCAGACCGTCGCTTCGATGGTCTGCTTCGTCGGCGGCAGGCCGCGCCGCGACCGCTACCGAAAGTTCAAGATCCGGGACACGGCCGGCATCGACGACTTCAAGTCCATGCGCGAGGCCGTGTTCCGCCGCTACCGCCGCCTAAAGGCCGAGAAGGCCCGCCTGCCGGACCTGGTCCTCGTCGACGGAGGCAAGGGGCAGCTCGGGGCCGCGGGAGAGGCGCTGGCCGAGCTGGGCCTGAAGCTGCCGCTGGCGTCGCTGGCCAAGCGCATCGAGGAGGTGTTCCTCCCCGGACGCGCCGAGTCGGTCCTGCTGCCGGTCGGCGGGCCCGCGCTGTCGCTGCTGCAGCGCCTGCGCGACGAGGCGCACCGCTTCGGCGTCGCCTATCACCGGCGGCTGCGGGATTCCGCGCTGTTCGAAGGCTAGACCGCAGGGAGGCTCTACGCCGCGACGCGTCGCGCGCGGCGCAGATGCAGCAGAGGAAATCCTCTTAGCATCTAGCCTTGCTTGCTGGCGAGGTCGCCGAGCTCGAACATCGGCAGGAACATCGCGATCACGATGGTGCCGATGACGATGCCCATGATCACCATGACGATCGGCTCGATCAGCGAGGTCAGGCCCTTGACCGCCGTGTCGACCTCCTGGTCGTAGAAGTCGGCGATCTTGGAGAGCATGATGTCGAGCGCCCCCGTCTCCTCGCCGACGGAGATCATCGAGGTCACCATGTTGGGGAAGATCCCCGACTTCCGGAGCGGATCGGACAAGTGCCCGCCCTCGCGGATGGACTCGCGCGTCGCCAGCACCGCCTCGGCGATGACCACGTTCCCCGCGGTGGCGGCCACGGTCTCCAGCGCCTGCATGATCGGCACGCCCGACTTGATCAGCGTGCCGAGGGTGCGCGTGAAACGGGCGACCGCCACCTTCTTGAGGATCACCCCGAAGATCGGCGCGCTTAAGATCTTGGCGTCCACGAAATGGTGGCCCCGCGGCGACTTATAGAACCACTGGAAGCCCTTCCAGGCGACGACCGGGATCAGAATCAGGATGTACCAGTGCGTGCGCATCGCGTCCGAGATGTTGATGAGCATCTGCGTGGGCATCGGGAGCTCGGCGCCGAAGCTCTCGAAGATGTGCTTGAAGGTCGGGATCACGAAGACGAGCAGGAACACCGTGACCAGGCCGCAGATCGACAGCACGATGGCCGGGTACATCATCGCCGACTTCACCTTGGCCTTCAAGGCCTCGGAACTCTCCATGTACACGGTGAGGCGCTCCAGGATGGTGTCCAGGATGCCGCCGAGCTCGCCCGCGCGGACCATGGCGGTGTATAGGTCGGGGAAGGCGTCCGGATGCTTTTTCAGGGCGTCGGAGATCGACAGGCCGGCCTCGATGTCGCCCTTGACCGCGCCCAGGACCTCCTTGAAGGCGGGATTTTCGGCCTGCGTCTCCAGGATCCCGAGGCTCTGCACGATGGGCACGCCGGCGCTGACCAGGGTGGAGAGCTGGCGCGAGAAGAGGACCAGGTCCCGCGAGGTGACCTTGCCCTTTTTCTTGTCGAACATCGCCTTCGCCTTGTCGAGGAAGTTCTCGGTCTTCTCGCCGATCTCCAGGACGACCAGCTTCTGGGCGCGCAGCTTGTCGACCGCCGTCTTCTGGGCGTCGGCGTCGATCTGCCCCTGCATCACGAGACCCGCGGAGGTCTTGGCCTTGTAAGCGAAGCTGGGCATGGTCGTCTCCTTAGCGCGGGGCCTGCTGCGCCGACATCTGGCGCTGCATCAGGCGCCGCAGGTCCTCCGGGTCGAGCGAATGGGACATCGCCTCTTGGAAGCTGATCTTCTGCTTGAAGTACAGGTCGGCCAGGCCCTGGTTCATCGTCTGCATGCCGACCTTGCCGCCGGTCTGGATCGCGACCTGGATCTGCTCGACCTTCTGCTCGCGGATCAGGTTGCGGATCGCCGCGTTGACGAGCAGGGTCTCGCAGGCCAGCACGCGCCCGGCCCCGGAGGCGTGCGTCAGCAGCTGCTGGCACAGCACCGCCTGGAGGACGAACGAGAGCTGGACGCGCACCTGGTCGAGCTGATGGTGCGGGAACACGTCGATGATGCGGTTGATCGTCTGCGCGCAGTCGGTCGTGTGCAGGGTGGCGAGCACCAGATGTCCGGTCTCGGCGATGTTCAGGGCGGCCTGGATGGTCTCCAGGTCGCGCAGCTCGCCGATCAGGATTACGTTGGGGTCCTGGCGCAGGACGTGGCGCAGGGCCGCCCCGAAGGTCTCGGTGTCCTGGCCGACTTCGCGCTGGTTGACGATGGACTTCTTGTGCGTGTGGACGAACTCGATCGGGTCCTCCACCGTCATGATGTGGGAGGAGCGCGTCTCGTTGATGTAATCGATCATGCTGGCGATCGTCGTGGATTTGCCGGAGCCCGTGGGGCCGGTGACGAGGACCAGGCCCTTGGGCAGCTTCATGATCTCCATGATCGCGCGGGGCAGGCCGATCTCCTCGAAGGTCCGGAACGCCCCCGGGATCGCGCGCACCGCCGCGCCGACCGACCCGGTCTGGCGGAAGACGTTCATGCGCACGCGCCCGATGCCGCGCAGGTTGAACGCGAGGTCCAGTTCGTTGGCCGACTCGAAGCGCTGGCGCTGCTGGTCGTTGAGCAAGGAGTAAACCAGGGTCTGGACGGTCTCGGAGTTGAGCTTCTCGAACGGCGTCGGGACCAACTGTCCGTCCACCCGCAAGATCGGCGGGGCCCCCGCGGTCAGGTGCAGGTCCGACGCTCCGCGCTCGTGCATCAAAAGGAACAACTCGCCCATCGAGACCATGCGCTCTCTCTCCTCTGCGTCGCCGTCAGCCTTCCCCGTCCGCCGTCGTCACGCGCATCATCTCCTCGGCGGTCGTGGCGCCCGCGAGGACCTTGCGGATCGCGCAGGTGCGCAGGGTCAGCATGCCCTGCTTGACCGCCTGCGACTTGATCGCCTTGGCGGACGCGCGGTCCAGGATCAGCTGGCGGATCGCGTCGGTGACCTCCATGACCTCGTAGAGGCCCTGGCGGCCGCGGTAGCCGGTCCCCGCGCAGTTCTCGCAGCCCTTGCCCTTGTGAAGCACGATCTTGCCCGCGCCGGTAGTCTGCAGTTGGGCCTCCGGCACGCCCAGCTGGATCATCCAGTCCTTCTCGACCTCGTACGGCTGCCGGCACTTCGGGCAGATGCCGCGCACCAGGCGCTGGGCCTCGACCATCAGCAGCGCCGCGCTGATTAGGAAGGGCTCCACGCCCATCATCCCCAGGCGCGTGATCGTCTGCGAGGTGTCGTTGGTGTGCAGGGTGGAGAAGACCAAGTGGCCGGTCAGCGCGGCGTTGATCGCGATGGTGGCGGTCTCCTGGTCGCGGATCTCGCCGACCATGATCACGTCCGGGTCCTGGCGCAGGAACGAGCGCAGGGCCGCGGCGAACGTCAGGCCCACCTGGTTGTTGACCTGGACCTGGTTGATGCCCTTGAGCTGGTACTCGACCGGGTCCTCGGCCGTCATGATGTTGCAGTCCGGGGTGTTCAGGTTCGCCAGCGCCGAGTACAGGGTCGTGGACTTGCCCGAGCCCGTGGGGCCGGTCACCAGGTTCACGCCGTACGGAGCCTCCATCGCTTTCTTGAACACGGCCATCGCCTCGGGCTCGAAGCCGAGCTGGCTCATGTTGACCTTCAGGCCCGACGAGTCGAGGATGCGCATGACGATCTTCTCGCCGGGCGCGCAGGGCAGGACCGACACGCGCATGTCGATCTCCTTGCCGTCGATCTTGAGCTTGAGGCGCCCGTCCTGAGGCACGCGCTTCTCCGCGATGTTCAGGTTGGACATGATCTTCACGCGCGCGCAGATCGCGTTGTGGAACTTCTTCGGCGGCGACGGCTGCTCGTGGAGCACGCCGTCGATGCGGTAGCGGATGCGCAGATCCTTCTGGTAGGGCTCGATGTGGATGTCCGAGGCGTGCGCCTTCACCGCGCCCGCCATCAGGAGGTTCACCATCTTGATGACCGGGGCGTCCTCCGCCTCCTTCTCGAGCAGAGCCTCCGCCTGCTCCGAGGTCTTCTCCTCGACATGCTCGATGCCGTCCGCCGCGGCCTCGTCCACGGCGGACTGCTTGACGATGTCCTCCAGCACCTCCTGCGAGCTGGCCTGCTTGTAGTACCTGTCGTGGGCCGCCGCGATCTCGCTCTCGGCCGCCAGGCAGCCGACCACGTCGCAGCCCGTCAGCATCTTCAGGTCGTCGAGGACCATCACGTCAAGGGGGTCGGCGATGGCCACGGTGAGCCGGTTCTTCGTTTTGTTGAACGGCATCAGCATCTTCTGGCGGGCGATGGACTCGGGGACGGCGGCGACGGCCTCTTCCGGGATGTCGCCGATGTCCGCCAGGGAAACGTAGGAGATCCCCGTCTTTTCGGCCAGGAACTGGAGGAGCTTTTCCTCGGCCAGAAAACCCTTCTCGATGAGGAGCGTGCCCAGCTTCTCGCCGCCGTTCTTCTGCTCGTCGAGAGCCTGCTGGAGCTGTTCGGCGGTGACGAGCTTCTCCTCGACCAGGAAATCGGCGAGGCGCCGCGAAAGACCCAGGGAGATCACGTGCTGCGCGTTCGCCATTCTTTAATAGGTTAGGGTCCGCGCGAGACTTTGTCAAGGCCGGCGCGAAGCCCGGGCATATTAATAAGAAGTGAACCCGCCCGCTCTAGAGGCCGGAATGGACGGTGTCCGCGCCGAAGGCGCCGTCGTCCTCGGACGGAGGGCGCAGTTCCCCCTCGGACGGCAGGGGCAGGAGGGGCACTTCCTTGGGCTCCGCCTTGGCGCGCGGCCGCGGGGCGGCGCGCTTGACGCGCCGGCGGATGCGCGGCTTGCGACGCAGCGCCTTCTTGGCGGGCTTCCTCGGCGCCGGCTTGGCGGCGAGGGCGGGCGCGCCCCCCGCCAGCATGCGCTTGGCGTCCAGGTTCTTGCCGATTACAAAGCCCTTGTCCATGTCGGCCTGGAACAGATAATGGATGTCCGGCCCCCCCGCCGTCGCGGGAATGAAGTGGTACTCGACCAGGTAGTCATCGCCCCCGATCGCGCTGGCGTTCCACTCCTCCTTGCCCGCGTCGGGAGTGGCGGAGTACGAGTACTGCAGCCACTGACCGACGCTGCCGCGGCCGCCGTCCAAGGGGAACTCCTTGACCATCTTCACGGCGGCGTCCAGCGTGGCCTCCGGGGCCGCCTGAGCGGCCTCCTGGGAGGTGCCTCCCGGGGCGGGCGGGGGCGCCGCGGGCGCCGGCATGGCCGTCGTCGCCGCCGGCGGGATGTCCTCCGGCGAGGCCGCCGGAGGCGTCGCCGGGGGCGTCGCGACGGATTCGTCCAACGGGGCGGCGCCCAGGCGCGAGCGCCCGTCGTCCAGCGAGGCCATCTGCTTGAGCTCCTTCGGCTGGCGCAGGAAGTAGTATCCGGTCACTCCCAAAAGGGCGACCAGGACGGCCCCGCCGATCAAGAATCCCTTGCTGCCGCGCGCCGGCCGGCTCGCCTTGGACTTGGTCTTCGGGGCCGCAGCGGGCTTGGCGAGCCGCGCCAGGACCTCCTGGGTGGAAGGGCCGGGGACCGCGCCTGCGCCTGCGCCTGCGCCTGCGACGGGAGCGAACACCGCCGTCATCGGCGGCGGTTCTGCGGCCGACGGGGCGGTCTCGGGCGCCGGAGACGGGGCGGGCGCCGCGGCCGGAGCGGCGAACGCGGGGACCGGGGCCGGCTCCGGCGGCGGCACTCCTCCGAAGGCCAGCGTCACCGGCGGAGGCGCGGCGGGCTCCGCGGGGGTCTCCGCCGCGAAGACGGGAACGGGAGTCGCCGCGGGCGCGGGCGGGGCGGCCGGCTCCGGAGAGAACGAGAACGCGGATCCGGGCTCGGCCGGCGGAGGCAAAGCCGCGGGCGCAGGCTCGGCGAAAGCGGGCAGAGGCACTACCGGCGGGAGCCCTTGAGACTCCACGGGCTCGAGCGCGGGAACGGGCAGCGGCCCCGGCCCCGGCGCCGGCGGGATCGATTCCCCCGCTCCGACGATCCGGAAGGAACGCAGGGTCGGAGCGGTCTTGAAGGCTTTCGGCTTGCCGAAGGAGAGCTTGCGCGCCTCGGGCGCGGGCGCGGGCGGCGCCGCCGGCGCGGGGGGCGGGACCTGGTCCGCGGTGGGCACGGGGACGGGCGGGAACTCGGCCGGGGCCGGAGGCGGCGGAGGAGCCGGGACGGCGGCTTGAGCCGGAGGCGCGAACGGGGGCTTGAGCTGTGGGATATCGCCGCCCGGGGGCGGGGCCGGCCATTCCATCTCGGCGGCGATCCCGTCCGCGGGAGCGGCTTCGGCGGCGGGCGCCGGAGGAATGGGGGCCGGAGACTCGGCGGCCGGCGGCGGCGCAGCGACGGCGGCCGCGGGCGCGACGGACTCGGGGGCCGGCGGCGGGACGGGGGCCG
>JAJXTZ010000046.1 GCA_021783355.1 bacterium | reverse complement strand
AGGGCATGGACGCGATGAGACGGATCGGATGGAGCCTGCCGTTCCTGGCGCTGGCCCTGCTCGCGGCGGGGCCGGCGCCGTCGCGCTTCGACGCGCTGGTGGCGGAGGCGCGGCGCGAGGTGACGGAGATCGCGCCGGCGGAGCTCGCGGCGCGGCTCGCGCGCCCCCGCCCGCCGCTGCTGGTGGACGTGCGCGAGGACTCGGAGTGGGCCGCGGGCCGGCTGCCGGGGGCGGTGCACATGAGCCGCGGCGTGCTCGAGCGCCGGCTGGAGGAGGCCGCTCCGGACCCCGCGACGGAGGTCGTCCTCTATTGCGCCAGCGGGGCGCGCTCCGCGCTGGCGGCGCGGAGCCTGCGCCGGATGGGGTACACGCGCGTGTCCAGCCTGGCGGGAGGCTACCGGGCCTGGACGAAGGCGGGCCGTCCCGTCGTCGGGGGAGGAAAGGCCGGTCGTTGACGCGCGCGCTTGCTTTAAATCAAGGAAATAGATATTCTCGACCTACTATGAGCGAACAGTTCGGCGAGAGGACCTTCACCACCTTCGAGGTGGCCCGTCTGTGCGGCGTGTTCCACACGACCGTCATCAACTGGGTCAACAAGGGCAAGCTGAAGGCCCGCGTCACGCCCGGCGGCCACCGCCGCATCCCGCTCTCCGAGCTGGTGCCGTTCATGAAGAAGTACGACATGCCGGTCCCGGCCGACATCGAGGACCCGCACCGGCACGTGCTGATCCTGGACGACGAGCCGATGATGACGCGGCTCATCGAGAAGGGCTTCACGAAGGCCAAGGACCGCTACTCGGTCCAGCTCTCCAACAATCCCGTCGACGCGCTGGTGCAGGTCGGCAAGAAGCTGCCGGACCTCCTGGTGATGGACCTGATGATGCCGGTGATGGACGGCTTCCAGGTCTGCCAGATCCTCAAGTCCAGCCCGGCCACCAAGGACATGAAGATCGTGGCCATCTCGGGCCGCAAGCTGACCGCGGTCCAGCAGGACTTCCTGTCCAAGAACGTGGACCTGTTCCTGCAGAAGCCCTTCGAGATGACGGACCTCGTCGGCGCGGTCGACCGCCTGCTCTCCTGAGCGCGACCTAAATCCGCAACAGGCCGGGGCTACGCTCCGGGCATGGACCGCCGACCCGTCCTTCTCGCCGCCGTCCTCCTGTCCTGCGGCTGCGCCTCGCTTCGGGACCTGGCCGCGAGCGCGAACGCCCCCCTGCCGCCCGACCCGCCCCGGGTCACGGCCGCGCAGGCGTACCAGGACGGCCTGCTGGCGCTGACCCGCGGCGACGCGGACGCGGCGCGCCGCTCCTGGGACCGCTGCCTGGCCCTGTCCGCGGCGGAGTCCCCGGAACGGCTGGACTGCTCGGTGGCGCTCGAGCGCCTGGACTTGCCCGGCGGCCTCGAGCACCGGGAGTGACGCGGCCGTCTGGACGGCTCCCGACGGGAAGAGGTAGAATCCCGTCGTGACCCAGCCCCCCGCCCACCCTCACGCCGCCCATCCGCCCGCCGCCTCCGACGCCCCGCCCCTCGACATCCGCGAGAAGGGCGGCCCGAAGGACGGCCAGCCGCAGTACTCCGACAAGCGCCTGTTCGTCTCGCTGACCGCCTTCACCGGCTGCCGCGACGCGCGCGCCCTGGCCGCGGGCCTGAAGGGCGGCGCCGACGTGGACTACGTCGTCTACGAGGAGGCCTCCGACCCGGCGGGCGTCGCGGTGCTGGCGATGACGGCCGAGCCCGACGCGCTGATCTCGGTCGCGCGCCGCGACCTCGCCTCCGGGCCCTTCGCGGGCCTGACGCTCAAGCCCGAGTTCTCCATGCTGGGCCGCACCTACGCTCTGGGCTACGAGCCGAAGCTGGAGGACTGGCTGCTGGAGCGCACGCGGCGCGTGACGCGCGACGCGCAGGCCCCGTGGGCGGTCTGGTACCCGTTGCGCCGCACCGGCGCCTTCGCCCGCCTGCCGCGCCCGGAGCAGCAGCAGATCCTGAAGGAGCACGGCCAGATCGGCCGCCGCTTCGGCGACGCGGGCCTGGCCCACGACGTGCGCCTGGCCTGCCACGGCCTGGACAAGAACGACAACGACTTCGTGATCGGGCTGATCGGCAAGGACCTGGCGCCGCTCTCGATCCTGGTGGAGACGATGCGCGCCACCGTGCAGACCTCGCAGTATCTGGCGGCCCTGGGGCCGTTCTTCGTGGGCCGCGCGGTCTGGACCTCGCCGGTCCGCGGGGAGGCCAAGTGACCCGCAAGTTCCGCGTCGCGATGTCCGAGCGCTGCTTCCGCTTCAAGCCGGACGCCCTGCCCTCCCACGCCCCGCACAAGCCGGGCGTCTACGAGTTCGTGACCTTCGACGCCCGGCGCCAGCCCGTGGTCCTCTTCGTGGGCGTGGCGCTCGACAAGACCGTCTACCAGGCCTTGGACGAGCACTGGAACGACAAGGCCCAGCCCGGCCGTACCGCCCTCTTCGGCGCCGCGCCGGACGTCTACTTCGACTACGTGGCCTCGGCCGACATCGCCGACGCCGCCGAGCTCAAGGACATCGCCGGCGCCTTCGTGGCCAGGCACAAGCCGCGCTTCAATACGGAGCCCGCGCCGTCCTCGGGCCTGCACGACGCCGTGGAGGTCGAGGAGGTCGGCTGATGCCGCTCTCCTCGCTCCCGGGCCTCGACGCCTCCCTCAACGCCGCCGCCGCCGTCCTGCTCGTCGCCGGCTGGGTCCTGATCAAGACCGGCCGCCGCGAGGCGCACCGCTGGGCCATGGTCTCGGCCTTCCTCTGCTCCACCGTCTTCCTGGCCGGCTACCTGTGGTACCACGCCCACGCCGGCGTCGTGCACTTCCTGAAGACGGGACCCATCCGCGCCGTCTACTTCGCGATCCTGACGACGCACACCCTGCTGGCCGCGCTGGTGCCGTTCCTGGCCCTACGCGTCCTGCACCTGGCCTGGAAGGGGCGCTTCGACGCCCACCGTCGCTGGGCGCGCTGGGCCCTGCCCGTCTGGCTGTACGTGTCCGTGACCGGCGTGGTCGTCTACTGGATGCTCTACCGGCTGTAGGCGAGGCGCCATGGACTTGCAGCGCTTCGTCGCCGCGCAGGACCCCGTCTACGAGGCCGTGCGGCGCGAGCTGGGCGCGGGGTGCAAGACCTCGCACTGGATGTGGTTCGTCTTTCCCCAGGCGGCGGGGCTGGGCATGAGCGCCATGTCGCGCCGCTACGCTCTCGGCTCCCTGGAAGAGGCGCGCGCCTATCTGAGCCATCCGGTCCTGGGCGAACGACTGCGCGAATGCGTGCGGCTGATGCTGGGTCAAAGGGGGAAGAGCGCGCTCGAGATCCTGGGCTCGCCCGACGACCTGAAGTTCCGGTCCTCGATGACGCTGTTCGCGGCGGCCGCGCCGGGAGAGCCTCTGTTCGCGCGGGCGCTGGAACGCTTCTTCGGCGGGAGATGGGACGACCGCACGCTCGGCCTCCTGGGCCCCTCCGGGGCGCCGGCCGGGTGCTTGCTGCCGGCGTGCGCCGCGCGTCGGATGCCGTGGCGCAACGGACGCGGGAGCACCCTGGAACTGGCGCGCGATGCCGCGGCGCCGAACGGCGAGTGGACCTGGCGGCTGTCCCTGGCCGACCTGCCGGAGAGGGCGCAGTTCTCGCGCTTCCCGGGCGTGGACCGGCTGATCGCCTGCCTGGACGGCACGGGCCTGGACCTGGAGCGCGACGGCACGCGCGCGGAGGTCCCGCGCGAGGGCGCGGCGCTGGCCTTCGCCGGCGAGGAGGCCGTCGTCGGCATCCCGCTCGGCGCGGGCGTGCGCGACGCCAACCTGATGACGCGCCGCGAACGGTGGCGCGGGCGGCTGTGGGTCGTCCGGGCGCGGCCTCTGGCCGTCGAGGCTGCGCTGGTCGTCGTCCACGCGCCGGAGACGGGGCGCCCGGTCCGCGTCGCGGCTCCCCAGGGCGACGCGGAGATTCCGCCGGGGCGCACCTGGCTGGGCTCCGGCCGCGTGGAGGTCGCGGCGGCGGACGCCGGCGTCGTCGCCGCCCTGGACCCGCGCGCCGCCTGGGCCGAAGGTCCCGCTCCGCGTCCGGCCTAAGGACACTCGTCGGCGCCGCCGTTCCGGACTATAGTCTCATGTCGAAGACCGACGGGAGGCCGCAATGATGAAGAAGACGACCAAGACCGTCGTGCTCGTCGCCGCCGCGCTCCTCCTTCCCGGAGCGGCCGTCCATGCCCAGGTCCGCGAGGCGTGGACCGACGGCTTGACCCAGGCGTTCTCACGCGCCTCCGCCGCGCTCCAGGCGGCGCGCGCGTCCGCGGTCGCCCTTCCCGCGCACTCGCGCTCCTGCGTCGCCGCGCTGAAGGAGAGCGAGCGCAGGCTCCATGAGACCGTCGGCGAGCCGGCGGTGATCGTCGGCACCTTCGGCGGCTTCGCCGTCCTCGCCCCGTACTTCGGCCTCAGCGCCATGGCCGTCGGTCCCATCGTGGGCGTGAAGACCCTGATGGCGGCGGAGAACTTCGTCGCCATGCCTTACGAGCAGAAGATCAACCTCTTCGAGCAGGCGCGGTCGGGCGGCGGCGTCGAGCTCGACCAGCTGTATAAGGCAGTCTCCGCCGCCAATCCCAAGATCACCCGGGACCATTTCATCGCCATCCTCAACGCCGCGAACGAGAACGACCTTGATTGTGCGGCGGGCCCGAACGAGTTCGGGCTCCTGATCGCGATGGGGAACGTCGACCGGAGCCTGGAAAGGCTGACGAACGCCTCGGCGCGCTGACGCGCGGGGCGGCCGCGTCATGACGGCTTCATCGTTGCGGGCGTTTCCGTCATGGTCCGCCTCTCCGCCGTCGCCTGCGTCGCCCTGTGCGCGGGGACCGCGGCGGCCGCCGCGCCCGCCTCGACCGCCGCGACGGGAGGCTTCCTCGTCTTCGCCGCCACCGCGACCTACGATTGGACGGGCGTCGGCGACGGGCCCCTGAGCCTGTCCGCCGTCGGCCCGCGGCTGGACCCGGACGACCACCTTGCCTGCGCGGGGCGCGTGTTCGGCGCGGACTCGCTCGGCGGCGGCGTGTACCGCCTCGGCCCCGGCCTCAAGCCGGACCGCCGCGCGTCGCTGGGCGAGGTCCGCGGCGTCGCGCGCCTGCTCGGCTGCGACGGGACGCGCGTGTACGCCTTCGCGGACAACGCCGTGTATGCCTTCGACGCTGAGTTGTCCACGGCGGCGGTCTGGGCGCTCGACCCCGAGGTCCGGGGCCGGGTGGTCCCGGCGCTCTCACCGAGGCAGTTCCTCGTCTTCGACGGGCGCGCGTACCTGTACGCGCCGAACGCGGGCGAGATCCACGTCCTGGGACTCGCCGACGGCTCGTCGCGGCGCCTGGCGTTCGACCGCGGCGGCGACCGCCTGAGGATGATCTGGATCGATCCCGACGCGCGCGCGCTGGTCGTCCTGGCCGAGCGGCGCTCGCCGGGGCCGCGCGAGGGCTTGGCGCCCGAGGAGACGCGCCTGATCGACGCCGACGTCGCGCGCACCTTCGACCTCGACGACCTGTCGAAGCCGCCGGCGACCGCGACCGTGTACGAGGAACGACGCATCCATAAGCCCTATCCTCCGGACTTCCGGGAGCGCCTCGAGAAGGCGCGCGCGCGGGATCATCGTGGACTTCCTTCCCGAGGAACGGCCCGACGGCAATCCGCGCGGCGTGAAGTTCCTGCGCGTGACCGACACGGTCCCCGCGTTCGCCGAGGTCTCCGTGCACGCGCAGGACGGGAGCGCCGGACTGGGGGACATCGAGCTGGTCATCCCGCGGGCGGCAGGGCGCTGCGACCCGGTCGAGCGCCATCGCGACCCCGCTCACGGAGCGATCTGGTTCGAGCACGGAGGCGAGGTGTTCCTGCCGCGCTCATCCTTGGGGCGCAAACGCCTTCAGATCCTGCCGCACCGCTTCCTGCGCCTGCTCCAGCGCGGCGTCGGCCGGGACTACGGCGAGAGCGTCCTGGCCTACTAAGGCGCGGGACGCCGCCGCCGATCCGGCGGCGGGCTAGCGCTTGTCGACGCGGTACAGGTAGCCGTACATCTGCACCGGGTTGTACGAGAAGTCCTTCACCCAGGAGCGCGCGACGCGGAAATTGTAGGTGTCCACGGTGAAGAGGTCGGGGACGTCCGCGTGCGCGATCGCGACGAGGCGGCGGTAGAGCCGCGCGCGGACGGCGGGGTCGGCCTCGGCCGCGGCTCTCTCGATCAGGCGGTCGGCCTCGGGGTTGCGGTAGCCCTGGGCCTTGGCGTAGGTGCCTTGGCTGTGGAGGAACGGGAACACTGCGTCGTGCGGGTCCGCGTAGTCCAGGCCCCAGCGCGCGCAGACGAGCGGCAGCGAGGCCTTGTCCTGGAGCGCCATGAAGGTGGACCACTGCAGGCCGTAGACGTCGACGCGGAATTTAGGGTTGAGGCTCTCGATGGCGGACTTCAGCGCGGCGCAGTCCTGGGCGCGCGTCGCCTGGCCTTGCTGGTAGGCGCAGGGCACGCGGAAGCCCTTCTCCCACACCGCGCCGCCGCGCGCTTTCTTCAGGTGCGCGGCGGCCGCGGCCAGGTCCTGATGGTAGATCGGCGCTCTCGGATCGTAGCCGAGGAGCCCGCGCGGGATCGGGCCGCGCGCGGGCGTCCCCGCGCCGCGATAGACGCCGGCGAGGATGCGCGCGTACGGGAAGGCGTAGGCGAATCCCAGGCGCACGTCCTTGTCGGCGAAGAAGTCCGGCGGCACCCCGCGCTGGCCGAGGCGGCCGGAGCCGAGGAAGCGGTTGCCGACGGGGTCGGTCTTGAACGCGAACAGGAACGCGTCGTGGACCTCGGCCAGGGGGAGGCCGTCGGTCACGGTCACGCCCGGGATCGCTTCCAGCTGGGGCAGATACTCCCGGTCGGCGAAGATCGTGTCGGCGTCGCCGGCCTCGAGCATCAGCTTGCGCGTCGCGAACTCGTCGACGGTCTTGATCACGACGTGCTCGAGCTTGGCCGGCGCGCGCCAGTAGCGGCCGAAGCGGTCGAGGACCAGTTCCTGCCCGCCCTGGTCCCAGCGCTCAAGACGGAACGGCCCGGTCCCGTCCTCGGCGCGGTAGAACGCCGTGCTCTGCTTGGGCGGGTCGTTGAACTTCCTCCAGGTCGCCCGGCGTCCGTCCCAGTCGCCGTGGGCCGCGGCCCAGCGTTTCGAGACGACGTAGCCGTAGGTGCACAGGATCGACAGGAAGGGGGCGAACGGGCGGTGCAGGGTCACGACCACGCGGCCGCCCTCGACGCGCACGGCCTTCGCGGCGCGCGCGTACAGCCCGGGGAGGGGCTTGCCGTCGGCGCCGCGCGTGGACTGGACCCCCAGGATCGCGTCCAGGAGCATCCACGACGAGCCAGCGTCGCGGTCCAGCAGCATCGCGCGCAGCAGCGAGTAGCGCGCGTCCTCGGGCGCCAGCGGCGCGCCATCGTGGAAGAGCACGCCCCTGCGGATCGGGAACGAGTAGGTGCGGCCGTCGGCCGAGATCAGGCCGTTGGCGCGGCTCGGGACCGCGGTCGCCAGCCGCGGCTCGAAGGCGTCGGTGCGCGCGCCCGCGTAGCCGATCAGGCCCTCGTAGATCTGGTCGTCGACGAAGCCCGAGACTCCGTCGTACTGCCAGTGCGGGTCGAGCGTGTCCACGTCGCCGACGATCGCGTCGACGAAGACCCCGGGGTTCTTGACGCCGCCGGCGCGCGCGCAGGGCGCAAGAAGGGACAGGACGACGGTCGCGAGGGCGGCGGTCACGGGGGACGGCCTCAGGCCGCGGGCGGAGGGCCGCCGAAACCGCCGGACTTGCGGGGCTTGCCGGCCCACTTCTTGGGGCCGCCGGGGGTCCATTTCTTCTTGGGCCCGCCGGGGGCCCAGCTCTTCTTGGGCCCGCCCGGGGTCCAGCTCTTCTTGGGGGCGTCGGCGGACCATTTTTTCGGGCCGCCGGGGGCGAAGGACTTGGGACCGCCCGGCGTCCACTTCTTGGGGCCGCCCGGGGACCAGGGCTTCTTCTCGCCGAAGGGCTTGCGCTCGCCCTCGCCCGCGCCGCCGAAGGCGGGGCGCTTCTCCCACGGCTTCTTGCCGCCGAAGCCCGGCTTGGAGCCCCACGGCTTCTTCGCGCGGTCGAACGGGCGCTCTCCGCGGCCCTGCGGCGCGGCCGGGCGCTCGGCGCGGCGCTCGCCGCCGACGGGGCCCCAGCCTTGGCGGCGGTCCTTGCCGGAGCGGCGCTCGACGAAGCCGGGCGGCGGGACGGACGCGGGCCGGGGCGCGAACGCGGGACGGGCGCCGAAGGCGCCGGGCTTCTTCTCCTGCGGGCGGGCCTCGCCGACGAACATCTTGCGCCCGCCCACGCTGGTGCCGTCGAGCTTGGCGATCGCGGCGGCCGCGGCGGCCTCGTCGGCCATCTCCACGAAGGCCAGGCCGCGGGAGCGGCCGGTCTCGCGGTCGCGCAGGATCTTCACGCCGAGCACGCCGCCGCAGGTCTTGAAGAGTTCGGCGAGCTGCTCGGGCGTGGTCTCGTACGGGAAGCCGCCGATGAAGAGGTTGTTGGTCATTGGAGATCCTTCAAGGCGCAATGGACCTGCCGCGTCGTGGCCCCCACGTCGCGCGCGACCCGCGCGACGAGTTCCTTGCGGCCCAGGCCGCGGCCCAGCAGGCGCGCGGGCTCGTTCATCTCGGTCCAGCGGCGCATGGACTTGCGCGCGCGGGAGAGGAGGGAGGCCTGGGACTCGACCGGAGACGGGCGGGGCGCTTTGGCGGCGGGGAAATTCGTCATCCCTGATTCTACCCTTTTTGCGGCGCCGCGCGGCGCGGGGCGCTCAGTCGCCGGCGGAGAAGGACTTGCCGCAGGAGCAGGTGGAGGTCGCTTGCGGGTTCCGGATGACGAAGCCCGACGCCATCAGGCTCTCGGCCCAGTCCACCTCCGAGCCGCCGATGAAGAAGTCCGAGCGCGGGTCGGTCACGGCCTTGGCGCCGAAGGCCTCGAAGACCAGGTCTCCGTCGGCGGGCGCGTCGCCGACGGCGAACTCGTAGCTCATGCCGGAGCAGCCGCCGGCGCCCACCTTCACGCGCAGGACCGGGACCGCGCCCTTTTTGGAGGCGAGGTCTTGGATCTTCCTGGCGGCGCGCTCGGTGAGGGTGACCATGGGTCGTCCTTTAGAATTGCTTGGACTTGCCGCAGCCGCAGGAGCTCTTCTCCAGCGGGTTCTTGATGCGGAAGCCGGAGCTGGTCTCGTCCTCGGCGTAGTCGATGGTGGCCTGCTCGATGTAGGGCAGGCTCTCCGCGTCCACGATCACGTCGAAGCCGTTCTGCGGCAGGACTTTGTCGGCGGCGGCCTTCTCGTCGAAGGCGATCCGGTACTCGTAGCCGGCGCAGCCCGACGGCGCGACCTTCAGGCGCAGGGACTTGCCCTTGGCCGACTCCTCGGTCTTGATGAAATCGTTGATCTTCTCGACGGCCTTGGGGGTCAGGGTCAGCATCGGAGGGCTCCTTCCTTATTGAAATCCCGGCTCAATAAGTATACCGCGCCCGACGAGGCTCGTCAAGCCCGCGGGCTCGGAGGGGCGCGCCCTCCGCCGGGCGAGCGCGGCGCGCTCGCTGGACAGAGGCCCGACGAAAATCGTACGCTCTCTCGACGGGGAGAAGGCCCTCGAACGGCGATAAAAGCCGCCGCGGGAAAGGCCCCGATCAGAGACGCGCACACCGCGCATGGAGAGAAACCACTCATGCCCCACGGAGTCCTCGCCGAGATGACCGCCAAGACCGCCAAGCCCGCCGGCGCTCCCGCCGCGCCGAAAGTGTCCGACTACTACGGCTGCAACGTGTTCGGCATGGAGACGATGAAGCTGCTCCTTCCCAAGGAGACCTACCGCAAGGTGGTCGACGCGATTGAGAAGGGGGAGCGCCTCGACCAGGACTGCGCCAACGCCGTCGCCTCCGCGATGAAGACCTGGGCGATCCAGAAGGGCGCGACGCACTACTGCCACTGGTTCCAGCCCCTGACCGGCGCCACCGCCGAGAAGCACGACTCCTTCATCGACCCGACCGGCACCGGCGGGGTCATCGAGACCTTCACCGGCCAGATGCTCGTCCAGGCCGAGCCCGACGCGTCGTCGTTCCCCTCCGGCGGCCTGCGCGCGACCTTCGAGGCGCGCGGCTACACGGCCTGGGACCCGACCTCGCCGGCCTTCATCCTGGACAACCCGGGCGGGTCCACGCTGTGCATCCCGACCTGCTTCATCTCCTACACGGGGCACGCCCTGGACACCAAGACGCCGCTCTTGCGCTCCATCGAGGTCCTGAACAAGGCCGCGCTGGGCATCCTGGCGTACTTCAAGAGCGACGCGCGCAAGGTCTTCTCGACGCTGGGCGCGGAGCAGGAGTACTTCCTGATCGACCAGGAATACTACAAGGCCCGCCCGGACCTGCTCCTCTGCGGCCGCACGCTGTTCGGCGCCGCGTCGCCGAAGGGCCAGCAGCTGGAGGACCACTACTTCGGGACCATCAAGGACCGCGTCTTCACCTTCATGACCGAATTGGAGAGCGAGCTCTACAAGCTGGGCGTGCCCCTGAAGACCCGCCACAACGAGGTCGCGCCGCACCAGTACGAGTGCGCGCCGGTCTTCGAGGAGGCGAACGTCGCCGTCGACCACAACCAGCTGGTGATGGACGCGATGCGCCGCGTGGCCACGCGCCTCGGCCTGGCCGCCCTCCTCTACGAGAAGCCGTTCGCCGGCGTCAACGGCTCGGGCAAGCACAACAACTGGTCGCTGGGCACCGACACGGGCAAGAACCTGCTCTCGCCCGGCGCCACGCCCCAGGAGAACCTGCAGTTCCTCATCTTCCTGGTGTCCATCATCAAGGCGGTGCGCGACAACTCGCTGCTGCTGCGCGCGTCGATCGCCAGCTCCGGCAACGACCACCGCCTGGGCGCCAACGAGGCCCCGCCGGCGATCATGTCGGTGTTCCTCGGCGAGCAGCTCACCGACGTCCTCAACGACCTGGAGAAGGGCGTCACCACCAAGGCCCTGGACCCGATGTGGATCCCGTTCGGCATCGACAAGATCCCGCCGGTGCTCAAGGACAACACGGACCGCAACCGCACCTCCCCGTTCGCCTTCACCGGCAACAAGTTCGAGTTCCGCGCGGTCGGCTCGGCGTTCAACAACGCCGTGCCGATCACCACGCTGAACACCATCGTCGCCGGCCAGCTGATCGAGACCAAGAGGCTGATCGACGCGGCGGTCAAGGGCGGCAAGGGCTTCAAGGAGGCCGCGACCGAGGCCCTGCGCAAGCTCTACAAGGAGTCGAAGGGCGTCTGCTTCGAGGGCAACAACTACTCCGAGGAGTGGGTGAAGGAGGCCAAGAAGCGCGGCCTGCCCAACGAGAAGACGACGCCCGCGGCGCTGAAGGGCTTCGACCTGAAGAAGTCGGTCGAGCTCTTCGAGAAGCTCGGGGTCCTCAGCGCCGAGGAGTCCCACTCGCGCTACCACATCCTGCTGGAGAAATACGCCAAGGACATCGACATCGAGGCCAAGCTCGTCTCCGAGATGGCGACGACGCTGTTCGTCCCGGCCGCGGTCGAGTACCAAGGCGCGCTCGCCAAGGTCCTGGAGTCGCAGAAGGCGGCGGGGATCAAGGCCCCGGCGCAGACCGCGCTGCTGCGCCAGGTCGCCGAGAAGGTCGAGGCGGTCCTGGAGGGCGCCGAGGAGCTGGAGGCCGCCCGCGCGAAGGCCGACGCCGTCGGGGACGCCGAGGCGAAGGCCGCCGCGTACTGCGGCGAGGTCAAGCCGTACTTCGACAAGATCCGCGCGCACGTGGACGCCCTGGAGCTGCTGATGCCGGCCGCCTCCTGGCCGGTGCCCAAGTACCGCGAGATGCTGTTCCTGATGTAAGGAGAGTTTCATGCCGACCAAGGACGAGGTTCTCAAGGCGCTGTCGTCGTGCATCGAGCCGGAGCTTCACAAGGACATCGTGACGCTCGGCATGGTGAAGAACCTCGCCGTGTGCGGGGGGGTGGTGAGCTTCGACTATGAGCTCACCACCCCCGCCTGCCCTTTGAAGGGGATGATGCAGCTGGAGGCCGAGCAGGCCGTCAAGAAGCTGCCCGGCGTCACCGAGGTCCAGGTCAAGATGACCGCCTCGGTCAAGAAGGACGCGCGCCTGGGCGGCGTCCTGCCGCCCGGGATCAAGAACCTGATCGCGGTCGCGGCGGGCAAGGGCGGCGTGGGCAAGTCCACCGTGGCCTCCAACCTGGCCGTCGCGCTGGCGCTGGACGGCGCCAAGGTCGGCCTGATGGACGCCGACATCTACGGCCCGAACCAGCCGCAGATGATGGGCGTGCCGGACTGGAAGCCGGTCGTCGGCGAGGACGACAAGATCGCCCCGGCCGAGGCCTACGGCGTGAAGGTCATGTCGATGGGCTTCCTGATGGACCCGGACAAGGCCGTGATCTGGCGCGGGCCGATGCTGCACGGCGCGATCACGCAGTTCCTCAAGGACGTCACCTGGGGCGAGCTCGACTACCTGGTCCTGGACCTGCCGCCGGGCACCGGCGACGTCCAGCTGACGCTGTGCCAGACCGTGCCGCTGGCGGGCTCCGTCATCGTCACCACCCCGCAGTCGATCGCGCTGTCCGACGTGCGCAAGGCCGTCGCGATGTTCAAGAAGCTCAACGTGCCGATCCTCGGCGCGATCGAGAACATGTCCGGCTTCGTCTGCCCGCACTGCTCGAAGGAGAGCAAGATCTTCTCCGAAGGCTCGGCGAAGACCCTCAAGTCGTCGTACGGCGTCGACCTGCTGGGCGGCATCCCGCTGGACCCGCGCGTCTGCGAGGCGTCCGAGACCGGCAAGCCGATCGTCCTGTCGCACCCGGACTCCGCCCCGGCCAAGGCCCTGCGCGAGACCGCCCGCAAGATCGCCGCCGCCGTCAGCGTCCGCAACGCGGCCGCCAAGCCGCTCGAGATCAAGCTCGTCAAAGCCTGAAATTAACTTAGGTGCCAGGCACCTAAGTTAATTTCGGGACACGACCCTCAGGAGACATCAATGACCACTGCCACCGCCGCTTCCGAGACCACGCCGATCGCCGTCGGGATCGCCGCGCCCGACTTCACGCTGCCCGACCACGAGAAGAAAGAGTGGAAGCTGTCCGACTACCTGGGCAAGAAGCCCGTCGCGCTGTTCTTCTACCCGCTCGACTGGTCTCCGACCTGCACGAAGGAGAACGTTTGCTTCTCGCAGGATCTCTCCCGCTTCGGCGCGCACGCCGAGGTCGCCGCGATCTCCGTGGACTCCATCTGGTCCCACAAGGCCTGGAAGGAGAATATGGTGCTGAAGCACACGATGCTCTCCGACATGCACCGCAAGGCCATCAAGGCCTACGGCCTGTTCCTGCCGGCCGCGAACATCTCTCAGCGCGCCACCGTCCTGATCGGCAAGGACGGCAAGGTCGCCTGGGTGAAGGTCGAGGGCGACATCACCAAGGAGCGCGACTACAAGGAGCTCGAGGCCGAGCTCGCGAAGCTGAAGTAAGCCTCTCCGCCGCTCCCGCAAGGGCCCCCGGCCTCGCGGCCGGGGGCCCGCTCTTTCGGGCCGGGGGAGTTAGGTAAGATGGGGCGATGACCCGGCGCCGCGCTCTCCTGCTGGCCGCGATCGCGGCGCTGTTCTGGCTGTGCCGCCGCGCGTACTGGCTGGGCTGCTTCAACGACGACGCGTTCTACCTGATCGGCGCGCGCTCCCTGCTGACCGGCCGCTTCGCCGAACTGCAGGCCCCCGGCGCCCCGCCCCTCGTGGCCTATCTGCCGGGCTGGCCGCTCCTGCTGGCCCCGGCCGCCGCGCTGTCGGGCGGGTCTGCGGAGATCCTGAGCGCGTACGCGGTCGGCCTTCACCTGGCCGCGCTGGCCCTGCTGGGCGCGGTGTTCGACCGCGAGGTCTCCCCGGAGCTCTCCGACCTGGCCCTGGCGGCGATCGCCGTCTCGCCGCTGGTCGCCAGCACCGCGGCCACGCTCCTGTCCGACGGCCCGATGCTGTTCTGCGCGGCGGCCGCGCTGGCCCTTCTGCCCCGCGTCTGGGCGCGTCGCGAGCCCGCGCCGTGGCTGGGCTTCGGCCTGGCCCTGGGCCTGGCCGCCCTGGTGCGCCCCAACGGCCTGACCCTGGCCGCGGCGATCGCGGCGGCGCTGGCCCTGGAGAAGCGCCCGCGCGAGGCGGCGTCCGTCCTGCTCCCGGCGGCGGCGGTCTTGGGCGCGTGGCTGGCGCGCGACGCGGCGGCCGCCGGCGCGCCTTGGAATTATTGGAGCGAGGCCTCTTCGGCCGTCTCCGGGGGGAGGGTCGGCCTAGCGTCGAACGCGGCCTTCTATGCCCGCGAGCTTTTCGTCCGCGCTTTGTGGCGGCCGCCGTTCCCCGCGGCGCCGCTGGCCGCCGCCGTCGCCCTGGCGGGGGCGGCCCTCGCCGTCCTGGGCCTGCGCGGACTGCGCTCGCCGAGCGGTCGCGCCGCGGCCTTCTTCGCGGTCTTCTATCTTCTGCCGGTGCTGGCCTACGACCGCCGCGCCTCGCGCTACCTGATCCCGGTCCTGCCCTTCGCCGTCCTGGCCGTCTGTCGCGGCCTGAGCCGGCTGGGCGGCCGGCGCGCGGCCGCGTCCGGGGCGGCCTTGTCGGTGGCGCTGTCGGCCTGGGCGACGGCCGGGGTCGTGCGCGCCTCGCTGGACCCGTCGCGGCGCGTCCTGCCCAAGCCGGAGCGCGCCGCGGCCTGGATCGCGGCCCATGCGCCGCCGGACGCCGTCCTCGCGGCCGAGTACGACGGACGCTGGAGTCTTCTCGCCGGCCGGCGCGCCGTCCATCTCTCCTATGACGCGCGCACCCCGGAGGCGGTGGCGCGCCTGGCGGCCGAGACCGGGGCTTCCCTCGTCGTCGTGGAGGGCCAGGGCGCCGCCCTGCGCCCGGCGGGCGGCCCCTTCGCGGCCCCGGACGCGGCGGAGCTGAGCCGCCTGCTGGCGGCGGTCCCGGGCTCGGTCCGCGTCTTCGCCGACCCCGGGGAAGGCGTCGAGGTCTGGCGCCTGGCCTCTCCGCGGCCGTAGATTCCCGCCCCAAACCTCCCCCGGTGGAGGTAGAATGTCTCCGTCAGGAGGAACCCGTGATGACCCCCCGCTCTTTTTTTCACCGGACGCTCGATCCTCGCCGCGGCCGCCGTGGCCGTCCTCGCCCGCGTCGCCGCCGCGTCCGCCGAGCCGCTGAAGGACGCTTACCGCGGCGCGCGCGCGGACGCCGTCCTGGCCCGGGCCGCGATGAGCGCCGCCGGGAAGTCTGTCGCGACGGCCGCCGCGCTTCGCGCGAGCGAGCCCGTCTTCACCACGCTGGGCTCCTTCGTGCCCGACGGCTGCTCGGTCCAGTCCTGGTGCCTGGTCAAGGCCACGGACTGCTTCGTCGGACGCGTGGACCAGCCCGAGGGCCTGTGGCAGGGACATGCCCAGTACTCGGTCGTGCGCCGCGCGCAGGCCCTGTGCCGGGGGCCGTACGGCGAGTGGACCACGCAAACCTTCATGAGCTCCGTGGAGCCGGTGCCCTTCGCCAGCGCCGTGGAGACGACGCGGGCGGCCGCCTCGTCCGGGGCGCTGAGCCTCTGCGCCGCCTACCGCAAGGACTGGGTCTCCGCCGCTCCCGCCTGCCCGGCGAACTGAGAGCCTAGCGCCGCCGTCCTTTTGGCGCCGCCGACTCTTTCTCCGTCGCCGCCAGCAGGGCGCGCAGCATGTCCATCGTCGTCACGATTCCCCGCAGCTTGCCGCCGCGGGTGATCAGCACCCGGTGGACGCGCTTGTCGAGCATCGTGCGCGCGATCTTGGCCACCGGGGCGTCCTCTTCGAAGGCGATCGCCCCGGGCGTCATGAAGTCCTGGACGCGGCTGCGGTCCGGATCCTCGAAGTGGAAGCCCGCGGCGGACTCGCGGCCGTCGCCGCCCCTATGGTAGCGGGGGGCGCCGCCGGCGGCGTCCTCGCGCTCGGCGTGCACCAGGTCGGTCTGCGAGATCACGCCCAGCAGGCGACCGTCCCCGTCCACCACCGGAGCCCCGCTGATCCGGCGCTCGTCGAAGAGCTTCGCCAGTTCCATCAGGGTCAGATAAGGCGCCACCGTGATGACGTCCGTGCGCATGATGTCCTTGGCGAGCATGCCGTCCTCCTGGGGCGTCGCGCCCGGCTCCGGCGCCCGCGCTATTGAAAGATGCAACACTCTGTTCCGGGTCTTCGGACCCGGGACGACGCGGGTCCACGGACGACGCGGGCCCGGGCCCAAAGGACCGGGCGCGCGGGCGCGGGTTCCCTTATAATCCCCGCATGAGGCTTTTGCGGGGCGCGCTCGCCCTGGTCCTGACCTACGCGCTCGGCGTCCAGCCGGTGCTCGCCCAGGGCGTGGAGATCGTTCGCCTCTCCGCGTCCGCTCCCGCGGGAGGCGCCGCGGTCTCGGCGGCTGCGGCCGCGTCGCCGGTCCTCCTGGCCTCGCCGTCCCTGTTCTCGCCGGGCGTCTCGCTTGCCGCCCCCTCGGCTCAGCTTCCGTCCG
>JAJXTZ010000045.1 GCA_021783355.1 bacterium | reverse complement strand
GGGGGCGACCGCGGCGGGAGCCGCGCAGGGCGCGGTCATGACGCCGAGGACGCCGGCCAGGGGCGGGACCGGGGTCAGCGGAGAGACGGAGGGCAGCCGCAGGGTCCCGGCCGAGGCGGCGGCCCCACCTTCGGCGGCGGCGCCGGCGGAGACGCCCAGCACCTGCGCGGCGGACGCGTAGGCGCCCACGCCGGGCGAGAGGAGCACGAGAGCCGCGCAGACGGCCGCGGCGAGCAGGCGCTGGAACGGGCGGGGCATCGGGGAGACTCTACCGCGTTCCCGCGCCCCGTCCTAGGGTCTTTGGTCCTTGCGCGCCCCGGCCGAACGGCCCGCCCGCGCCTAGGTCCGGAACGGCCAGCGCCGCGCGAAGGGGTCCGCGCCGCGGCTGGCCAGGAATTCCGCGGTCACCTTGTCCTCGGCCTCGCGCCACACGGACTCCGGCGCGGAGGCGCCGAGCTCCAGCGAGCCGCCGGCGATCATCGCGTGACCGCCGCCGCGGTTGCCCCCGCCGAGCAGGCGCTTGAGCAGGCGCCCGGCCCCGGCGCCGGGGTCGTTGGAGCGCAGGGACACATGCAGGCGGCCCTGGTAGCGGCCGGTCACGATCGACCACTCCACGCGCTCCAGGGTCAGCAGGAAGTCGGCGATCTGGGCGACCCGGTCCGGGGTTCCCACCGGCCCCAGGTGCGCGCCGATCGAGCGCCCGGCCACGAAGGACTCCCGGATGCCGCGCGCCAGGGTGGCGAAGAAGTCCTCCGAGCGCTGCGGGTAGGAGATGCGCCACAGCGTGCGCATGCTGGCCTTCGGCCAGAAGGACTGATAGGCCGCCATGTCGCGCGGCGTGGCCTCGCGCCCCAGGTTCTGCGTCTCCGAGCCGATCCCGTACACGATCGCCGTCGCCAGCCGGCGCGGCACGCGCACCCCGGCCGCGGTCAGCGCCTCCACCAGGATCGTCGTCGTCGCCCCCACCGACTCGTCGATCAGCGCCAGCGCCGCCTGGGTGTCCGCATGGCGCGCGTGGTGGTCGACGATCAGGTCGGGCACCCGCCGCGGAGGGCAGCGGTTGTTCTTGAACGGCGGCTGGGTGTCCACCAGCGCCAGGTGCGCGGCCGACGCCAGCTCGCGCGGGCGCAGCGGCCGCGCCGGCACGAACAGGCGCTCGGCCATCATGCGGTTCTCCGCGCGCCCGATCATGCCGCCGTAGACGATCCGGCAGCGGA
Source organism: bacterium (assembly GCA_021783355.1). Taxonomy (GTDB): domain Bacteria; phylum Elusimicrobiota; class Elusimicrobia; order UBA1565; family UBA9628; genus GWA2-66-18. The sequence goes on along the minus strand of JAJXTZ010000045.1, from coordinate 15,356 downwards.
TGCGTCCCACGGTCTGCGCCAAGTGCGCCAGCGCCCAGGCGCTGGCCAGGGCGTCGGGATCCGGGTGGTCGTGCGTGAGGATGGTCAGCGGCGACAGCGCGCGCCCGGACTCGGAGAGGCGCTTGATCAGGCGCCGCGCGTGGAAGCCGGGCTTCACCGCCCCCCCGCGATGCCGACGAAGAAGATCCACATCAGGACCGAGATCCCGGCCGCGATCAGCTTCTCGCGCCAGTTCTCGGTGACGAAGTTGCGCGCGCGGCTGCGCGGCTCCTGGGGCAGCAGGCGGTGGAGGAACGCCTGGATGCGGTCCTGCAGGTCCTCCAGGTTCTCCACCGGAATCAGCTCCCCGCGGTGCGCGATCGACACCCGCCCGTGCTCCTCGCTGACCACCAGGCACAGCGCGTCCGTCCGCTCCGAGAGCCCCAGCGCGGCGGAATGGCGCGTGCCCAGGTTGGTGATCTTGCCGAAGTCCTTGGAGAGCGGCAGCTGCGCGCCGAAGCGCGCCACGCGCCCCTCGGACACCACCAGCGCCCCGTCGTGCCCCAGCGAGTGCGAGTCGAAGATGCTCTTGATCAGCGCCTCGGAGAGCTCGCCGTCGAGGTCCCAGCCCCCCTGCGCGTGCCGGTCCAGCGGGTCGAGGCCCTGCAGGACCACCAGCGCGCCGATGTGGTCGCGCGCCATGTCGCCCAGCGAGCGCACCAGGATCTCCACCTGCCGGTGCGTGGGGGCCGCCTTCAGGACCCCCCCGGTCATGCTCCACACCGCCAGGCGCTCGAAGCCGGAGCGGATCTCCTCCTGGAAGATCACGATCACCGCCACGATGAACACCGCGAAGAAGCCCTGGAAGAGCCGCACCGTCATGTACATCCCGGACACGAAGGCGACCGCGTACACCAGAATCATCAGCCCCAGGCCCATCGCCACCAGCGCCGCGCGCGTGCGCTTGAACCAGAGCAGCAGCAGGTAGACCAGCGACCCGACGAGGAGCATGTCGAGGACGTCGGCGACGCCGATGGGCTTGAAGCCGGAGAACATCGCCCGTAGTATAGCGGAAGCGGCCCGGCGCGGCCAGGGGGCGGCGGTCCGGCCTCGGGGCCGGGGAAGGAGCGGCTAGGCCGTCCCGCCGGGGACTTTCGGCGCGTCGCCCAGCAGCTCGGCCATGTTCCAGATCATGTCCTTGCGGCTGTAGGAGGAGATCTCCACCTCGTTGGCGTCCATGTGGATGGCGTCCACGGGGCAGGCCTCGGCGCAGTAGCCGCAGAAGATGCACATGCCCAGGTCGATGTCGAAGGTCTTGGCGCGCTTCTCGACCATGGCGTCGGGGGCGTTCTCGGCCGTGATGCGGATGCACTTTGCCGGGCAGATCGTCTCGCACAGGAGGCAGGCGGTGCAGCGCGGGGCGCCGTCCTCGCGCTTGAGGAGGCGATGGCGCGTGCGCGCGCGCTTGCCCAGGACCGCGGGGTCCTCGGGGTACTGGATGGTGACCGCGCCGGGCTGGCCGGTGATTCCGAGCGCGCGCAGGGCGTGGCGGGCGAGGTTGACGAACAGGTGGCGGAAGGTGACGCCCAGCCCCTTCCAGACCTCAATCAGGAAGATCTGGGTCGCGAAGGTGCGCTTCGGTCGCTCGACCACGCGCACGGTCATGGATCCCTTTCCCATGACCGGCGCGGCCGGACCGGTTCCTTCGGTCATCGCCATAGATAGACTCCCCACACGGTCACGAGGAAATTCACGAGGGTCAGCGGCAGGAGGTTCTTCCAGCCTAGGTCCAGCAGCTGGTCGAAGCGGAAGCGCGGCAAGGTCCAGCGGATCTGCATCAGCAGGAAGAGGAGGAGCAGGACCTTCACGGTGAAGCTGGCGAGCATCAGGACCGCCGCAATCAAGGCCGTCGCGCCGCCCGCGGCGCCCATCGCGAGCAGGTCCACGCCGGGGATCGCCCAGCCGCCCAGGAACAGCGCGGTGATCAGGCCGCAGACCACGATGGACTCGAAGAAGTCGGTCATCAGGAACATGCCGAACTTCATGCCCGAGTACTCGACGTGGTAGCCGATGATCTCGCTCTCGCCCTCGGGCAGGTCGAACGGGGTGCGCTTGGTGATCGCGGCGCCGGCGGTCAGGAACAGGATGAAGGCCAGGGGCTGGACGAGCACGCCCCAGACGTGGTGCGCCTGCCACAGGACGGCCTGCTGGAGGTCCAGGGTGCCATAGAGGAAAAGGGCGCCGGCCAGCGCGGAGGCCAGGCAGACCTCGTAGGCGATCATCTGCGCGGCGCCGCGCAGGCCCCCCAGGAGGCCGTAGTTGGAGCCGGAGGCGAAGCCCGCCATCACGATGCCGTGCACGCCGAAGGCCAGCGCGGCCAGCACCAGGGGCACGCCCATGGAGGAGGCGATCGGCTGCAGGTCCCAGACGCGGCCGGCGAAGGTCACGGCGCCGCCGTACGGGAGCGCGGCCAGGCAGAACATGCCCGCGCCCAGGGAGATGATCGGGGCCAGGCCGTGCAGGGGCTTGTGCACGCCCTTGGGGACGAAGTCCTCCTTGGTGAGCATCTTGAGCGCGTCGGCGATCGGGTGGAACAGGCCCAGGATGGTGATTCCGAAGATGTCGGCGCGGTTGGCGCCGATGCGGTCCTGCATCACGGCGCTCTGCTTGCGCTCGACCCAGCCCAGCAGGCCGGCGATGTTCAGGCCGAAGAGCACGATCGCGGCCACGACCTTGACGGCGGTCCAGAGCAGGTCGACGCCGGTCATGCCGCGGCCTCCAAGGCCGCGCCGGTCAGCGCGGCCTTGACCAGCCCGAAGATCTCGTGGTCGGGCCGGGCGGAGCCGATGGGGTCCAGGGCCTTCCGGTACTCCTGGACGCGGCCCTCGAAGTTGGTGAAGCGCCCGGTCTCCTCCGCGTAGGCGGTCGCGGGCAGGCGGTAGGAGGCCAGCTCGCCGGTGCCGCCCTTGTTCGGGCCCTGGAAGACGGAGAAGCCGGCCTTGCCGATCAAGGCCTTGGCCCGCTCCGCGCCCCACACCTTGGTCAGGTCGCGCTCCACGATCCACAGTCCCGACACCTTGCCGGACTCCAGGTCCTTGGCCAGGTCGTCGAAGGAGCCGGACTTCAGGCCCAGCGCCTCGGCGCCCTTCAGGTTGGGCACCTTCTCGCGCCGCTTGAGGAGCGCGTCCTCCGCGCCGACCTGGTCGGGCTCGGCGGTGAAGTAGAGCTTGGCGGCCGGGAACAGATCCTTGAGCGCGGCCCAGTCCTCGTTGGAAAGCATGCCCGAGGCGGCGACGGCCAGGCCCTTGGAGCCCCCGTCCTTCAGCCGCGCGGCCAGCTCGACGGCGGCGGCCTCCCAGGACAGCTCCGCGCGCTCCGGGGTCAGGCGCAGGACCTTGCCCAAGCGCCCCTCGTCGAGCGGGCGGTAGCCGTAGCGGCCCTCGTCGCACATCCAGTAGCCGTTGACCTCGCTGTGGCGGGGCTTCAGGCGCGCCACGCGATGGCCCTGGTTGTGCCAGGTGCGCTTGGTGTTGGTGTGGATGGAGATGTTGCAGCCGCGCGAGCAGCCGGGGCAGACGGAGTCGGTCTTGTCCAGGTACCAGACGCGGACCTGGTAGCGGAAGTCGCGGTCGGTCAGCGCGCCGACGGGGCAGATGTCCACCACGTTGCCGGAGTAGTCGTTGTCCAGGACCTTGCCGGGGGTCAGCTCGACGGCCTCGGTGTGGCCGCGCCGGAAGATGCCCAGCTCGTGGGTCTTGGTGACGTCGTCGACGAAGCGGGTGCAGCGCGTGCACAGGATGCAGCGCTCCTGGTCGAGCATCACGTGGGGGCCCGCCTCGACGCGCTTGCCCTTGTGCTGCTTGTCCTCGCGCACCTGGCTCTGGTAGCGCCCGATCTTCATGTAGTAGTCCTGGAGGCCGCACTCGCCGGACTGGTCGCAGACGGGACAGTCGAGCGGGTGGTTGACCAGGTGCAGCTCCAGGGCCGAGGCCTGCGCGCGCTTGGCCGCGGGAGAGTCGCTCTTGACGTCGAGGCCCTCCTTGACCGGCAGGCGGCAGGAGACCTGAGGCTTGGGCGCGCCGGCGACCTCCACGATGCACATGCGGCAGTTGCCGGGGTTGCCCAGCGCGGGATGGTAGCAGTAGTGCGGGATCTCGACGCCGGCGTCCTTGGCGGCGTCGATGACCAGCCGGCCCTCGTCGGCCTCGACCTCCGTCCCGTTCAGCTTGAACTTAACCCTTTTGGCCATTGGAGATCCGTTTCTTGAAGTCGTCGGGGTAGCGGGTCATGTAGCCGCGGATGACCATGCCGACGGTGTCGCCCAGCGCGCAGATGACGCGGCCGGTGATGTTCTCCCCGACGCGCGGGAGGTTCTCGAGATCGGCGGGGACGCCGTCCCCGTGGAGCACGCGCTCCAGGATCTCCTCGGTCCAGAACGAGCCCTCGCGGCACGGCGTGCACTGCCCGCAGGACTCGTGGGCCAGGAAGCGCTCGATGTTGTGCGCGACCTCGACGGCGTCGGCCGTCTCGTCGAGCACGATCATGCCGCCGGCGCCCAGGAAGGTCCCGGCCGCGCGCACGCTGTCGAAGTCCAGCGCGATGTCCAGGTCCTTCTCCATCAGCGGGGGCATCGAGGTGCCTCCCGGGATCACGCCCTTGAGCTTATGGCCGGCGCGCACGCCGCCGGCCGCGGCCAGGGCGTCGCGGAGCTTGACGCCCATCGGGAACTCGTAGACGCCGGGCTTCTCCACGTGGCCGGAGATGGACAGCAGCAGCGTGCCGCCGGACTTCGGGACGCCGAGCTTCGCGAACCACTCGCCGCCGTTCTCCACGATGTGCGGCAGCATGGACAGGGTCTCCACGTTGTTGACGACCGTGGGCTTGGCCATCAGGCCCGCGACGGTCGGGAACGGCGGGGGCTGGCGCGGCCAGGCCTTCTTGCCCTCCATCGTCTCCAGGAGCGCGGTGTCCAGGCCCGAGATGTAGGCGCCCGCGCCGCGCATCAGCAGGATGTCGCAGTCGAAGCCCTTGCCGAGGATGTCCTTGCCGACGAGGCCGGCCTTGCGCGCCTCGTCGAGCGCCTTCTCCAGGATCTCGTACTGGGTCTGGTACTCGCCGCGGATGAAGATGAAGGAGTCCTTCGAGCCGATCACGTAGGACGCGATCAGCAGGCCCTCGATCAACTGGTGCGGGTCGCGCTCGACGAGCACGCGGTCCTTGTAGCAGCCGGGCTCGGACTCGTCGCAGTTGACCACCACGTAGCGCGGCCCGGGGACCTTGTCCTCGGGGGGCACGGTGGACCACTTCATCCCGGTCGGGAAGCCCGCCCCGCCCAGGCCGCGGAGGTTGGAGGTCTTGACTTCCTCCAGGATCGCGGCCCGCGGCAGGCCCAGCGCCTTCTCGAGCGCCTTGTAGCCCCCGAGGCGGCGGTAGGTCTCCAGCTCGTGCAGCTTGGGCTCGGCGAAATGCTTGGTCAGGACCAGGGTCATTTCAGATCCTTGAGCTTGACGACGGAGGCTTCCGTCGCCGCCCCGACCAGCCGGTCGTTGACCTGGAGCGCGGGGGCCTGCTCGCAGGCGCCCAGGCACTCCATCGTCTCCCAGGAGAACTTGCCGTCGGCGGTGGTCGTCTTCTCGGCGACGCCGAGGGTCTTTTCCAGGCACGACTCCATCTTGGTCGAGCCGGCCAGCCAGCAGGACAGCCCGTGGCAGAGGCCGACGCGGTGGCGTCCGGTCTTCCACTGCGTGAAGGTCGGGAAGAAGGTGGCCACGCCCCAGACGCGGTTGAACGGCAGGTCGAAGACCTCGGCCACGCGCGCGGCGGCCTCCGGCGTGATCTGCCGGTGCCAGCCCTGCACGGAGCGCAGGGCCTCGACGAGGCCCAGGTTCGAGTGCGGATAGCGCTTCGTCCACCCGGCCAGGGTCGTCTCCTGCTCGGGCGTGAACGGGGACTTCGTCGGCGCCTTGACGCTCATGGTTGCCTCCAACGACGATCGATGCAACCATTCCCGCGCTTAAGCTCGGTCATCGGTCCAGCTCCCCGGCGATCATGTTGACGGAGCCGAAGGTCGGCACCACGTCCGCGATCATGGAGCCCACCAGCAGCTTGGGCAGGGCGGCCATGATGTACAGGCACGGCGGGCGGCAGCGCGCGCGGAACGGGCCGTCGCCGCCGTCGCTGACCAGGTGGAAGCCGAGCTCGCCGTTGCCCCCCTCCACCGCGCTATAGCCCTCGCCGGCCGGGATCTTGATGCCCCAGGACCACATCACGAGCTCGAAGTGGTTCATCAGCCCCTCGATGTTCGTGTAGGTCTGCTCCTTGGCGGGCAGGGTCACTGCGCGGTCGGCGGCCTTGATGTCGCCGAAGGCCTCGCGGCCCATGCCGTCGAGCGTCTGGTCCACCTTCGCCGCGTACTTCTCGATGAGCTTGGTGTCGCCGTGCTTGCCCATGTCCTCGAGCTCGTACGCGTACTTGATCTCGTGCGGCTCCAGCGAGTGCTTGCCGGCCGGGATCTGCTTGAAGGCCTGCTCGACGATGCGCATCGACTGCTCGATCTCGGCCAGGCGGCAGAGGTAGCGGTCGTAGTTGTCGCCGACGGTGCCGACCGGGATCTCGAAGTCGAAGCGGTCGTAGACCAGGTACGGGTGCGCGCGGCGCACGTCGTAGGGCACGCCGGTCGAGCGCAGGAACGGGCCGGTGATCCCGTAGGCGACGGCGTCCTCCTTGGAGATGACGCCGGTCCCCTCCATGCGGTCCATGAAGATCCGGTTCTTGGTCAGCAGGGTGTCGCTCTCGGCGATCGCCGCGCGGATGTCCTTGAACACCGCCAGGACCTTCTCCTCGAAGCCCGGCGGGAGGTCCCCTTTGACGCCGCCGACGCGCGTGAACGCGGTCGTGACGCGGGCGCCGGTCAGGTTGTCCACCAGCTGGTAGAGCCACTCGCGGGCCTTGATCAGATACAGGAAGACGGTGAAGGAGCCCAGCTCCATGGCGGACGCGCCGACGCAGGTCAGGTGGTCGGTGATGCGCGAGATCTCGGAGGCGATCACGCGGATGTACTGGCCGCGCTCCGGCACCTCGATGCCGGCCAGGGACTCGACGGCCAGCGCGTAGCCCACGTTGTTGATCAGCGGGGACACGTAGTTCAGGCGGTCCGTCCACGGCACCACGTTGTTCCAGGTCTCGCTCTCGGCGTGCTTCTCGAACGCGCGGTGCAGGTAGCCGATCTCGGTGTCCACGGCGACGATGCGCTCGCCCTCCAGCTCCAGCTGCAGGCGGATGACGCCGTGCATGGCCGGGTGCTGCGGGCCCATGTTCAGCATGTACGTCGTGCGCTTCCTGGCGGAGGTCGCGGTGGTCATCTCATTCCCCCGTGACGGTCGGCTTGACGATGTTGAACGACGGGCTGCCGGACTTGTCGCCGCTCTTGGGCCCGATCAGCGGCTGGCGCTTGGCGATCGGATAGTCCTTGCGCAGCGCGTGGCCGACGAACTCCTCGTACATCAGCAGGCGCTTGATGTCCGGGCGGTCCGTGAAGCCCACGCCGTACATGTCCCAGATCTCGCGCTCCAGCCAGTCCGCGATCGGCCACAGGTCGGCCGCGGAGCGCAAGACCGGCTCCACGCCCACCGCGCAGTGCAGCTCCACGCGGCCCTTGTCGTGCCCGCCCTCGAGGTCGAACTTGGCCACGCGGTAGATCACGTCGAAGCGGGGCGTCTTGCCCATGGGCAGGTAGTCGACGCAGGTCATGTCGACGAGCATGCCGTAGCCTTCGGCCTTCAGGCCCTCCAAGGCGGCGCGCGCCCCGGCGGCCGGGACCGAGCGGACCTCGCCGCGCATCGAGGCGGCGCTCACGGGACCCTCCCGCCGGTCTTCTGGATCTTCTCCTGGAGCAGCACCAGGCCCTGGATGACGGTCTCCGGCCGCGGCGGGCAGCCGGGGATGTAGAGGTCCACCGGGACGATGGTGTCGATGCCCTGGACGGTCGAGTAGTTGTTGTAGAAGCCGCCGGTGCAGGTGCACACGCCGAAGGCGATCACCCACTTGGGCGAGGCCATCTGGTCGTAGATGCGCCGCAGGACCGGGGCCATCTTGTGGCTGATCGTGCCCACCACCATCAGGCAGTCGGCCTGGCGCGGCGAGAAGCGCGGGAAGCCCGCGCCGAAGCGGTCCAGGTCGTAGTGGCTGGCCGCGGTGGACATGAACTCCATGCCGCAGCAGGCCGTCACGAACGGGTACTGGAAGATCGAGTACTTGCGCGCCCAGCCCAGGGCGGCGTCCAACTGCGTGGTCATCGTGCCCGCCGGGGCCGCGTCGTCGACTAAAGGCATTCGAGCATCCCCTTGCGCCAGAAGTAGCCGAGCATGAAAAGGATCAGGAGGATGAAGCCCGTGACGACGCTCATGCTCAAGAGGTCCAGCGTCGGCCGGTTCAGCGCCCAGGGCAGCATGAAGGCCAGGTCCACGTCGAAGACGACGAACAGGACCGCGAAGCGGTAGTAGAGCACGGTCATGCGCTCGTGCGCCGGCGCCAGCGGCGGCAGGCCGGTCTCGTAGGGCATGTCCCCGTCGCCCTGATGGCGGACCTTGGGCCCGAAGAGCTTGCCCGCGTTGGCGAACAGGCCGGTCACGGCCAGCACCGTCAGCAGGTTCACGACCAGGGCGAACAGCGCGATCGGCGTCATTTCCAAACCCCCGACAGGACGCCGCTGAGGAAGAACGGCGCCGCGCCCAGCAGCAGGGCGCCCAGGGCGCAGACCGCGACGACGAGACGCGCCGAGGCCGGCCCGTCCGCCGGGGGGTCTCCCGCGGGCGCCTCCTCGAAAGCCATGTCGCGCACCAGGCCCAGGTAGTAGACCAGGGACACCAGCGCGGACAGCGCCGCGATCAGCACCGGCCAGACCAGGCCGGCGCGCACCGCCAGCCAGAGCATCAGGAGCTTGGCGACGAAGCCGCCGGTCGGCGGGACGCCGCCCAGCGCGAAAAGGATCAGGCCGAAGCTCGCGGCCAGCAGGGGGCGGCGCGACGCGTAGCCCTTGAGCTCGGCGCGCGTGGACACGCCCGAGGCCTGGAGGAACACGAACGCGCCGTTGCTCATGAAGGCGTAGGCGCCCAGGTAGATCAGCAGGGCGGCGATCCCGGCCGGGGAGCGGCCCAGGAGCTGCCAGGCGCCCACGCCCAGGATCAAGAGGCCGGCGTGCGCCAAGGACGAGTACGCGAGCAGGCGCTGCAGGCGCTCCTGGCGCAGGGCCAGCAGCGCGCCGAAGAGCGCGGTCAGCGCGCCCAGGGCCGGCAGGACCGCGGCGAAGCCCGGGTTCGGCGCCAGGGAGGTCACGCGGACCAGGAACAGCACCGCGGCCGCCTTCATCGCCGTGGACAGGAAACCCGAGACCTCGGGAGAGGCCGCCTCGTACACGTCGGGCAGCCACCAGTGCAGGGGCACCGCGCCGATCTTGAAGAGCGCGGCCGCCGCCATCAGCGCCAAGCCGGCCTGGCCGCGCGCGTCCACCGGGACGGCGACCGCCGCGAGACTGTGCGTGTCGGCGTAGTAAAGGGAGAGGCCCAGCAGGAACACCGCGCCGGCCAGCGCCCCGGCGAAGAAGTACTTGACCGCCGCCTCCAGGCGGCGCTCGCCGGTCCCGGCGCGCGCGACCAGCAGGTAGGCCGGCAGGGACATGAACTCGAGCGCCACGAAGAGCATCGGCAGGTTGCCGGCCGCCGCGAGCAGGCCCATGCCCAGCACCGCGCCCAGGAACAGCGCGGCCTCCACGTCGTCGCCGGAGGACAGGAAGGCCATCGGCAGGGCGCCGGCGTAGATCACCGTCTGCCAGCCCAGGCCCTTCATGTCGACGCCCACCAGCGGCGGCAGGACGCCGGGGACCGCGCCCCACAGCAGGCCCAGCGCGGCCAGCGGGGTCAGCAGGACCAGCGCGCGGACCAGCAAGGACGGCGGGCGGCGCATCAGGCCCAGGCCCAGCGCGCCGATCACGCCGGCGGCCAGCGCGGCTTGGGGAGCGAGGAGGTTCATCGCACCAGCCCCCGGATCGCCGGCTCGAGCACCGAGAGCCAGCCCTGCGGCGAGAGGCCGATCCACAGCATCAGCGCGCACAGCGTCCAGAGGATGCTCTTCTCGCGCAGGTCGAGGTCGGTCACGTGGTCGCTGACCGACGCGCCGCCCTCCGGGGCCCAGAACACGGCCTGGAAGGCCGGCAGGGCGTAGGCGGCGGCGAGGGTCACGCCGGCGACGCCCGCCACCGCGAAGAACGGCACGCCCAAGAGCGGCACCGACGAGTGCGCGATGCCCGACAGGCACATGAACTCGCCGACGAAGCCGTTGAGGCCCGGCAGGCCCACCGACGCGAAGATCGAGAAGCCGAAGAAGAACGCCATCCACGGCGCGCGCGCCGCCAGCCCGCCGAAGTCGGACACGCCGCGCTTGTGCGCCCGCTCGTACAGGAAGCCGACCAGCAGGAAGAGCGCGCCGGTGGTGATGCCGTGGTTGATCATCTGCAGGCTGCCGCCGGTCAGGCCCTGCGCGGTCAGCGACACCACGCCCAGCACGCAGAAGCCGAGGTGCGCGATCGACGAGTACGCGACCAGGCGCTTGAGGTCCGTCTGCGCCATCGCGCAGAGCGCGCCGTAGACCGCGTTGATCGCGGCCAGGCCCGCCAGCCACGGCGCCCACGACAGGGCGTACGCGGGGAACAGCGGCAGGGCCACGCGGATGATCCCGTAGAGGCCCATCTTCAGCATCACGCCGGCCAGCATCACGGAGCCCGCGGCCGGGGCCTCGGTGTGCGCGTCGGGCAGCCAGGTGTGCATCGGCACGATCGGGATCTTCACGCCGAAGCCGAGCAGCAGCCCCAGGAACACCCACGGGGCCGCGGCGCCCAGCGGCGCGCCCTTCAGCGCGTCCAGGTCCCAGGTCCACACGCCCGTCGCGGAGTGCGCGGCGGCCACCAGGGCCAGCAGGGCCAGCAGCATCAGGATCGAGCCGGCGAAGGTGAACAGGAAGAACTTGACCGCGGCGTGGCGGCGGTTGTCGGAGCCCCACAGGCCGATGATGAAGAACATCGGGATCAGCGTGGCCTCCCAGAACACGTAGAACAGGAACAGGTCGCGGGCCAGGAACACCCCGGTCAGCGCCGAGGCCAGGGCCAGGAAGTTGGCCCAGTACGCGGCGGAGACGTCCAGCTTCCACGACGCGGCCACGCAGATCAGCGTGAGGAAGGAGGTCAGCGTGATCAGGGCCATGGACAGCCCGTCGGCGGCCAGGCGGTAGGAGATCCCGAACGCCCACGGCGCGCCGCCGACCACGATGGCGCTCTCGCCGTGCAGGAAGCCGGCCAGGACCGCCAGCGAGACGGCGAAGAACGCCGCCGAGAACAACAGCGCGCAGGCCTTCGCCGCGCCGCGGCCGGCACGTCCGGCCAGCAGGCAGGCCGCGGCGCCCGCCAGGGGCAGGACCCACAGCAGGGTCAACGAGGTCATCGCAGCGCCCCTCCCAGGAGGAGGGCCGCGGCCGCGGCCATCCACCACAGATAGTCGTTGAGCCGGCCCTGCGAGAACTCCGCCAGGGCGTCGGCGCCGCGGCGGGAGGCGGTCGCGGTGCCCTCGATCAGGCCGTCCCACCAGCCCTTGTCGAAGGTGCGGCCCACGACGCGGGCGAAGGAGACGGTCCCCGACGCGATCGCGTCCATCAGCGTCTTCCAGCCGAAATCGGACTCGAACACGGACTCCAGCAGCGGCGAGGCGGCGCGCCAGCGCCAGTCCCAGCTCTGGTCCACCATGGTCAGGTAGTACGCGCCCGCCAGGCCCAGCGCGGCCATCAGCGAGCCCACGCCCAGCGCGTCGTGCCAGTCCAGCCGCGGGATGATCGGGGAGCCGGGCAGGTTCAGCGTGCCGGGCATGTTGGGCAGGCCCATCGGCAGGCCGTGCCAGCCGTAGACCAGCAGCGTCTCCAGGTGCGGCGCCCACAGCCCCGCGAAGGCCGCGCCGGCGGCCAGCAGCGCCACGGGCAGGACGAAGTCCAGCGTGCCCTCGTGCGGGTGGTGGGACAGCTGCTGCTGCTCGGGCCGGTCGCCGTGGAAGGTCAGGAAGAGCATGCGGAAGATGTAGAACGCGGAGAGCGCGCCGATCGCCAGCGACGCGACGCCGATCCAGCCCCCGCCGCGCCGGGCCGCGTCCAGGATGGCGTCCTTGCTGTAGAAGCCGGCCAGCGGCCAGATGCCGGCCAGCGACAGCGACGAGACCAGGAAGATCCCGTAGGTCACGGGCATCGCCTTGCGCCAGCCGCCGACCTCGTCGACGTCGGCCGTCGGCTTGTGGATCGCGTGGCCGATGTTGCCCGCGCAGAGGAAGAGGGCGGCCTTGAAGAAGCCGTGGACCACCAGGTGGAACACCGCCAGCCCGACCTGGCCCAGGCCGAGCGCCAGCATCATCAGGCCCAGGTGGGAGACGGTCGAGTACGCGAGGATGCGCTTGAGGTCCTTCTTGGTGCAGGCCACGATCCCGGCGAAGAGCGCGGTGAACGCGCCGATCCCGGCCACCAGGTGCGGCAGCCACGGCACCACCGCGATCAGCGGCCAGGAGCGCACCAGCAGGAACACGCCGGCCGTCACCATCGTGGCGGCGTGCATCAGCGCGGAGGTCGGGGTCGGGCCCTCCATCGCGTCGGGCAGCCAGAAGTAGAGCGGAAACTGGGCGGACTTCGCGCACGCGGCCCAGATCAGGAGCAGGCCGATCACCGGCAGCGCGGCCAGCCCCTGGCCCGCGGACACCTGCAGGTAGATCAGGTGGAAGTGCGAGACCTTGAAGGTGGCCAGGATGTACAGCAGGGCCAGCAGGAAGCCGAAGTCGCCCACGCGGTTGACCAGGATGGCCTTCAGCGCGGCCTTGCGCGCGGACTCCTTGTGGAACCAGTAGCCGATCAGCAGGTACGACGACACGCCGACCAGCTCCCAGAACAGGTAGAGCTGGACGTAGTTGTTGGCGGTCAGCAGGCCGATCATGGCCAGGAAGAACAGGTGGAAGACCAGGAAGAAGCGCGAGAAGCCCTTCTCGCCGCGCATGTACGCGGCCGCGTAGACGTGGATCAAGGAGCCCACGAGCGCCACCATCGACAGGACGGCCATGCCCACGCCGTCGATGCGGATGCCGGCGTCCACGGCCCAGCCGTTGGTCGCGGCCCAGCGGTAGAGGTTCACGTCGAAGCTGCGCCCGCCCAGCACGCGCGCCGTCAGCGAGAACGCGGCGGCGACGACGACGGCGCAGGAGGCCAGGATCGGCCAGTGGGTCCACTCGGGCTTCAGCGGCCGCATCACGAAGAAGCCGAAGAGGATCGCGGAGATCGGGGCCGCGAAGAGGAGCCAGACGGCGACGGGGACCTGGGCGGGCGTCATCCCCGGAGCTCCGTGTAGGCGCCCGCCTCGACGCCGCGGCCCGTGCGCAGGGCGCGCAGGATCAAGGACAGCCCGACCACGGCCTCGGCGGCGGCGACCGCGATGACGATCGCGACGGCGGCCATCGCCTGCGCGTCGGAGAACAGGCCCGCGCTGTGAACGAGCGAGACGTTGACGGCGGCCAGCATCAGCTCGACGCCCAGCAGCATCGCCAGCAGCTGGCGGCGCAGGACCGCCATCGCCAGGCCGGCGGCGAACAGGACGCCGGTGATCGCCCAGATCGCGGCGCTCACGCGCCCTCCCGGTCCGGCAGGATGGCCAGGGCGGCCAGGAACATCAAGAGGGTCGCGGCCTCGGTGGCCAGCGCGTAGGACTTGAACAGCGCCGCGCTGAAAGCGGCGCCCAGGGCCGGGTCGGCCGGGGCCGCGCTCGCGGTCGAGACGCCGCCCGAGACAAGGGTCAGCCCGATCTCCGCCGCGACGCAGGCCAGGATCAGCACGGCCAGCCAGCGCGGGAAGGAGAAGTCCGCCAGGCGGCGGAAGCCGGCCTCGGGCTCGCCGCCGGTCGCCATGATCGTGATCACGACCAGCACCATCACGGCGCCCGCGTAGACCATCACCTGCAGCAAGCCCAGGAGCGGCGCGCCGCGCAACAGGAAGATCGCCCCGGTCTGCAGGAGCACCACCAGGAGGCAGACGGCGCTGACGTAGAGGGAGCGGCTGAACAGCATCACGGCGGAGAATCCCGCGGCCACGGCTCCGGCGAGAACAACGGCGTAAAGCGTCATAGGGTGCGACATTCTAGCGCATTGTTCCGCGCGTGTCCAATTCTCGTCGGCGAACGCCGCCGGCGCGCGCGCGCGCGGGATCGCTCACTTGCGCCGCGACAACCCGCGGTCCATGTCGGCGGCGTCGCGCAGGACCTCGGGCTCGGAGACCTTGAGGCCCCACAGCACCAGCACGCTGAGCAGGGACGGGATCACGTAGTAGACCAGGCGGAAGAGCATCGCCGCGACCAGCGCGGTCCCCGCCGCGATGCCGAAGCCGCCCATCAGCGCGGCGATGGACCCTTCAGCCGCGCCCAGGCCGCCGGGCAGCACCGGGATCAGCGTGGCGGCCTGCCCCGTCGTGAACGCGGCGCTCAGGCGCCCGAGGGGCAGGGTCACGCGGACCGCGCGGAAGCACATCCACAGCGAGGCCATCGCGAAGCCCCAGTCCAGGCACGTATAAAGGATGGTGGCCGTCAGCCGCCCCTTGCCCGCGCGGATGCGCGCCAGCCCCTGGGTCAGCTGGACCTCGAACTCGGCGAAGTCCTCGGGAGGAATCTCCTTGGACGACAGCGAGAACGCCGCGCGGTTCGTCATGCGGAAGAGGCGGTGGGACAGGCGCCCGCGCACCGAGCGGCTGAAGAAGGCCGTCAGCAGGAAGCCCGCGACCGCCAGCAGGCCCAGCAGGCCCAGCGCGCTCTCCAGCACCGCCACGCGCGCCCCGCCGCCGCCGAGCAGGAGCGCCGCCAGCCCCTGCGCCAGGATCACGGCCAGCACCGCGTACAGGATCGCCGAGGTCACCGCCGAGGCCGTGATCGTCGTGGCGACCGGCACGCGCCTCTTATGAAGGAGGTGGGCCTTGAGCGCGAAGCCGGTCACGCCGCCGGTGGAGAGGAGGTAGTTGGAGGTCGTCGACACCAGCGCGATGCCCAGGACCGACGGCCCGCCCAGCGAGTGACCCAGCACCGCCAGGGTCTCGGAGAGCGCCAGGCCCACCATCGCGTGGCTGGCCAGCGCGCAGAGCAGTCCCCCGCCCACCCACAGCCAGGAGACGGACTCGCCCGCCTTGCGCACCTCGTCGAGGCGCGCCCCCACCAGCGCGGCCAGGATCGCCAGCGCCGCCGCCGCCCCCAGCGACAGGACCAGCCCGCGGCGCGCGCTCACGGCTGGACCTCCGGCACTCCGGCCTGGCGCAGGACCGCGCGCAGGCGC
>JAJXTZ010000213.1 GCA_021783355.1 bacterium | reverse complement strand
GCCCAAGGTCCCGTCCGCGGCGGCGGTCCTCCGTCTATAATGAGGCGATGCGCGCCGCGGCCCTCGCCCTCCTGCTCGGCCTCGCCCCCGCGGGGGCGCGCGCGGCCGCGCCCGCGGCGGACAAGCCGGCCCCGCCCGATCCGGTCACCCCGGCCTTCGTCGCGGCGCAGATGGAGCCCCTGCGCGACGCCCTGGCCGACCCCGGGGCCAGCCCCGCGCGCCTCAGCGGCGAGGCCGCCTCGTTCTTCCGCGGCCTCCAGCGCGAGACCCCGTCCGTGCACGCCCCGATGCGCGAAATGGCGCGCGAGACGGTGGCCGGGACGCCCGGGACCATCGACGCCATCCTGGCCGAGGGCCGCCGCCGCTACGACCACTACCGCCTGACCACCGGCGCGGTCCCGCCGGCGGACCTGGCCGCCTCCGCGTCCTACGCGCGGGACCTGCGCGCGCAGGGCCGCGAGGGCTTCGACCGCAAGGGCGAGCTCACCCCCGCCGAGATGGGCGTCTTCACCTACGCGAAGGGCTCCCTGGAGGGAGGCGTGGTGTCGATCAACCGCCTGATGGCGGGCGTGGCCGCGCTCATCGGCCGGGCCTTCGCGTTCTCCACGCTGGTCCACGAGGCCACGCACGCGCTGGCGCGCGCCCAGGGCCGCCTGTCGCCCCGCGCGGTCGTCGACGGCGAGGTCGAGGCCTACCGCGTCGAGTACGAATGGCTGACCGTGATGGACCCCTCGCGCGAGCGCACCGCCACGATGTACTACTCGCTGCGCGCGCGCTCGTGGGCGCACCCCGACGACCCGGTCACCAAGGCCGCGCTGAGCTACCTGGAGCACCTGATCCGCCTGCGCGACACCGGCGGCAAGACCCGGGAGCTGAAAGCCTTCGTCCGGGACCTGGGCTACGAGGACGGCCGCGACGGGAAGGACGGCGGGGTCAAGGCCGGCGCGACGGGCGCGACCGGCCCCCGCGCGTAGCCGCTAGCGCCGCCGCTTGGACGAGCCGCCGCCCCCGCCGCCGAGCATCAGCCTGGCCCAGGGCCAGCCCAGCAGGAAGCCCAGCAGGAGGCCCGCCAGCACGTCGCCGGGGTAGTGCGCGCCCACGTAGACGCGGCTGTAGGCGATGACCAGCGCCAGCCCCGCGAAGACCCAGGTCCCCGCCGGGTAGGCCACCGACAGCACCGAGGCGGCCGCGGCCATGTTGGAGGCGTGGTTGGACGGGAAGCCGTCCGTCCCGCCGATGGACGCGCGCACGACCACGGGCACGCCCGCGTGCGTGGGCCGCGGCCGCGCGACCAGGGGCTTGATCACCCGGAAGGCGAGCAGGTCCGACGCCGCCACGGCCAGCGCGGCCACCACCAGCACGCGCAGCGCGCGCTTGCGCCCGCGCCACAGCCACAGCGCGACGGCCGCGGGAGCCGCGCCGAACTTCACCCAGGCGAGCTTCTGCAGGTCCGTGATCGGGGGCAGGACCGCCGTCAGGAACGGGCCGGACCAGTCGCGGTTGACCTTGAGGAGAAGCCAGCGGTCGGCGGAGGCCAGCGCCTCGAGGGGGGCGATCATCGCCGAGATGATAACACAATCGCCGCCGGCTCATTTGATATCCTCTCTCCGTTATCGTCAGCGCGACCCTCGCCGGCTTCATCACCCTCTCCTTCGCCGCCTGCCTGACCGGAGGGCTGCTGCCCACCATCGAAGGCGTCCTGGACCGCCTCGGGCCGGCCCGCGTGCTCTCCCTGCGCTCCGGCGTGCTGATCGCCGTGGCCCTGTCCGACGTCCTGCCCGAGGCCCGGCGCCAGGCGCCCCTGCCGGCCGCCGCGGCCGCCGCCGCCGCCCTGGCCTTGGGCTTCTGGCTGCACCACGACCACGGCCCCCACGAGGGCCACGAGCTCACCCACCCCCATCTGGACGGCGCGGCCGGCCCGCGCCACCTGAGCGCGGCCGCGGCGGCGCTGTTCGTCCACTCGCTGATCGACGGCGTCAACCTGGGCGCGATCGCCGCCGTCGGCGGCCCCGCGCTGTGGGCGGTGGGCGCGGCGGTCTCGCTCCACAAGCTGGCCGACGGCTTCACCGTGTCCAGCCTCTACCACGGCCGCCGCCGGGCCGTCCTGCTCCCCCTGCTGGCCGTCTCGCTGGCCTCCCCGCTGGGCGCGGTCCTCGCCCGCGCCGGGACCCTGACCTTCGGCCCGGCGCTGACCGCCGTCATGCTCGGCTTCGCCGGCGGGTCCTTCCTGTTCGTCGGCGCCGCCCAGATCGTCCCTCATCTGCGCCGCGAACGAGACCTCCCGGCGGCCCTCTCCTTCGCCGCGGGCCTGGGCGTCATGCTCGCGCTGGGCGCGTTCTTCTCCGTCTGAGCGGCGCCCCCGGCCCCGGGCCCGGGACGCGCGTTTCCTCCCCCGCCCGGACGCCGCCCGCCATTGACAAAGGGTCATTCCTGGATTATAGTTTCCGCCATGAACGCTCGACGAGACCTGCCCGTCGTCCTGGCCGCGTTTGCGCTCCTGGCACCTCTGCTCGCGGCGCCCGCGAGCGCCCAGTTCTCCGGCCTGCGCGCCGACTCCGCCGCCGAGCCCTGCGCCTCCGCGACCACCCGCGACGCCGCGCTGTCCTGCGTGCGCGACAGCGTGAGCGCCCTGTCCCGGGCCGTGGGCGCCAAGGACGCCGCCCAGATCGAGCGCTTGACGGACTCCGTGCGCCAGGGCTCCGAGGCTGCGCGCCGGGCCGCGCGCGCCCTGCCCGCGTCGGAGCGCGGCGGCGGCTACATGCTGGGCGTGGAGCGCGCCGCGTGGGAGCTGGGCGAGGCCGCCCGGACCGGGCGCACCGGCGAGCTCTCCCGGCGCTACGAGGCGCTGACCGTCGCCGCCCGCCCGATCGGCGACGCCCTGCGCTCCCCGGATCTCGGCGAGCTGCTGACCCGCGCCTCGGACGCGGTGGACGCCGTCGCCGCGGAGACCTCCCGCCCCGACCCGAAGACCTGCGCGAAGACCCTGCGGGTGACCGACATCGCCGAGGGCCTGAAGGCGCACCGCTACACCGACTCCGAGGTCCAGCTGATCAACCAGCGCGTGTCGGGCGACTTGATGCACTGGTACCAGCACGAGTCCTACGAGACCAAGGACCCCGCGCTCTGCGCGCAGTCCAGCGTGATCGAGGGCCTGTTCATGAACCGCTCCAGCAACGCCTCCAAGTCCGGCGGCTGGACCTGCCGCGAGTGGAACAACGAGAAGTCGTTCACCTACGCGCTGATCACGCGCGGGCCGGGCCTGGAGGAACACTGCCGCCGCTACATGGCCTTCGCCTATCCCGACATGACCGAGGCCGGGCGCGAGAAGTCCTGCGCGATCATCGCCAAGAACTACGAGGACCCCAAGGAGCTCTGCGCCAAACTCGTCCCCGACGAGATCGCCCCCGAGAAGCTCCCCGCCTGCCTCAGCGAGTTCCGCCGCTACCGCCCCAACGACCCGCAGAAGGTCTGCGGCGAGCTCAAGGGCGACATGCCCTACTGGCAGGAGCGCTGCCTGAGCCTGACCTCGTTCGCCAACGCCTTCACCAAGAAGGATCCGTCGCTGTGCGGCGACCACGAGCTCTGCCGCCTGTACATGAACGACTGGGCCCCGTACGGCAAGCGCTACGAGGCCAAGATCAAGGCCGCGATGTGCTCGATCCCCGCCGACGCCAAGTCCTCGGACGCGGCGCGCGCGCGCGGCCTGCTGGAGACGGCCGCGGGGCTGGCGCGCGACGAGCCGGCGCGCGCCCGGCG
>JAJXTZ010000212.1 GCA_021783355.1 bacterium | reverse complement strand
CCCGGAGCGGCAGCGCGCGCCGTCGAAGGCGCCCACGCAGCGGTTGAGGCGCGCGCCGGACCGCAGCGAGGCCCCGGCCTTCGGCGCGGACGGCTCCGCGCGCGGCGCACGCGCTTTCGCCCGCGGGGCCGCCAAGGCCGGCAGGGTCCTCTCCGAGTCCGACAGGAGCCGGTCGAGCCGGACCCGAAGGTCCTTCAAGCGCCCGGGCAGCGGCTCGCCCGCCGGAGCGGCCCCGCTCCAGTAGGCCTGCTGGCGCGCCGCGGCTTGACGCAGGCCGAGCTCCAGACCGGCGATCTCCGCGCCCCGGTCGGGCAAGCCGCCGCGCGCCAGCGACGCCCGGTAGCGGTCCAGTTCCGGCGGCAGGGCCTGGAGGAGCTTCGCCAGCCGGTCCGCCAGGGCCGGGTCCCGGGCCGGGAGCTCCAGGGCGCCGGCGATCCCGCCCAGATCGCCCGACTCCTTCTTCAGGGTCCGGTGCAGGCCGGCCAGTTCCGGAGCGGCGGCGAGGGAGGGCGCGGCGGGGGCCGGCGGCGCCCAGACGAGCAGCGTCGCCAAGACGGCCGCCGCGGCGAGGGGTTGCGGGCGCATGGCTTCCCTCGCAGTATAAAGGCGGCGACGGCCGTCATCAAGGGCCCAGGCGGCCGCCGCGGCGGCCGATTTTAGGGGGCTACTTCGCGGTCAGCTCGTCGGCCAGCGCGTTCGCGCCGTAAATGCCGCGCAGGGCCTCGACGATTGCCGCCGAATGCACCGCGACGGCGCGGTTGCGGGTCCCGTCGTACGCGTAGCGGCCGACCAGCGACTGGATGTTCCCGTCGAAGATCAGGCCCACGTACTCGCCCTTCGCGTTGACGACCGGCGAGCCCGAGTTGCCGCCGATGATGTCGTTGGTGGTGACGAAGTTGACCTTCGTGTCCAGGTTCAATCGGGTCCGGGCGGCCTTGACGCGCGCGGCCAGGTCGAACGGCGGCTTCTCGCCCATGCCGAGCGCGCGGTCGTAGAGCCCGTGGAAGGTGGTGAACGGCGCCACGCGCGTGGTGCCCAGTTCGTAGCCGGCGACCTTGCCGAAGGACAGGCGCAGGGTGAAGGTCGCGTCCGGATAGGCGGACTTGCCGTAGACGGCGAAGCGGGCCTTCGCGACGCGGTCCCCCTCGGCGTTCAGCACGCTCTCGATCTCGTCCTCGTACCATTTGCGCTGGGCGCGGTACAGGGCGTCGAGGCCCCGCTGCCAGACGATCAGGGCGTCCTGCGACGCCGCGACCGCGGCCGCGCCGCCGTCCGTCAGCCTGCGGCGCTCGGCCGGGTCGAAGAGCTTGGTGCCGGCGATCAGGTCGCGCGCGGCCTTCTCCGGCGTCTTGCCGCCCAGGGCCAGCTTCACGTAGGCGTCGTTGGGGCCGAGGATCTCCCGCGACTCCGCCAGCGAGCGCGCCAGCAGGAACTCCTCCATGTCCGGGTACAGCGGCGCCGGCGAGAACAGGCGGAAGCGCAGCGACTCGAGGTTCGAGTCCCGGTACTCCTCCCACCGCTTCTCGTTGGGCTTGGCCGTCTCGGCGACCAGGCGCACGATCGTGGCCGCCAGACCGACGACGCGCGCGGGCTCGTAGCGCCGGTAGGAGACCTGCAGGCGCCGCGACGCGAACTTCCGCTGCGCCGCCGCGATCTTGTCCCAGGACCCCTTGGCGGCGCGCGCGGCCGGGTCCTTGGAGGCGGCGGCGGCCTTGCGCAGGGCGGCCTCGGCCGCGGCCTTGGACTTCAGCAGGGCCGGGTCGAGCAGGCCCGCGTGCTCCCCGCCGACGGCCTTCAGCGCGTTCTCCACCCCGAAGATGCGCTCCTTGATGCGGCGCTCCTGCTCCGCGCCCCGGGCCGCGTAGTCGTAGTAGTCCCGGCGGCGGCGGCGCGCGATCTCCAGGTACAGCGGCAGGCCCGCGTCGCGCGCGTCCTCCAGCTGGGCGACCGTGTTCAGGCGGTCGGTGTGGCCTGGATGCCCGGTCACGAAGACCAGCTCCCCGTCGGCCGCCCCGTCCTTGGACCAGCGCAGGAAGTGCGCGGGGCGGACCGGCCGCCCGTCCTCGTACACGCGGAAGAAGGCGAAGTCCAGCGCATAGCGCGGGTAGGTGAAGTTGTCCAGGTCGCCGCCGTAGAAGGCCGCCTGCAGCTCCGGCGCGGCGGCCAGGCGCACGTCGGTGTACTTCTTGTAGCGGTAGAGCCAGTACTCGCCGCCCTGGTAGAGCTCCACCACGTCGGAGCGCAGGCCGGTGGCGTCGGTGGACTCCTTCGTGATCCGGGAGATCTCGGCCTTGCGCTGCTCGTTGCGGACGCGGTCGGAGGCCTTCGGATCCTCGGCGCCCTTCACGCGCGCCGTGACCTCCTGCATGGACATCAGCACGTTGATCTCCAGGTCCGGGCACTTGATCTCGTCGGCGGCGGAGGCCGCGAAGAAGCCGTCCCTGACGAAGTCCTTTCCCGGCGCCGACATCTTCTGCAGCTGCCCCAGCGCCACGTGATGGTTGGTCAGCACCAGCCCGTCCTTGGAGACGAAGGCCCCCGAGCCGCCGTCGTTGAAGCGCGTGGACGCCTTCTGCAGAAGCTCCAGCCACGGCGCCGCCGGCGCGAAGCCGTACGACTCCTTCAGGCGCTCCACCGGAAGGTTGTCGAAGGTCCACATCCCCTCGTCGCCGGAGGCGCCGGGCGCGGAGGTCAAGGCGAGGGCGGCGGCCGCGGCGGCGGCGCGGACGGTCTTGGACTTGCGGGCGGACGGGGTCGCGGGCATCGGGAGGCCTCCTGTGCGGATCGGGACGCCATTCTACCAAATGCCCCGGAAGCGCTAGAATGACGGGGTGAAAAAGCTCCTTCCGGCGGCGGCGTTCTTCGGCGCGGCGGCGGCCTGCCTGGTCCGCGCCTGGCGGACCTATCCCCTGCTCCCGGAGCGGGTGGCCTCCCACTTCGCCTTCTCCGGGGCGCCGGACGGCTGGATGAGCAAGCGCGCCTTCGCGGGCCTGCAGGTCGGCGTCGTGCTGCTGATGGGCGCGGCCCTGAGCGCGGCCGCGCGCCGCCTGTCGCGCCGGGGCGACGCCCGGCTGAACCTCCCGCACAAGGAGTACTGGCTGGCGCCGGAGCGCCGCGCGCAGACGATGGCCTGGTTCCGCGACTTCTTCCTTTGGTTCGGGGCCGGGACCTACGCGGCCCTCTTCGACCTGTTCCGTCAGACGGACCGCGTGAACCTGGGCCTGAGCCCCGTGCTCGAGCATCCGAAAGCCACTCTCGCGCTCTACGTCGCCTGGGCGGCGGCGCTGGTCTACGCGGTGAACCGGCGCTTCCGGCGCGTTCCGCCCGCGGCTTAGCGCCCCAGCGGCGCGACGCGGACCTCGACGGCCGGGGGCTCGGCGTCGCGGAAGCGGACCGCGGCGGGCAGGCGCAGGTTGTCCTCGGAGAGCTCCACGCGCTCCTCGCCCGGCGACGGGTCGTCGAGGTCCACGTACACCCGCCGGTCCTGCGGCAGCAGGCGGTCGAGGTCGTCGCTGAGGCCGATCACGCGCACCCGCACGCGCCCCGGGGAGACCCCCGCCAGCCGCGTGCCGCGGCCCAGCCCGCGCACCACCACCGGCATCGAATACGAGCGCACGGCCGGCTTGAAGCCGCGGGAGAACACCAGCCACAGCGTCAGGGACAGCCCCAGCGCGGCGAGCTTCTCGCGCCGGTTCTCGCGCCACAGCCCGCCCCAGCGCAGGCGGCCGCCCAGGCCCGGCAGGAGGGCGGCCAGCGCCCCCCAGCGC
>JAJXTZ010000211.1 GCA_021783355.1 bacterium | reverse complement strand
CTCGCGCCGCGCGGCGGAGCCGGCCGCCGCGACGGCCGCGCGGAGCAGTCCCGCGCGGGAGCGCGGCCGGGGGGAGGCCGCGACGAGGTCGAGCAAGGCGGAGGCCACCGCCAGCGGCGAGGTCCGCGCGCCTTCGTTGGCGGCGCGGTACAGGTCCAGGGCCATGGCGAAAAGCGGGTCGCCGCGGAAGAAGGCGCAGGCGTCGCCCTCGCGCTCGGCGGCGCAGACGCGCACGAGGACGGCGAAGAGGTCCGCGACGCGCGCGTCCCGGAAGCGCCACGGATGCACGCCGTTCATCTCGCCCTCGTTCTTGGACAGGCCGTACACCTGGCCCTGGTCCGGGAACGGGCCGTCCAGCAGGAACCCGTCCTTGGCGGCGAGGCGGAAGATCGGCGTCGTCGGCTCCAGGAGCAGGATCGAGTACAGCCAGTAGCCGCGATCCGGGAAGCCGCGCTCCGCCGCGCGGGTCAGGTTCAGGCGCAGGTCGTCGAGTCCCGTCCACGGGGTGAACAGGATGAAGCCCAGCTCCGCGGCGTCGTGGCCGGCCTTGAAGGGCTTGAAGACCGCGCCGTACTCCCGCGTCCATCGCCGCGTCAGGGCCAGGAGCTCGTCCACCTGCGCCAAGGTGATCCCCTTGTTGAAGCGCTCGTTCTCGACCGGGGAGAAGTTCTCCGCGCCCATGCTCAGGATGCGGACCTCGTGGCCGGCCTCCGCCAGCGCCGGGAGCATGCGCTCGATGCGGGGGCCGAGGCGCAGCACGTCGTCGATCCGCGGGTTGAACAGGAACACCGACGGCGGCAGCTTCAGGCGCAGGATCATGTCGAAGACCCGGTCGAAGCTCCAGAACGCGCGGATGTCGAAGAACTCGTAGCGGCCCTTGTCCCGTCCGCCGCGCCCGGCGGTCTCCAGGATCCGGCGCAGCTGCGTCTCCAGCAGCGGCACGAGGTCCGTGCCCGGGGCCGAGATCGGCGGGTTGGTCGCGCAGGGACAGAACGAGCAGCCCCGGTGGTCCAGGCCCTCCAGGTCCACGCCCGCGAAGTGCGGGTTGCCGGCCACCGTGCGGCGGTTGGCGCAGAGAACGCCGCTGGCGAGCGTGATCTGGGGCGCGGCGGCGCGCGCCGTCTCGTTGGCCATCACGGCGGCGTAGTCTGGGACCACGCTCTCGACGATGTAGCGCCGCGCGCGCGGGGGGTCGTCCTCGCCGAGCCACTCCAGGAACCAGCCGCAGCGCGCGGGGTCGGCGCCGCCGCCGCCGCGCGGCGCGCCGCCGGGCAGGTCGCCGACCAGGGGCATGACCAGGTGCCTGGGCGCGGGGGTCGCCGACGCGAACAACTCCTCGGTCTCGCGGCTGACGGGATTGTTGGTCACGACGAGGTCCGGACGGAAACGCTCCAGGTGCCCGGACAACGAGCGCAGGTCGTCCTCGGGCGGGGCGGCGTAGAGGGTGCGGCCCGCGGGGCCGCCGGGGCGGTGCGCGACGACGCCGCCGTAGGCCAGCCAGAGGGTCTGAAAACCGCGTTCTCGCGCGAGCCCCTGGAGGAATGGGAACAGAAGGCTGCGCTCGTCGCGGCGGAGGGCGCCGCGGAAGAACTCGACCAGCAGCAGGCGCCTCATCTTGGACAACCTGTTGCGACGACATTGCCAAGACGGGAATAAATGAGTAATTCCAAGAAGAATCAGAGCCCCCCGTCCCCGTCCCCGGCACCGGGCGCGGGCGGCGCGCGTCTCCAGCCCGGCCGGGACGGCCTGGCCCATTTCCGGGGACTGCTGGCCGGGCGCTCCGGAGACTGGGCTCTCGAGCGCGTCTCGTTCACGCCGCGGACGTTGGAATTCGCCCTGGTCCGGGACTCGCGCCGGCTGGAGTTCGACCTCTCGCCCCGGATGCGCGCCGGCCCCGAGGGCGGCGCGGCCGGCGGCTGCCTCCTGCGGCCGCGCGTGCGTCCCGAGGACCTCGCGGAGGACGAGCGAGCGCTGTGCGCGGGCCTCGGCGCCGCGCTGGCGCGGGAGAGCTTCGTCGCGCTGATCGCGGTTCTCGGGCGCGACGCCCTGCTCTACTCGGACCCGGACGGGGGCCGCGCGCCGTCGCGCCTGGACGGCTACTTCCGGCGCAACGACCACTCCGGGGACTTCTGGAAGTTCGTCCACCCGCAGTGGCGCTGCCTGGAGGAGAAGGTGTCGCTGGGCGCGCGCTGGGTCCGGATCAACTACTCGACGCTCGAGTGCCGACTGTCCAACCCGAACCCGGAGACCCCGTCCCTGCGCTTCTTCGCCGACGAGCTCCCCGACCGCGGCGAGGACGGCTGCCGGAGCGTCGAGGAGGTCATGACCGAGGCGGACGTGCTCGGCGGGCGCACGCAGCAGACGCTGGGCCGGGTGCTGGAAAGGGCGGCGCTGGAGGACAAGCCCGCGTTCATCCATCTCAACACCACCTGCATGCCGGAGCTCCTCGGCGACACGCCCGCGCCCTTCCTGGCGCGCGTCGAGGGCGAGCTCGGCGTGCCGGTGCTGTGGACCTCGAAGACGCGCCCCGGCGGGCCGCTCTACGCCGCCTGGATCGAGCGCCTGCTCGAGCGCGTCGGGTTCGGGGTCCGCGCCGACCCCGGCGCGGTCCTGCTCGCGGGAGTGCCGTCGGCGGCGGCGCGCGCGGAGGCGGAGGAGCTCCTGGGCGGACTGGGCTTGCGCGTGGTCGGGACGGTGTTCCCGAACCTGGACTTCCGCCGTTCGCCGGAGGCGTCCGCGGCGGGCGCGGTGGTCTGGCTGGACCCGGTGGGCTGGGAGACGATCCCGGACGCCGCCTTCCTGCGCCGGGGGCTGGCCGTCGTGCGCCATCACCCCCCCTACGGGACGCGCGGCGCGCACGCCTGGCTCGAGCGCGTCGCGTCGGTGCTGGGCCGCGAGTGGGCCGACGCGGCCTGGGCGCGGGCGAGCGCGGCGCGCGCGGAGGCGCTCGCCGCCCTGCGCCGCGAGGCGCGGGGGCGCGTCGTCGTCCTCGCGGGCGACGCGGCCGACGTGGAGCTCCTGACCTCGGCGGGGCGCTCCTTCGGCTTCTCGGTGGCGGGCCTGCTCGGCGAACTGGGCTTCCGCGTGCGCTGCCTGGTGCGCGGCGCGGGCGCGCGCGCGCGCCGGGCGGAGGTCCCGAGCGGCGCCGGGAGCGTGGAGTTCGTACCGTTCTCCACGCGCGCCGGGCTGGACCGCGAGCTGGGGCGCGGCGTGGACCTGGTCTTCTCGCACCTCAACCGCGACCCGCGCCTGGAGGCGCGCGCCCTGCCGGGCTTCACCGAGGCGGCGTTCGAGCCCGGCCTGGACGGGCTCCTGCGCTCGGGACGGCGGCTGCTGGACCAGTGCCGGGCCCGGCCGTTCCCGCGGCATCGCGCCTTCCTGCGGCGGCGGCCCTCGTGAGCGTCGCGGCGCGGGAGAAGGACGAGGTCGCGCGCCTCCCGTTCCTCAACGGCGTCTACGTCGCGGTGGACGCGGTGGACGGGGCGTACCTGATCGTCGACGGCCCTTATTGCGTCTTCACCAAGGCCGAGATGCAGTACGGCCACAACCTGCGCTGCCGCCTGCTGCCGCCGACCGGCTTCCGCCGCGTCGTCCACACCGTGCGGGGGCAGGGCGAGGAGGTGCGCAGCCTCTCGGGCGACCGCGTCGCGCCCGTGGAGGCCGTCTTCGCCGAGGTCCTCGCCCGGCCGGACGCGGAGATCGTGCTGGCGGCGTCGTTCGACTTCCACGAGCTGACGAACTTCCCGTTGAAGGAGATCGCGGCGCGGCACGCGCGCGCGGGCGGGGCGCTGGTCGCG
>JAJXTZ010000210.1 GCA_021783355.1 bacterium | reverse complement strand
CCGCCGCCGCGGCGGCCCGGGCGGCCGCGCCCGCGAAAGGCCTCCCCCGGGGCGCGGGGCGGCCCGGCGTCCTCTCGACGGGGGCCGTCCGCCGCGACCGGAGGGGGCCTGGATCGGGACCGCGGTCGGTCGCCGCCGCCTGCGCCATGCCGACGAGGCTGGAGTAGGCGTCGTCGGCGCGCGCCGCGCAGCGCGCGCCGCAGACCAGGACCGCCGCCGCCAGCAGGGCCGCGCCCGCGACCATCCGTTTCATGCCCACACTATACCGGCTCGCGCGGCCCGCAAGGAGGGGCCCTCGGGGCAGGCTGGCGCGGGCAAGAGGCCCGGGTCCGCGCGGGACCTCGGAACCGCGCGGCCTGGGTCCCACGGTTCCGGTACAGAGTGCTAGAATGCCCTCATGCTCCGCGCCCTCCTCGCCGCCGCGCTCCTCACGGCCGCCGCCGCGAGCGCCGCCGCCGCGCCCTCCCCCGCGTCGTCCAGCGCGGCCGTGGTCCTGGACGGGACCGGGGTGCTGATCGTGAACGCCCCGGCTCCCCCGCTCACCGTGGAGGAACGGGCCCGCGCGATCGAAGCGCGCCTGCGCCGCCTCGCCGGGGACCCCTCGGTCCGGGCCGGCGACATCAGGGCCGAGCCCGGCGACGGCTCCATCGACGTCGTGTACCGCGACCTCGCGCTGATGTCGGTGACGGCCCGGGACGCGGCCGCGGCCGGCGTCGCCCCGGACGCGCTCGCCGCCCAAGACCTCGCGCGGATCCGCGCGGCGGTCGCCGAGCACCGGCGCGTCCGCTCGGTGCGCGGGCTGATCCGCGCGACGCTCCTCTCCTTGCTGGCCGCCTCGGCGCTCGGCCTGCTGATCGTGCTCGTCGGACGCCTGTTCCCCCGCCTGCACGCCTTCATCGAAAGGGAAGGCCTCCGCCACCTCCCGTCCCTGCGCCTGCAGCAGGTCGAGCTCATGCCCGCCGAGACCCTCCACCGGGCCCTACTGGGAGCGGTGAGCGCCGCGCACGCGCTGACCGTCCTGCTGCTCGTCTACGTGTTCCTGCCGCTGATCTTGAGCCTTTTCCCCGGCACGCACGGCCTCGCCGCGAGCCTCCTCGGCTACGTGCTGGCGCCGTTGAGCGCCATCGGCCTGGGCGCGCTCGCCTATCTGCCGAAGCTGATCTTCATCGCGGCGACCCTCGTCCTCGTGCGCTATCTGCTGAAGCTGGTCCGGGCGGTCTTCCGCGGGATCGATTCCGGCCGCCTCGTCTTCCCGGGCTTCTACCGCGAGTGGGCCGAGCCGACCTGGCAGATCTCCCGCGCGCTGATCGTCGTCTTCGCCGTCATCGCGGTCTTCCCTTATCTGCCGGGCTCGGGCTCGCCGGCTTTCAAGGGCATCTCGGTGTTCGTCGGCGTGCTGCTGTCGCTGGGCTCTGGCTCCGCGATCTCGAACTCCGTGTCCGGGGTCCTCATGACCTACATGCGCCCCTTCGCGATCGGCGACCGGGTGAGAATCGCCGACACCGTCGGCCGGGTGGTCGACCGCTCCCTTCTGGTCACGCGCGTGCGCACGCGCAGGAACGAGGAGGTCACGATCCCCAACTCGATGGTGCTCGGCTCCCACATCTTCAACTACTCCGCGGGGGCGCGCGACGGCGGGCTGATCCTGCACGACACGGTCACGATCGGCTACGACGCGCCGTGGCGCCGCGTCCGCGACCTTCTGATCGCGGCCGCGCGCGAGACCGAGGGGCTCCTCGCGGAGCCGGCGCCGTTCGTCCTGCAGACCGCGCTCGGCGACTTCTCCGTCTCTTACGAGATCAACGCCTACACGGATCGGACCCGCGGCCTGACGCCTATCGTGTCGCGCCTGCGCGAGAACATCCAAGACAGGTTCGCCGAGGCCGGCATCGAGATCATGTCGCCGCGGTTCTACGTGCGGCGCACGGGACCGGAAAGCACCGTCCCGAAGGCGGACGGCGGCGCGGCGGCAGCCTAGGCCGGGTTCCGCAGTTCGAAGATCATCGTCGTCGCGCCGCAGTCGATCAAGTCCCCGTCCCTCAGCAGCACCGAGCCGGCGACCTTGGCGCCGTTGACCACCGGGTAGCCGTCGGTCACCGCGACCAGCACGTAGCCCTCCGGCTTGCGGTGGACGGAGGCCGCCACCTCGGGCGCGGAGCCGAAAAGCCCCGAGCCCTTGATCGGGACCTGCACGCGGTCGGACTTGCCGATGTAGGTGGACATCCCCTTGAGCTCGTACTCGGCCGCGCCGACCACGCCCTTGAGGACCCGCAACCAGCCGGACGGCTCGCCGGACTCGGGCTTGGCCTGCGCCGCGGCCGCGGCCAGCTCGGCCTGCCGGGCCGGGGAGATCATCATCGTCGCGTCGGCGGCCGGCGCGGGGTCCGTCGCGGCGGGGGCGGCGTCCGGCGGGGGGACGTCCTCCAGGAAGACCAGCGCGTGCTTGGCCAGGACGATCACGTCGTTGTGGTGCAGGCCCGACTTCTTGACGCGCTTCTCGTTGACGAAGGTGCCGTTCGTGGACTCTAGATCCTCGACGAAGACGGTCCCGCCCTGCTTCGAGATCCGGCAGTGGTGCCCGGAGATCGCCGGGTTGTCGATGACGATGTCGTTGTCCGGCTTGCGGCCGACGCTCAGGGAATCCCGGTCGAACGGAATCTCCTTGATGACGGCGGCGTTGAACTTGAGCAGCAGCTTCGGCATCGCGTTCTCCTTCCCGGCCTCAGGCTCCGAACAGGCGCGAGACGATCCCCTTCACCCCGGTCCCGCCCGACGGCACGCGGGCGGCCACCACGGTGACGTTGTCCACGCCGCCCGCCGCGCGGGCCTTCTCGATCAACAGCCTCACGATCCGCGCCGGCTCCGCCTCCGCCGCGACCACGGCGGAGACCTCGGCGTCGGCGACCATCTTGGACAGCCCGTCGGTGGCCAGCAGGACCACGTCGCCGGGCAGGAGCGGGTGCTCCGACACGTCCACCTCCACGCCCCCCTCCGCGCCCAGCGCGCGCGTCAGGATGTTCTGCAGATTGGAGCGCGCGGCTTCCTCGGCGGTGATCTGCCCGCGGCGGACCTGCTCGCCCACCAGCGAGTGGTCGGCCGTCAGCTGCGTGAGTTCGCCGCGCCGCCACAGGTACAGGCGGCTGTCGCCCACGTGGGCGACGGCCAGGGACTTGGCGTCGAGCAGGGCGGCGACCACGGTGGTGCCCATCCCCGCGTCCTTCGGGAACGCGCGCCCCTTCTCGAAGATCATGGTGTTGGCCGTCTTGACGAAGTACTCGAGCTGGCGGCCGCGCGGGGACAGCCCCGCCGAGCCGCCCTCGGGCAGGATGGACTTGGCGCCGCCCAGCATCCTGCGGCCGAACTCCGAGATCGTCTGCGTCGCGATCGCGCTGGCGACCTCGCCGGAGTTGTGGCCGCCCATCCCGTCGGCGACCACCAGCAGGCCCAGGTCCGCCTCGACGGCGAAGGCGTCCTCGTTGTTGCGGCGCACGCAGCCGGGGTCCGTCGCGCCGGCCAGCTCCACGCCGTCCTTGGTCTTCATGAAGGCTCCTGCGGATGAGGCTTCAAGCGCAGAGTGGCGTCCGGACTCTGCGTCGGCTCGATGCGCAGCGTCGCGTCGGCGCCGGTCTCCGGCGCGAAGGACGGCGGAGGCGGAGGCGGAGGCGGGGGCGCGGCGGCCTCCGCCCCCACGCCCGGCCGCGTGGGCAGCTCGATGCGCAGCGTCCCCGCCGCGGCGGACGACACGGGCGCGGGCGCCGGCGTCGGGGCCGGCGCGGGAAGATCGTTGAGGCCGGGGATGGTGACCTTGGCGGTCGCCTCCGCCGGGGCGGGCGCGG
>JAJXTZ010000209.1 GCA_021783355.1 bacterium | reverse complement strand
GAAGGTTCGGCACGGCGACCTCCTCCGGGGTGCTGGTCAGCGCGCGCAGGAAGGCCACCAGGTCGCGCTGCTCGCCGGGGGTCAGGTTCAGCGGGCGGATCCGGCGGTCGCGGCCGTCGGGGTCGTCGCCGCCGCGCGAGTAGAACTGGACCACGGACAGGAGGTCGGGCATGCTCCCGTCGTGGAAGTACGGCGCGGTGCGCGCCACGTCGCGCAGGGACGGGGTCTTGAAGGCGCGGAACTCGTAGTCCACGGGGACCACGGCGTAGCGGCCCGGGTCGGGAGCGACGCCGGAGGCGCGCTCGAGGCCGTCGTTGTGGAAGAGCCCGTCGGTGAACTCGGGGCCGGAGTGGCACAGGATGCAGCGCGCCTTGCCCGCGAAGAGCACCAGCCCCCGCGCCGCCGGGGCCGGCAGCGGCGCCGCGCCGGCCGCGAACCGGTCGAAGGGGCTGTCGCGCTCGGGCTGGACGGTGCGCTCGAAGGCCGCGATAGCCTCGGAGAGGCGCGCCGGCGTGGGCGGGCCGCCGTACACTTTCTCAAAGAGCCGCGCGTACTCCGGCACGCCGTCCAGGCGCTCCATGAGCTCCGGCAGGGTGAAGTCCATCTCCGTCGGCTCCTGGATGGGGATCAGCGCCTGCGCCTCAAGGGTCGGCGCGCGCCCGTCGCGGAAGAACGGCGGATGCCGCGAGACGCCGAGGATCGTCGGCGTGTTGCGCGCGAGCTGTTCGTGAAGATGGCCGCGCCCCTTGGGCATGCCGTCGGTCCAGGCCAGCGCCGGCTGGTGGCAGGACGAGCAGGACAGCGTCCGGTCGCGGGAGAGGCGCGGATCGAAGAAGAGGAGCCGCCCCAGCTCCGTCTCGCCGGGCTTGGGCGCCGGGTCGTCGCGGAAGGAGAGGAAGACGCCCTGGATCTTGCCCAAGGCCGCGCGCAGTTCCTTCTGCGTCGGCGCGTCCGCGGCGCGGGCGGGGAGGGCCGCGACGGCGAGGGCAAGGAACGCCAGGGTCGCGCGCCTCATCGTACGGACGATAGTGTAGGCCTCTCCCCTCGCCTTGTCAAGCAAACGGCCGGTAGGCGTAGCCCCGGCCCTTCACGCGCACGAGGCGTTCGCCCAGCCGCGGGCCCAGGTCGCGCCGCAGGCGGGAGACATAGTTGCGCACCACGGCGCGCGCCGCCAGCTCCGGCTCGGACTTGTGGTACGGCCTGCGCGAGAGGAACGCCTCGTACAGCCGGGACTCCCCCACGGCCGCCGGCGACTCCCGCACCAGCAGGCGCAGGGCGGCGAACGGCCCCGGGTGCAGCCGGCCCACGCAGACGCGGGACAAGAAGACCCGCCCCCCTTCGGGATCGAGCCGCAGGTCTCCCGCCTCCACCACTCCGCGCGAGCGCTCCTGCTGGACCAGCACCGCGTCCAGCGCCGCCTCCAGCTCCGCCCGCGCCCCCGGCCCCTTGGTCACGCGGTAGAGGGCCTGCCGCCGCAGGCACTCCGCGGCGGGGATGTCCCGTCCGGTGAAGATCACCACCGGAACGCTCTGCAGGGCCGGATCGCGCTTGACCCGCTCGCAGAGCTCCAGGCCGTCGGCGTCCGGCAGGGTCAGGTCCAGCAGGACGCAGCGCGGCGCCGCGCTCCTCGCGCCCAGGTGCGCCAGCAGCTCCGCGCCCGTGCGCATCCGGCGGACCGGGAGCCCCTTCTCCTCCAGCCAACGCCGGACCAGTCCCGCCCAGTCGTCGTCGTCCTCCGCGTGCAGGATGTCCCCGGCCGCCGCGTCCTCGGCCGGCCGGGCCAAGGCGTTCTCCAGAGCCGCCAGCACCGCGCCGTGGTCGATCTTGGACAGGACCGCGGAGGCCCCGCGCGTCAGGAGATCCGTCCGCTCCGCCGCGCCGGCCAGCCCGCTCACCGCCACCACCGGCGTCCCGCGCGTCCGCCCGTCGGCCCGGAGCGCGTCCAGCACCCGCGCCCCGTTCATCGGCGGTCCCAGGACCAGGTCCAGCAGGACCAGGTCGGCCCCCGACCGCGCCATCATCCGCAGCGCCGTCGGCCCGTCCGCCGCCTCGAGGACCTCGAATCGCCCCGCCAGCAGCCGCCTCGCCACCTCCCGATACTCCGCGCTGTCATCAACGACGAGCAAGCGCCTTCCGGCGCCGGGCGAGGGTCCCATGCCGCAGGAGTATAAACCCGCCTCCTCCCGCGCGCAATGGGAAGATCCGAATTTATCCGGATTTTATCCGGCCCGCGGCCTCTGCCGGCCACCACGCAGCGCGGGGCGGCGCTCTCTTTATTTTGCCGGCTTACGATCGCCGTGATCGCAATCAATTCAAACGGCAAAAGATTCCATCAGGCGCTGAAACTCAACAGCAATCGCTTCTCGAATTCGGGACGCGGAGCAAATAAAATCAGCACGCCTATTTTTTATCCGCGCAGCTGCCCTTTCTTCTCAAAGAAATAGTCGCGAACGGTTTTCAGCACAAAGAAGAGTGGGACAAGATACATCACGACCAATAGCGCTCTCCATGTGTTTGGGAGAATACTTGCCCATCCGTGAAATCCGCCCATGAAAAAAACCAATCCAGCGATAAAATAGGGCAATCGACCCGCCTCTCTTAATTTTTCAACAACGGGTTCGTGTGGCTTACAGAATATAGCTACTAGCCCCGAACAAACCATAAGCACTACCCAAAACCATCGTTCCGCTGGAATGCAGATCGCCGAAACAATCTCGGCCGCTGTGCCGATGAGCGCCAGCCCGAACAATTCGATCACTATCTTTTTGGACATCCGCACCCCTGAGGGGATTTAACAAATGGCAGTTGGAAAACCCACGTTCGCGTCAAGGCCACACCTACAGATGCTTGAATGCCGTATCCGCCACCGACTTTTCCGACACCCTTGGAAGCACCGACATCGCCTCCCCCAGCGTACTGCACACTGATGCCCTCCGCCCCACCAGCTCCCGCATTTGCATCGAATTCAGCCGCCGCAGACCAACCTCCGGGTGAACAGACGGGTTTCGCCGTGTGATTTATTCCAGCCTGAACGCCAGCCCCAATAAAGGCACCCAACCCCGTCGTAAGACTGCCGGAAATCTGAATCAACACCTGCCCATCAGAAGTTACGACCCCGTTGATTCCCCCACCGAGAAAACCCCCGACGAATGGAAATAGGGCGGCTCCGCCAAGCGCTCCGAGACCTCCCGAAGCTTGCCACGCCAATCCCAAAGGATCTCCAAGCAATATGGGATTGTTATTCGTAAAAGCAAATAGGTTTATACCTCCAACAAAGCCCAACGGGTCAACTGAAAGAAATCGTCCCGTTTGAGGATCATAATATCGTGCACGAACATACAGCTCGCCCCGTTCTCCATCATACTCTCTTCCGTCAAACGACAAATTATTCCCAACGGCAGATGCTCCGAGCGAGGTGTTCACAGCATTCGTAATAAAACCCTGCCCGAAACTTAAATATTCATCTTTCTCAGAAATATCCCCTTGCGGCCCACTCAGCACCTTAACGCTGCCCAATGCATCTTGGTGGTACCAAGTATCACCATTATCCGTTGTATGCACCTGTAACGGCTCATCCAGCCCGAGCCCATTTGTAAAAATTCCAAGCAAATTATTCCGGTTGTCCAAACGGGCCAAAAGGTCACGGCCATCGTACACGTACCGCTCCACCTGCCCCGCCGCTGTCCCCGACGATTTCTCGACGCGCCTTCCCTGTGCGTCGAATTTGTACGTCCAATGCGTCCCATCCCGCAGCGTCACGCTCGTGAGCTCGTTCTGGCTGTCGAAGGCGTAGCTCGTCGTCGTGCTGAGCGCCAAGTCGGTCTTGCTGGCCAGGTTGCCGTCCGCGTCG
>JAJXTZ010000044.1 GCA_021783355.1 bacterium | reverse complement strand
CGGCCGCGCCTGCCGGTCCCGGAGGCGGCCCGCCGCAAGGCCGCGGAGCTGCTGGGCGCGCGCGCGCCGCTGCTTGCCTTCCACCTGGGGCCCACCGGGAACCAGTACGGGAAGATGTGGGCGCCGGAGCGCTTCGCGCAGCTCTCCCGCCGCCTGGAGCGCGCGTGGGGGATCGCGCCGGTGCTGGTCGGCTCCGGCGAGGAGCGCGAGGCGGAGCGGCTCTACCGCGCGGCGGGGGGGAGGGCGGACCTCTCGCTGGTGGGGCGCACGGGCCTGCTCGAGACCTTCGCGGTCCTGGAGCGGACGGCGCTCCTGGTCGCCAACGACGCCAGCCTCGCCAAGGCCGCGGCGGCTCTGGGCGCGCCGACCGCGACGCTGTGGGGCCCGTCGGACCCGGCGGAGTTCGGCTCTCCCTGGGACCGGGACCGCCATCTGGACCTGCGCACCGGGATCCTTTGCAGCCCCTGCACTTGGATGGGCATGCCCGAGAGGCCGTTCAACTACCTGAACTGCGGCCACCGCGACTGCCTGGGCCGCCTCGCGGTCGAGGCGGCGGCCGGGGCGCTCCTCGCGCGTTGGCCCGCGCTTCCGAAAAGCTAGAATCCACCGATGAGCCAGAAGACCGGCGCGGGCCGTCCCGCGAGGGCGCGGGAGATTGGCGTCGGGGGTTTCGCCGCCGGCGCGCGCGCGCGCCGCTACGTCGGCGAGGTCCTGCGCTCGGGACGCCTCTCCTACGGGCCGTTCCACCGGCGCTTCGAGGAGGCCTTCGCCGCCGAGCACGACTGCCGGCACGCCGCCTTCTGCAACTCCGGCACCAGCGCCCTGCACGTGGCCGTCCAGGCGCTCAAGGAGAAGCACGGCTGGGCCGACGGCGACGAGGTCCTCGTTCCCTCGGTCACTTTCATCGCGACCTCCAACGTGGCCCTGCACAACCGCTTGACCCCGGTCTTCGTGGACGTGGACCCGCGCACCTACACGATCGACCCCGCCCAGCTCGCCGCGAAGCTGACCAAGCGCACGCGCGCCGTCTTCCCGGTCCACCTGCTCGGCCTGCCCGCCGACATGGACCCCGTCCTCGACCTGGCCCGCCGGAAAGGCCTGTCCGTCGTCGAGGACTCCGCCGAGACGATGTTCGCGCGCTACAAGGGGCGCAAGGTCGGCTCGCTGGGCGACATCGGCTGTTTCTCCACCTATGTCGCGCACTACATCGTCACCGGTGTCGGTGGCCTGACCACGACGAACGACCCGGACCTGCACGTGCGCGTGCGCAGCCTGATGAACCACGGGCGCGACTCCATCTATTTGTCCATCGACGACGACGCGGAGGCCACGGG
Source organism: bacterium (assembly GCA_021783355.1). Classification (GTDB taxonomy): domain Bacteria; phylum Elusimicrobiota; class Elusimicrobia; order UBA1565; family UBA9628; genus GWA2-66-18. The sequence goes on along the minus strand of JAJXTZ010000044.1, from coordinate 15,788 downwards.
CGCGCGCCTTCACGAGATCGCCGCGCGGCGCTTCCGCTTCGTCTCCGTCGGCCACAGCTTCCGCGCCACCGAGCTGGAGGCCGCCTTGGGGCTGGCCCAGCTGGAGGAGAAGGACAGGATCGTGCGCGCGCGCCTGGCGATGGCGCGGCGCCTGAGCGCGGGCTTGAAGGAGTTCGAGGACCGCCTCCAGCTGCCGTACTGCCCCCCGGACCGCGAGCACACCTTCATGCTCTACGGCCTGGTCCTGCGCGGCGAGGACAAGACCGCGCTGGTCAATTTCCTGGAGGACCGGGGCGTCGAGACGCGCGACATGATGCCGCTGCTCAACCAGCCGGTGTACCGGAGGCTGTTCGGCGACCTGGAGCCGCGCTACCCGGTCGCGCGGCGGCTCAACCGCTCCGGCTTCTACATCGGCTGCCACCAATACATGACTCCGAAGGACGCGGACTACGTCGTCGCCCAGTTCCGCGCCTTCTTCCGGCGGCGCTGAGACGATGCCGTCCGCCGCCCCCGAGCTCTCCGTCGTCCTCCCGACCCTCGATGAGTCCGCGGGCCTGAAGGTCCTGCTGCCGCGCATGAAGGCGCTCTTCGAGCGCCTCGGCGTGCGCGGCGAGATCCTGGTGATCGACGGCGGCTCCCGGGACGGCACCGTCGCCCTCGCCGAGGCGGCCGGGGCGCGGGCGCTGCGCCAGCGCGGGCGCGGTTTCGGCTCGGCGGTGCGCGAGGGCCTGGCGGCGGCGGGCGCGGAGTGGGTCGCGATCCTGGACGCCGACGGCTCGCACGCGCCCGAGGCCCTGGAGCGGTTCTGGGCCCGCCGCGGCGAGGCCGACCTGATCGTGGGCTCGCGCTACTGCCGCGGCGGCTCGGCGGAGATGCCGCTGACCAGGCAGATCCTGAGCCGCTCGCTCAACGTCGTCACGCGCCGCGTGCTGGACCTCCCGGTCCACGAGTCGTCCAGCGGCTTCCGCCTGTACCGCGCGGCCGCGGCGCGCGCGGTGAAGTCCGAGGCGACCGACTTCTCGGTCCAGCAGGACCTGATGGTCGGCATCCTGGCCGCCGGCGGCCGCGTCGTCGAGGAGCCGATCCACTACGCGCCGCGCGTCGGCGGCGCGTCCAAGGCGAACGCCTGGAAGCTCCTGCCCGCCTACGCGCGCCTGCTCTGGCGCCTGAAGCGCCTGCGCGGCGGCTGGCGCTCGGAGGCGGGGCTCGCCGCGGCGCTCGCCGTGGGACTTGCGACCGGCCTGTGCGGCATCGGCGGCGGCCTGCCGGGCCCGGCGCGCCTGCGCGCGCTGAGGGCGGCGGTGCGCGGCTCCGAGGCGTTCGCCCGCTCGCTGGCGGACTCTTGGACGCGCCTCTACGCGGGCATCGCGCGCGCGCACCGCGAGCTCGCCGCCGACGAGCCGCGCACCTCGGTGTCGGGCGTCGTCGAGGTCCCGCCCGGCTGGACCTTCCCGCCGGACCCGCTCGTCAACTCGGCGCGCGCCCTGCTCACTCAGTCGATCAACCCGGACGAGAAGAAGTCGTTCATCGTGCTGTCGCGGATGCGCCCGTGGCGCCTGAACTTCGAGCCGCTCTACGCGGAGTACGGCGGCGCGTTCTTGTACCCGCTGGGCGCCTTCCTCGCCGCGGCGCGGGCCGTCGGGCTTGCCCGGCTGACGCCGGACCTCGCGCGCTATCTGTCCGCGCCCGCGGAGATGGGGCGGCTGTACCTGCTCGGCCGTCTGTACGTCCTGCTGTTCCACCTCGGCACGCTGTGGCTGCTCTTCGAGCTCGGCCGCGTGCTGTCCGGACGGCGGACCGGGACGGCGGCGGCCCTGCTGTGGGCGCTGACGCCGTTGGCGATCGTCAACGCGCACGTGCTCAAGCCCCACCCGGTCGCCGCGTTCTGGTTCCTCGCGGCCGCGTTCGGCGCGGTGCGCGCCGTCGAGGAGGGCCGCGGGGCCGACTATCTTCTCTGCGGGCTCGGGGCCGGGATGGCCGCCGGATGCAGTCTGGCCGCCGGCTACGCGCTCGGCCTGCCGGTCCTCGCGCGTCTCGTCCGGCGCGAGGGGCCGTGGCGCGACGCGCTGGCCGCGACGGCGCTCGGCGCGGGCCTGCTCGCGCTCACGAACCCGTATCTGTTCCTCGCGCCGCGCGACTTCGCGTGGGAGCTGACCGTCTACGCGCCGTCCCGCTTCGGGTTCCGGGCGTCCGACCTGCCCGGCCTGCTGACGCGGGCGGCCCCCGCCGGTCTCGGCTGGGCGCTGTCGGCGCTGGCCGCGGCCGGGGTCCTGCGCGCGCTGGCCGCCGGCCCGAAGCGCCGCCTGCTGGGCCTTCTCGTGCTCGGCGGCGTCCTGCTGGTCCTGCTGCGCTTTCCGGGCTCCGGCGCCCAGGTCGGGATGCTGCGCCTGCACTACGCGGCCGCGGCGGTCGCCGTCCTCCTCGCGGCCGATTTCGCGGCGGCCCTGCCGCGGCCGGCGGCGGCGATCGTGCTGGCGGCGGCCTTGGCCGAGACGGGCCTGCGCGGCGCGGTCTACCTCGACAACCTGGCCCGCGAGTCCGGCCCGCGCGCGACGCGCACGGCCGCCGCGGACTGGATCGACGCGCGCGTGCCGGCCGGCGCGTCGGTGGGCCTGCTGCGCTACCCGGAGCCGCCGCACGCGCCGCCGTTTTCGTGGAGCCGCGTGCGCCTGGTGGTCTTCGAGACCCCGGCCGACCTGCGCCCGGACCGCCTGCCGGACTGGATCGTCGCCGAGACGCGGGAGTGGGACGGCCTCGACGCGGGATTCCGGCGGCGCTACGCCGTCGCCGCGGACTTTCCGGCCGCGCGCCTGGCGGGGCTGGCCCCGGTCGACGAGAGCTTCTACGCCGACGCCGGGATGGTCGTGCTGAGGCGCGCGGGGCGATGAACCGCGGGATCGTCCTCGCCGCGCGCGCCGAGCCCCGGGTCGTTCTGCGCTCGGCCGGCCGCGGCGACCTGGAGGACCTGCGCTCCTGGAAGAACGCCAACAAGGCCGGCTTCTTCTTCAAGGGCGAGATCACTCCCGAGATGCAGGAGGATTGGTTCGACGGGTATCTCGCGCGCCCGCGCGACTTCATGTTCGTCGTCGAGCACGGCGGGCGCAAGGCGGGCTGCCTGGGCTTCCGGATCCTGGAGAGCGGCGAGGCCGACGCGTACAACATCATCGCCGCCCCCGGCGGGTCGGGCAAAGGGCTGATGAAGGCCGCGATGGCGGTCCTGTGCTCGTACGCCGCCCGGGAGTTCACCCGGGACATCGGCTGCCGCGTGCTCAAGGACAACCCGGCGGTCTCCTACTACGAGCGCTGCGGGTTCAAGGTCGTCGGCGACGGCGGCGACCACCGCATCTTCACGCTGGACTGGACGCGCTTCGCGCCGGTCGCCTACGACGTCACGGAGGGCTGAGATGATCAACGTGTTCGGGTCGAAGATGGGTCCGGAGGAGCTCGCGGAGGTGCGCAGCAGCCTGGAGGCCCAGTGGATCGGCATCGGCCCCAAGACCGCGGCCTTCGAGAAGGACTTCGCCGCGCGCGGCGGCCTGCCCGGCTTCGTCCTGCTCGACTCCGGCTCCAACGCCCTGCACATGGCGGTCAAGCTTCTGGACCTGCCCCCGGGCTCCGACGTGATCGTCCCGTCGTTCACCTGGATCTCCTGCGCGCACGCGGTCGTCCTCTGCGGCCACCGCCCGGTCTTCTGCGACGTGGACCTGGACACCCACAACCTCACGCGCGAGGCCGTCGAGCGGGCGCGCACGCCGAAGACGCGCGCGGTCATGGCCGTCCATTACGCGGGCCTGCCGGCGCGCGTCGACGGGCTCGCGCCGCTCGGCCTGCCGATCGTCGAGGACGCGGCCCACGCCGTGGACTCGCGCCTGAAGGGCGCGCTCTGCGGCGGCCTCGGCGAGGTCGGCATCTACAGCTTCGACGCGGTCAAGAACCTGGCCATGGGCGAGGGCGGCGGGCTGACGACGAAGGACCCGGCCAAGCTCGCGCGCGCGCGCCAGCTGCGCTACTGCGGCATCGGCAAGTCCGGCTTCGAGGCGTCGGCCTCCAAGGACCGGTGGTGGGAGTACAACGTCACCGATTTCTTCCCGAAGATGCTGCCCTCGGACATCGCGGCCTCCATCGGCCTGGCCCAGCTGCGCAAGCTCGACGCGATGCAGGCCTACCGGAAGAGCCTTTGGGAACTCTACCAGAAGGAGTTCGCGGGCCTGGGCTGGCTGGTCAGGCCGCAGGACGCGCCGGCGGACGCGCGCCACTCGTACTTCACCTACTGCGTGCGCGTCGGCGGCGGCCGGCGCGACGCGTTCGCCAAGTACATGTACGACAAGGGCGTCTACACGACCCTGCGCTACCACCCGCTGCACCTGAACACGATCTACGGCTCGGACGCCCGCCTGCCGGTCTGCGAGCGCCTCAACGAGGAGGCCCTGAGCCTGCCGATCCATCCCGGGCTCAAGGAGTCCGACGCGGCCTACATCGTCGAGACCGTCAAGGGCTGGAAGGGATGAGCGAGCGGCCGGTCGTCGTCCTCGGCGCGGGCGTCGCCGGCCTGAGCGCCGCGCGGCGTCTGCGGCAGCGCGGACGGCGCGTCCTCCTCGTCGAGGCCCAGGACCATCCCGGGGGGCTCGCCGGCGGCATCCAGCTCGGCGGCGACGTCTATGAGTACGGCCCGCACATCTTCCACACCACGGACCCGGTCCTGCTGGCCGACGTGAAGGCGCTGATGGGGGACGAGCTCCTCCCCTACGAGCGCACGATCCAGATCAAGTTCCTCGGCGGCTACTTCAAGTTCCCGCTCTCCGTCCCGGATGTCCTGCTCAAGCTCCCGGTGACCACCGTGATCGGCGCGGGCCTGAGCTTCGTCTGGCACTTCGTCAAGGGCGCGCTCGTGGCGCCGGAGGTCGAGACCTCCGAGACGGTGCTCAAGCGCTACTATGGCGACGTGCTCTACCGGCTCTTCTTCCGCGACTACATCACGCGCGTCTGGGGCGTGCCGCCGTCGGGCTTCTCGCCGTCGTTCGCGCGCGAGCGCATCCCGCGCCTCAACATCCTGGAGTTCCTCGACAAGGCCGCGGCCGGACTGAGGCGCGCCTTCGCGCGCGGCGCGGCGCTCAAGACCGAGGGCTTCGTCGAGAAGGTCGAGGGGGAGCTGTGGACCACGCGCCGCGGCTTCTCGCTGATCTGCGAGCGCATGGCCGAGGACTTCCTGAAGAAGGGCGGGGAGCTCCGGCTCTCCACCCGCGCGGTCGCCGTGCGGCGCGACGGCGCGCGCGCGACCGCCGTGGAGCTGGAGCACGGGGGCGCGCGGGAGACGGTCGAGTGCGCGGGCGTGATCAACACGCTGGCGATCAACGAGGCCGCGCGCATGTTCTCCCCCGGGCTCGGCGGCGAGGTCGAGGCGGCGGCCGCGGCCCTGCGCTTCCGCGCGATCGTCTTCGTCGGCCTCAAGGTCCGGCGGTCGAAGGTCCTGCGCGCCTCGTTCATGTACTTCCGCGAGCACTCGTTCAACCGGATTACCGACCTCTCGCACTTCGGCTTCCGCATCGACCCGCCGGGGACCACGCTGCTGGTCGCCGAGGTCACCTGCGACCCGAAGGACCCGCTCTGGAGCGACGAGGCGCTCGTCGTCGAGGAGGTCGTGGCCGACCTGGTCCGCGAGGACGTCCTCGCGCGCGGGGAGATCGCCGCGACCCACGTGTTCCGCGCGCGCCACGCGCATCCGATGTACCTGCTCGGCTACGAGGCGGCGCTGAAGACCCTGCTGGACGCCTTCGCGTCTCTGGAGAACGCCGAGACCGCCGGCCGTCAGGGCCGCTTCCAGTACGTGAACACGCACGTCGCGATGAAGATGGGCTTCGACGCGGCGGACCGCCTGGACGCGCGCCTGCCGCGCGCCTGAGCGCGCGGCCTCAGCGCCGCCGCAGGACCGCGATCAGCGACAGACCGAACGGCGGGCGGACCAGGCGCTCGGCGCGCGAGACCAGCGGCAGGACCGCGTTCATCAGCGCGTAGTTCTCATCGGCCTGCGCGGTCTCCTTGAGGACGCGGCCCTTGACGAACCAGCCCAGCGCGGCGAGGGCGTTGAAGCGGTGGAGCCGGAGCCAGTCGACCTTCCCGGCGCCGGCGCGCTCCACGAGCGCGCGCAGCGAGCCCTTCGTGTAGCGGCGGTAGTGCCCGTCGAGCGCGTCCAGCGTGCCGTACAGGAACGGGTGCGCGGGGACCAGCAGGCAGACGGTGCCGCCGGGCGCGGTCCCGTCGATCATGCGCGCGAGGGCCAGATCGTCGCGCTCGATGTGCTCGAGCACGTTCACGCTGAACGCGGTGTCGATCCCGGCCGCGCGCATCTCCTCGGCCAAGGCCGGGTCGGTCGCGTCCCCGGTCCGGGCCAGGCGGACGCGAGGGTCGCGGTGGCGCTGCGTGAAGCGCGCGCGCAGCTCCGGGTCCGGCTCGACGCCGAGGTAGCGCTCGACCCCGGCGGCCAGGAAGTGCTCGACGAAGCTGCCCAGCCCGCAGCCGACGTCGGCGGCGCGGCGCCCGACGAACGGGGCGAACTGCGCGAACTGCCAGGCGAAATAGGGCCGCGCGGCGGCCGACCAGCGCTCGTAGAACTCGGCGTGAGTCTCGTTCATTTGACCCGGAGGTAGAACAGGCCCAGGGCCAGGGAGGCGAACGCGCACTGCACGCCGGTCAGGGTCGCGGCGATCGCGGTCACCGCGAGGTCGAGGCGCAGGGCCTCGGAGCCCATCGGGAAGAGGTGCGCGTAGTACGAGAGGGGGAAGTAGGCCAGACCGAGCAGGCCGGCCAGCATCAGCGCGGTCCCGATCATCAGCCCCTTCTCCAGGCTGAAGGTCCGGTGCAGGAAGGCGATCACGCGGTTGTCCGCGTCGAAGCGCTCTTGGTAGTCGGCCTCCTGCGCCACGACGCCCAGGCCCAGCACGCTGGCGCCGGTCTGCCACAGGAGGAGCGCGGTCAGCGCGTGGCGCGAGCCCAGCCACGGCAGCGCGGCGGGGGCCAGCGCGTCGCGCGCGGTCACCGCGGCCAGGCCCAGCGCCCCCAGGAAGCACAGCACCGCTCCCGGCGCCAGGAAGGTCCCGGTGGGGGAGAACAGGAGCATGAAGCGCAGGTGGCGCCAGCCGTCGCGCCAGCGGCGCAGGTGCGGCGGGCGGTCGCGCAGGTCCTTGCGCAGGTCGCAGGGGACCTCCGCGATGCGCAGCTTCAGCAGCGAGGCCTTCACGATCATCTCGGTGGCGAACTCCATGCCGTCGGCCTTCAGGCTCATGCGCTCGAAGGCGTCCTTCGTGAGGCCGCGCATCCCGCAGTTGACGTCCCCGAGGCCGGTGGAGAAGAGCATGTTCGCCACGCCGGTCAGGACCGGCGTGCCGAGATGGCGGTTCAAAAAGGGCATCGCGCCCGGCGCGATGACCCCCTGGAAGCGGTTGCCGACGACGAAGTCGAAGCCCTCGCGCAGCTTCTGCGCGTAGCGCGGAGCCTGCTCGAAGTCGTAGGAGCCGTCGGCGTCGGCCATGATCAGGTAGCGCCCGCGCGCCGCGGAGAACCCGCCGCGCAGCGCGCGCCCGTAGCCTTTGCCGTCCACCGGGACCACGCGGGCGCCCAGGCCGGCGGCGATCTCCCGGGTGCGGTCGGTCGAGCCGTTGTCGGCGACGACGACCTCGCCCGGGACGCCCAGGGCGGCGACCGCCTTCAGCGCCTTGCCGACGCAGTGCGCGATCGTGCGCTCCTCGTCGAGCGCCGGGATCACGATGGAGAGCTCCAAGTCCGCCATCGGCGGGGATTGTAGCATTCCGTCCCCGGGCGGGGACCCGCGCGAATTGATAGAATCCTCGCCGCATGGGCTATTGGGACCGCAAGCGGGTGCTGGTGACCGGAGGCGCCGGCTTCATCGGCAGCCACCTGGTCGAGCGCCTGCTCGCCTCGTCGCGCGGGGCGCGCGTGACCGCCGTCGGCCGCGACCCAGCCAAGGCGCGGCGCAACCTGGCCGCGGTGTGGAAGAGCGTCCGCTTCGTCCGCGCCGACGCCGCCGAGCCGGCCGCGATGCGCCGGCTGTGCCGCGGCCAGGACGTCGTGATCAACATGGCCGCCTCGGTCGGCGGGGTCCAGTACAACAGCGTCCACCACGGCTCGCTGTTCCGCGACAACATGGGGATCGGTTTGACGGTCCTGGAGGCCGCGCGCCAGGCCGGCGTGGGCCGCTTCGTCGTGGTCAGCTCCGCCTGCGTCTACCCGCGCGACTGCGCGATCCCCACGCCGGAAAGCGAGGGCTTCCGCGACGCCCCGGAGCGCACGAACGAGGGCTACGGCTGGGCCAAGCGCATGCAGGAGTACGCGGGACGCGCCTATGCCGCCGAGTACGGGATGGAGGTGGCGATCGCCCGTCCGTACAACGCCTACGGCCCCCGCGACCACTTCGGCCCGGAGCGCTCGCACGTGATCGCGGCGCTGGTCAAGCGCGTCTGCGACGGCGAGGATCCGGTCGTCGTCTGGGGCGACGGCTCCTCGACGCGGTCGTTCCTCTTCGTGGAGGACTTCGCGCGCGGCGTGCTGGAGGTGGCCGAGAAGCACCCGGTCGCCGAGGCGCTGAACGTCGGCGCCGACGAGGAGGTCTCGATCAAGGACCTCGCCGCGACGATCGTGCGCCTGGCCGGCACCGGTGCGCGCCTGGTCTTCGACCGCTCCAAGCCCTCCGGCCAGCCGCGCCGGCGCTGCGACGTCTCCCGCGCGCGCGCCGCGATCGGCTTCCGGGCGCGCGTGAGCCTGGAAGAGGGCCTGCGCCGGACGATCGAGTGGTACCGCGCCCACGAGATGACGGGCAACCCCCGGACGCGGAGGAGCCGCCGATGAGCCGCTTGAAGCGGGCGCTGGTCCTGCTGACCTTCAACGAGATCGAGGCCCTGCCCAAGCTCTTCGACCGCATCCCGCTCTCCGCCGCCGACGAGGTCTTCGCGGTGGACGGCGGCTCCAAGGACGGCACCGTCGCGTACCTGGAGTCCAAGGGGGTGCGCGTGCTCGGCCAGCCGCGCCGCGGCCGCGGCTGCGCGTTCCAGGTGGCCGTGGACGCGACCGACGCCGAGGTCCTGTGTTATTTCAGCCCCGACGGCAACGAGGACCCGGCCGACATCCCGAAGGCCTTCGAGACGCTGGAGGCCGGCGGCCACGACCTGGTCGTCGCCTCGCGCATGGCCAAGGGCGCGCACAACGAGGAGGACGACCAGGCGATCAAGGCCCGTAAATGGGTGAACATGGCCTTCACCTTCCTGGCCAACGCGCTCTGGAACCGCGGGCCCTACGTCACCGACACGATCAACGGCTTCCGCGCGGTGCGCGCCGACAGCTTCCGGCGCTGCGCGTGCCGCGTGGACGGCTTCGTGATCGAATACCTGATGTCCATCCGGATGATGAAGCTGGGCCTGCGCATCGGCGAATTCCCGACTCACGAGTCGGCGCGCCTGGGCGGGCAGAGCACGGCCCACTCCTGGCCCACGGGCGTGGAGTTCACGCGCCAGCTCCTGAAGGAGATCCGCCTGGGGCGCCGGGTCTCGTGAGCCTGGACGCGGCGCGCGCGCGGCGGCTGGCCGGGGGGGCGCTCGCCTTGGGCCTGCTGCTGCGCTTCGCCTACGCCTGGCGCGGCTTCACCTCGCACTACCTGCCCACCAGCTCCGACGGCTACGAGACGATCGCGCTCTCCCTGGTGCACGGCGGGGGCTACGCGCTGGTCCCGGGGCATCCGACCTCCTTCCGCGAGCCGTCGTTCCCGTTCTTCATCGCGGCGGTCTACGCCCTCTTCGGGGTGCGGCCCTGGCTGGTGGTCTTCCTGCAGTGCCTGCTCTCGGCCGCGACGGGGTGGCTGTTGTGGCGGACGGGCCGGCGACTGTTCGGCGAGCGCGCGGCGCTGGCCGCGCTGGCCGTCTTCCTCCTCTATCCGCAGTCGGTGTACTACTGCGCGTATTTCTTCCGTGAGACCTGGCTGTGCTTCTGGTTCGGCGTCCTGCTCTGGTCCAGCGCGGACTGGAGCGCCCCGGCCGGCGACCCCGCGGGCGCGCGCGCCGCGCTGCTCGGCGGGACCGCGGCGGCGGCCTACGGGATGGCGAACTCGGCCGTCCTGCCGGCCTGCGCCCTGGCGGGGCTGCTCCTGTGGCCGTCCGCCCCGAAGGGGACGCGCGTCCGCCGCTTCGGGCTCTACCTGGCTCCGCTCCTGCTGGCCTTTTCGGCCTGGACCGCGCGCAACTGGGCCGTGCAGGGGCGCTTCGTGGCCGGCAGCACTCACGGCGGCGAGGAGTTCCTGCAGGCCCTGATCGTGCCCCCGGACGAGCTGGGCACCCCCCGCCAGCTCGAAATCGTGGCGGCCTCCCCGGATTTCGCCGCGGCGCGGGGCCTGCCCGAGGCGGCGCGCAACGACCTGCTGATGAAGGCGGCCTTCCGCTGGATCGGCGCGCATCCGGGGACCTTCCTCTCGCGGGCCGTCGCCGGCGTCGCCAAGTATTGGCGCCCTTGGCCTTACCGGCGCCATTACCAGTATCCATACGCGCTCCTCGTCGCGCTGAGCCTGCTCTCCGACGCCTGGATCATCCCGCTGGGCTTCCTCGGACTGTGGCTCTTCCGCTCGCGCTGGCGGGAGCTACCGGTCCTGCCGGCCTCCGTGCTGGCGATGACCGGGGTCTACGGCGCGGTCCACGCGGTCATCCGCTACCGCCTGCCGCTGATGGGGGGGATGATCCTTCTGGCCTGCGCCGCGGCCGACCGCCTCATATTAAGTAGAATGGACCCGCATGTCCGATAAGAGGAAGGGCGCTCCGCGGTTCGTGCGCGCGGACGCCGAGGAGTTCGCCCACAAGGCGATCACCCTCTGGCTGCCGACCCTCTACTTCCTGATCTCCTCGCTGTTCTTCCTGCGCACCTACGACTCCGCGCAGGTGAAGATCACGATGATGCAGATGGGCGGCCTGGGCCTGCTGATCCTCTGGCTCTCCCGCCTCGCCCTGGCCGGGCGCCACGCCCTCAACAAGGAGGATCTGGTCTGCCTCTCGCCGTTCCTGGCCTACCTGGTGGTCGGCATCCTGTCCTACCTGCACGCCCCGTACCACATGGCGAGCGTGGATTTCTTCATCCGCCACATGTTCTACATGATCGTGGCGCTGATTGCGATCTACGAGCTCAACGAGAGGGGCGTGCAGACCCTGATCAGGGGGCTCATCGCCGCGGCCTGGGTCGCGATCGGCTACGGCACCCTGCAGGTCGTCGATTACGCGTTCTTCCCGCCGGGAGTCGGCAAGGGGATCGACCCGTTCGTCTGGCGCGGCGCGTTCGGCCCGCGCGTGTTCTCCACCTACGGCAACCCCAACTTCTACGGCGACTTCCTCGTCATCATCTTCCCGATCCTCCTCACCCAGTTCCTGAAGACCCGGAAGTGGAGCCTGGTGCCCCTGATGGCGCTGCTGCTCGTGAACCTGGTGGCGACGCAGACCAAGGGCGCGTGGCTGGGCTTCGCGCTGGTCTGCGTGCTCTTCGGCGCGGTCGCCCTGGTCTATTACAAGGAATACACGAAGCGCTACCGCGCCAAGATCCTGGGGGCTGCGGCGTTCGGCGCCCTGGCGCTGCTCGGGGTCACCGCCAAGAACCTGGAGACGCACATCGTCTCGATCAACTTCCGCGTGTTCACCTGGGAGGGGACCTGGGAGATGATCCGGACCCAGCCCTGGATCGGCTCGGGCGTGGGCTCCTTCCCGCCCCTCTATCCGGCTTTCCGCCGCCCGCCGATCTTCCACATCGAAGGCAAGCACAACACCGAGACCGATCACGCCGAGGACGAGTACCTCGAGCAGCTCTTCGACAACGGCATCCTGGGGTTCGGTATCTTCCTGTGGCTGGTGATCAGCACCCTGATCGTCGGCTTCCGCTCGCTGGGGCAGCTGACCACCTCGCTGTCGCTCAAGGACGGGCGCCCGCCGCCGCGCGCCTACGACCTGACGGGCTTCCTGGTGTCCTTCTGCGGCATGCTGGGCCACAACCTCTTCGACGTGAGCCTGCGCTTCGTCTCGTCCGGCGTCTACCTGGGCCTGCTCTCGGGCATGATCGTCAACCTGGCGCGCGGCCACGCCCTGTACGAGCTGCACCCGCGTCCGGACGCGCCGCCGCCGCCGAGGGGCGCCCCCGCGCCCGGCGCGGAGGAGCCGGCCGCGCTCTGGAAGACGCTCTCCGAGTTCCTGATCTGGCCGATGCGCCTGGCCGCGATCGGGGGCCTGTGCTACTTCGCCGTGCTCAGGGGCTGGGGCCCGCTGTCGCGCGCGGTCGGCTTCGGCGGCATGTTCGGCGAGTTCGCGTCCCTCCTGGGCCCGCTGACGCGGGCCACGGCCGCGTCCGGCGGCGAACTCCTCCAGTGGTGGCTGGCCTGGGGCGTGTTCGCGGGCTGCATGCTGGGGCTGGGCTACGCGCTGGTGCGCCTGTGCCTGATGTCCGAGAACCCCGTGATCCCGGCGCTGGTGCTGGCCATGCTCCAGCCGCTGTACCTGTTCTGGGGCTACTTCAAGGCGGACATCCACCACAACGTCGCGATCTACTTCTCGAAGGAACGCAACTGGGACGCGGCCGTCGCCAACTACCTGATCGTCAACAGGCTTGACCCCAATTTCGTGATGGCGAAGTACTTCCTCGGCAACGTCTTCAACGACCGCTTCGACATGACGAAGGTCTACAATCCGGCCTGGGGCGACACCGACAACGTCCCGCGCGACGACTATGAGCGCGCGCTGTACTGGTACAACGAGGTCCGGCGGCTGGCCCCGAACTACGTGCAGATGCACCACCAGGTCGGCAACCTGCACATGCGCCGCGCGCAGTGGGCGATCGACCATCACCGGCCCGACGCCGAGGTCCAGCATTTCCTGGACCTCGCGCTGACGCGCTACCGACTCTACGAGGAGATCGACCCGGTCTTTCCGCCGAACTACTACCGGATGGCGCAGATCTACCTGATGCGCCGCCAGTACGACAAGGCGATCCAGACCTACGACAACCTCATCATGGCGCGCGCCTGCGCCGTGGACCCCAAGCTGCTGGCCAACGCCTTCCTGCGCCGCACGCTGCTGGCCTACCAGCCGTACATGCAGGAGACCGGTCCCGACGGCAAGACGATCTGGGTCCACCGGCACGCGCTGCCCCAGCCTCCGTTCAACAAGGAAGGCTCGCAGGCCTACACCAGCCTGGCCAACGCCCACTACCTCGCCGAGCAGGCCGCCACCGCCGGCGGCGGGCGCGACCGCGAGGACCACCTGCGCCAGGCCGAGAAAGCCTACCTGACCGCTCTCGCTTACGACGCGACCAACGACCAGGCCAAGCGCAACCTGGAGGTCGTCTACCGCAAGGCCCAGCAGGAGGGGCGGCTGATCAAGCTGCCGCCGCCGCCGAAGGCGCCGGCGCCCGGCGAGCCGCCGTTCACCGGTTACAAGGTCGGCCCCCCGAAGCTCTGACGCCGGCCGGACGCGGCGCGCGGACGCGATGACGACGCCCCGATTCTCCGTCGTGATGCCCACCTTCGACCGCGCGGTCTCGGCCGCGGCGGCGGTGCGCTCGGTGCTGGCGCAGACCTCCGCGGACTGGGAGTGCCTGGTCGTCGACGACGGCTCCACCGACGGCACGCGCGCCGCGCTCTCCGGCTTCACGGACCCGCGCCTGCGCTTCTTCTGGAACGAGAAGAACCGCGGCCAGCACGCCTGCCGCAACCAGGCCATCCGCGCCGCGCGCGGCGAGTGGATCGCCTTCCTGGACTCCGACGACCTCTTCCTGCCCCGCCGCCTGGAGGCCTTGGGCGCCGCGATCTCGTCCCGGCCGTCCGCCGGCTTCTGGTTCACGAACGCTTTCGTCCACCGCTGGGGGAGGCTGACCGGCCTGCTCTTCGACCCCGCGCGGGAGATCCCGGAGGGGAGGGTGCCGGGTTGGTACGCGGTGGGGGACAAGTGGCTGCCGTACGTGACCACGATGGTCTGCGTGCGCCGCTCGGCCTTCGAGACGACCGGCTTCTTCCGCGAGGACCTGCGCATCCTGGAGGACACCGAGCTCTACGCGCGCATGTTCAAGGACGGCCTGGAGGTCGGCGTCCTGCGCGAGCCGCTGGCCGTGCGATTCATCCACGAGGGCCAGATCACGCGCGACCACGAGCGCGACTTTCTGGAGTCCATGGAGGCCCTGCGCGGCTCCGGGGCGCCGGCGGAGGTCGCCGCCGCGCGCCGCCGCGAGGTCGCGCGCGAGGTGGCCGGCTACCTGTGGAAGTCCCTGAAAGGCCGCGCGGCGCGGTCCCTGCTGGAACGCGAACTGGGCGCGGACGCGCGGCGGACCCGCCTTTGGTGGGCCAGCTTCCTTCCGCCGGCGCTGCTGGCCCCCGCGCGGCTGGGGCGCCAGGCCCTGGAGCGCCTGCGCTGGGGCCTTTTCGCCCCGGCCGAGTTCCGCGCGGCCCGGGCGGTCGTGGACCGTCTCCTCGCGGGCGGCGGCGCGTGAGCGCCGCGCCGGCCGGGCCGGACTGGACGCGCTGGAAGCCCTCGGAGCGCGCCGCGCTCTGCTTCATCGTCTCGGGCGGGCGCGTGCTCCTCATCCGCAAGAAGCGCGGCCTGGGCGCGGGCAAGATCAACGGCCCGGGCGGCCGTCTGGAGCCGGGGGAGAGCGAGCTCGACGCCGCGCGCCGAGAGACCCGCGAGGAGGTGGGCCTGGACCCCTTCGGGCTGCAGCGCGCCGGCGAGCTGTGTTTTCAGTTCGTCGACGGCTACGCCCTTCATTGCGCGGTCTTCACGGCGACCGGGGCCGCGGGGACGCCGGTGGAGACCGACGAGGCCGATCCGTTCTGGGTCGAGACTTCGGCGGTGCCCTTCGACGAGATGTGGACCGACGACCGTCACTGGATCCCGTGGATGCTGGAGGGACGGCGCTTCCGCGGGCTGTTCCATTACGACGGCGACCGGATGCTCAGCGGGCTCGTCGTGCCGGCGGAATAGGGCATGGACCTCGTCGCCGCCGGCGCGCCGGGCCTGGAGCCCGTCCTGGCCCAGGAGCTGACCGCGCTGGGACTGCGCCGTCCGCGGCTGTTCCTGGCCGCGCCGGGCGCCGACGGGCGCGTGGAGTTCGACGGGGACGCGCAGGCGCTGGCGCGCGCGAACCTGCTCCTGCGTTCGGCCGACCGGGTGCTGGTCCGGCTGGGGCGCTTCTCGGCCGGGGACTTCGCGGCGCTGCGCCGGGAGGCGGCGCGCCTGCCGTGGGAGCGGTTCCTGGCGCCCGGGCGCCCGCTGCGGGTGCGCGCCGATTGCCGGGGCTCGCGCCTCTACCACGAGGGCGCCGTCGCGGAGCGCGTCGCCGAGGCCGCGGGGGAGCGGCTCGGGCGCCCGTGCCCGAAGGCCCGCGACGAGGAGGCGCCGTTGGCGCTGGTGCGCGCCGAGAACGACGCGTTCACCGTGGAGCTCGATGCCTCCGGCGCGCCCCTGCATCGCCGCGGCTACCGGCTGGCCTCGGGCAAGGCGCCGCTCAAGGAGACGCTGGCCGCGGCGCTCGTGCTGGCCTCGGGCTGGGACCGGCGCGGGACCTTGCTGGACCCCTTCTGCGGCTCCGGGACGATCGCCATCGAAGCCGCGCTGATGGCGGCGGGGATCCCGCCGTGCCGCGGGCGCCGCTTCGCGTTCCAGGACTGGCCGGGCTTCGATGAGGCGGCCTGGCGGCGGGCGCGCGCCGCCGCGGACGCCGCGCCGGCGGCGCCCTTCCCGCGGATCCTGGCTTGCGACCGCGACGCGGGCGCC
>JAJXTZ010000208.1 GCA_021783355.1 bacterium | reverse complement strand
CTGGACCACGCCGACGCGCGCGAGCGCCTGGACGACCTGCGCGCCGCCGCCTCCGGCGAGCCCGCCGAGACGCCGGCCCCGGCCGCCGCGCGCCGCCCGCTCTCCCAGCGCTTGAAGCGGGCCCTGGCCGTCGCGCTGATCGCCGTCACCGCCGGGTCCAGCGTGGTCTCCGGCCTGGGCACGGTGCGCTTCGCGCGCGAGCAGGCCGCCTCCCGCGCCGCGGCCTTCCAGATCTTCTACGGCGACGACTTCTTCGTCTTCAGCGACCAGTACGCCGACGCGCGCATCCCGCAGGTCGTCCTGCCCGCCCTGCGCGACTGGGACCGCTCGGTCAAGACCGTCGGCCCCGAGTTCGAGCGCGCGATGCAGGTCCTGCGCGAGTCCCCGGACCCCAAGGCCGACAACCTGCTGGCCGCCGCCTTCCGCCGCGCGGCCTACCTCCCCTTGGACGAGAAGGCCGAGACCACCCTGCTGACGGCTCTCATCGAGCGCAACAGCGAGGACCTGTGGCGCTCGCTGGAGGGCAGCATCGCGGCCTCCGGCCAGGACGCCAACGCCGCGCGCCTGCTGGTCAAGCTGGTGGACCTGGGCGTCGCGGAGGGCTCCGACGCGGCCTTCCAGAACGTCTTCCGCGTGCTGAAGAGCCCCAACGCTCAGGTCCGCCAGGCCGCGTTCCAGTCCCTGTACGGGGACCTGACCGCGTCGGACAAGGCCGCGCGCTTCTACGAGCGCCTGGGCGGGGTCGAGGCGCGCTTCGCCTCCGACCCCCAGCTCCAGCTCTGGTCCCTGTACTTCGGCTACCAGCGCCTGGCCCAGCCCGACGCCGGGACCCAGGCGCCGGAGGCGGCCGCCGCGCAGGCCAAGGCCGCGGACGCCTTCTTCGACCAGACGGTCAAGGCCCTGCAGGCCCTCGACGAGGCCCGGGCGCCGTTCACCATCCAGGCCCAGCAGGCCGCCGCGGCCGCCCACCAGAAGGCGGACTTCCCGGCGCCGGTGCTGGCGCGGGCGCTGGACCTGACCGGCGGCGCGGTCTCCGGGGCGGCCCAGGGCGGCGCGGCCGTCCCCGCGCCGCTCGCGCGCGAGGGCCGGCGCGTCTCGGCCGACGCGGTCAACGCCGTCGTCGCGCGCGCCGAGGCCCTCTACCCGGACCTGCACGCGCGCCTGCTGGCCGACGGCGTCCTGCCCCCGGATCAGCCGCAGGACGCGGAAGACGGCTACTCGATGGGCGCGTCCTACCGCGCCGAATACGAGCTCTGGGAGCTGCAGGGCCTGCAGGCGGCCCTGGGCGGCCTCTCGGCGGCCACGCCCGCGCAGGCCGAGTTCCTGGCCCGCGCCCAGCGCGTGGTGGCCGCGGCCCTGCAGGCCGACGCCGCGTCCGGCGCGGTCCAGGGCGGCGCGGTCTCCGAGCTGGTCGCCGCGCGCCTGGCGGGCGTGATCATGAACGGCTACGCCGCCTTCGTCGGCGACTACGACTACCAGAACGCCGTCGCGCTGCGCGACGCGCTGGCGGCGCGCGGCCTGGCCGCCAAGACCGACCTCGGCGCCCCGGCCTTCGTCCATGACATGGACGCCGCCAAGCTGGCGTCCTTCCGCGCGTTCCTGCTGGACCTGCGCCGCGCGGATTCCTTCCGCGGCAAGAAGCTGAACCTGGCGCAGAAGACCTGGGTCGCCTCCGCGCTGCTGGCCGTGGACGCGCAGTGGCGCGCCGGCTACCCGGACTCCGCGCCCAAGGACGAGCCCGCCGGGCCCGCCGCCGTCCTGGCCGCGTTGAAGGGCGACGCCGTCTGGGCGCCGGCGCTGGTGGCCGCGTCGCTGGAGACGGCGCCCAAGGACGGGGCCTATCTGATCGCGGCGGAGACCGCCCTGCTGGCGCGCCTGTCCGCGCCCAACGGCGGCGGGATGAGCGAGGACGAGGTCCTCATCGTCCTTCCCAAGATGATGGCCGCGGCCGCCGCCTCGGCGCGCGCCGGCCAGGCCTGGGCCGTCGCGTCGCGCGCGGTCGCCTCGCATCTGCTCTCCGCCCAGGACCGGGCGCTGGTGGTCAAGGCCTACGGGGACGCGATCAAGGCTTCCGCGACCGACTTCCTCAAGGCCTTCCCGGACCCGGCCGCGGTCCAGGCGCTGACGGACGCCTCGGTGCTGGTGCGCTCCTCCTTGGGCCCGCCCGTCGTGCGCGAGGAGTTCGCGGCGCGGCAACTGGAAGCCCTGCGCGCGGCGATGCTCAAGGCCGGGGCGAAGGATCTCGCCGCCCGCGTGGACGCGCTGATCAAGGCGGCGCCGGGCTTCGGCGTGCCGCAGGGCTCGGCGCTGGCCGACGCGGTCGAGCGCCTGAACATGGCGCTGTCCCTGCCGTACTTCAAGATGCCCGGGACGATCTTCTTCGACGACATGAAGGCCGCGGGCCTGACCGCCCCGCAGGCCGGGACCTACGGCGACGGGGCCTGGGGCTCCAGCTACACGCCGGCGCGCCTGGACAAGCTCCAGGCGCACTTGAAGGCCCTGCTGGCCTCCGGGACGATCGGCGCCGGGAGCTCGGCGCACGCGCTGACGCCCGACGAGCGGGCGCTGATCCAGGACGCGCTGGACCGCGCGGCGCAATTGGAGGCGATGCTCAAGGCCCCCGCGCCGCGCCTGCACGGGCTGGGCCTGGCGCCGCTGGGAGTCCTGGCGGCCGCGCCCGCGCTGGGGCCGTGGCTGTGGGCGGGCCTGGCCGCGGCCGTCGCCACCTGGCTGATCTGGAAGTACGCGTTCCGCCCGGAGGCGGAGGCCGCGCCGGCGCCGGAAGCGGCCGCGGCGCGCGCGCGCGAGCGGCTGGGCCGCATCGACCTGGCGGCGCGGCGCATGGCGTCCTCGGTGGTCGGCGGCTCGTTCCGCTCGTTCTTCGTGGGCTCGGGCGGGCTGGACTTCGCCGAGGCGCGGCCCTACGCCGGCGAGGACTACCGCGAGATCGACTGGAAGACCTCCGCCAAGAAGGGCGAGATCTACACCAAGAAGTTCGAGGTTGAAAAGGACATGCCGCTGATCCTGCTGGTGGACGTCAGCGGCTCGGGCCGCGTCGGCACGCGCGGCGCGGACAAGCGCGCGGTGATCGAGGACGCGGCCTCGGCGCTGGCCCTGGCCGCGGCGCGGCTCAACGTGCGCGTCGGCGCGGTCCTCTTCAGCGACCATGTGGAGGCGGTGATCCCGCCCCGCGGCGGCGCGCGGCACGCGGCGCGCCTGGTGGACGAGCTCCTGGCCGCCCGGACCACGGGCAAGGGCACGGACTTGAACCCGGCGCTCGAGCAGGCCCTGGCCCTCTCGCGCTCGCGCGCGATGGTGGCCGTCGTCTCCGATTTCATCGCCCCCGGCTTCAAGGAGGGCCTCTCCGCCCTGGCCTCGCGCGACGACGTGCGCGCGATCCGGGTGCTGGACCCCGCCGAGACCAAGGCCCTGCCGGACGTGGGCCTGCTGCCGACCGTGGACGCCGAATCCGGCGCCGAGCGCACGCTCGACACGGGCTCCAAGCGCACGCGCGCGGACATGGCGTCGGCCGCCGCGCGCCGCGAGGGGCGCATCGCGCGCGATCTGGAGGCCGCCGGCGTGCGCCCCATCGTTCTCTCCACCGAGGGCGACCCCCTCGAGACCATCGCCGCTCATTTCAACTCGAAGGCCCGCGCCGCATATTAGGAGCCACCCATGAAGAACTCGCTCGCCGTCAAAACCCTGGCCGCCGGACTCGGGGCCCTGCTCGCGGCCGCTCCCGCCGCCGCGCAGGTCGCCGTCGAGGCTACCGCGGTCCGCTCCACGCTGGGCGCCCTGTCGTCGGCCGCCGCCGCGGTCCCGGCCGCGGCTCTGGCGCCGTCGCTGACGGCGGCGTCGCTGCCTTCGGCCGCGCTCCCCGCGGCC
>JAJXTZ010000043.1 GCA_021783355.1 bacterium | reverse complement strand
GCCGGCGCGGCGCGCGCTGAGCTCGGCCCTGGGCGCGGTCCTGGCCGCCGTCCTGCCGGGCCGCGCGTCCGTGCAGACGCTGGCGCTGGACGCGCTTCCGGTCCAGGCCGCGGCCCGGGCCCCGGCTCCGGCCGCGGCGCCGCCGTCGCGGTCCGATCCCTCCTGGTGGCAGGATCCCAAATCCACGCGCAAGGCGGTGACGGTGCCGCTCTACGCGCTTCGCCGGGAGACGGCCGACCCCGGGATCGGCAAGTTCACGGAGCTGGGGCGCTTCTACCGCGACGAGCTGGCCCCCGACGGGGTGGACGCGGTCCTGCTCCTGCCGCACTTCGAGACGCTGGACGACAGCCCGTACGCGCCGGTGAGCCTGGACGCGGTCAGCGAGGACAACGTGGACTGGTCCCGCGTGGACGAGGTCCGCGCCCGGCCGGCCCTCCTTAAAAAGCTGGTCGCTCCGTCGCAGAGCGTGGATTACGCGGCGGTGCGCAAGCGCGAGGGCGCGGTCGCGCTGGCGGCCTGGCGCGCGTTCCAGGGCGGCGCGCTCAAGGACGGCGGGCCGCGCGCCGACGCGTACCGCGCCTTCCTCCATGAGAACGCCGGCTGGCTGGACGACTACGCCCAGTACATGGCCCTGGCCGAGCTGATCGGCAAGCCGTCGCAGGACTGGACCCCGGCCGATCAGGCGAAGGCCCGCGCCGACGCGTCGTTCGGCGAGCGCGCGGACCGCCACCGCTTCGCGCAATGGATCGGGCGCGCCCAGCTGAAGGCGGCCCTCGACGAGATCCACGCGGCGGGGGGCAAGGTCCTCTTCGACGTGCCCATGTTCCGCGCCAAGAGCTCGGTGGAGACCTGGAAGCATCCCGAGTACTTCGCGGACCTGGCCACGCGCTACCCCGGCGTCAAGAACGCCTGGGTGGACGAGGAGTGGAAGGACCTGGCGCTGTGGCGCTGGTCGAAGGTCGGGGCGCAGGGCTACGCGCCGCTCCTGGAGCCGTTCCGCTCCTGGCTGGACTTCGGCTTCGACGGGGCGCGCGCGGACGCGCTGCACTTCGCCTACCTGTTCGGCGACGGCCAGCTGGCCAGCGGCGACGAGCCCGGCGACGCGTACGCCGGGGCGCTGGCCGCGGTCCTGCGCGCGCACGGGGCCTTCCCGCTGGCGGAAGCCTTCAACGGCAAGGACGCCAACGCGCGGCGCCTGGGCTTCGTGACGGTGTACGGCAACTGGAAGAAGGTCAGCTCCCACGACGACCCGCGCGTGGGGGACTTCCTGGCGCGCTACCTGCAGGCGATGAAGGAGCCGACCGACGGCGCCAGCTCGCGCTTCGTGGCGTACACGCTGGGCGACGAGTGGCGCGACCCGTTCCCGGTCAAGGAGACGCGCGGCGGGCGCTCCTACTGGAACTACCGCATTCCGCTGCCGACCGACGCGGACTACAAGGACCGCGCGCGCCGCGACTTCCGGCCGCAACTGAGGCTCATGAACGACCTGTCGAAAGGCGACGCGTGGAAGGACCCGGCCGCGGTGAAGGCCGCGCTGGCGCAGGCGGCCGACGGCTTCGTCAAGCACGACGGCGGCTCGGTGCAGATCTGGGCGGCGGACATGGACTGGTTCCTGGAGGAGTGGGGCCGGGACACCTTCGTCTCCCTGCCGGGCCTGCTCCTGGCCACGGACCGCGTGAAGGAGGCGGAGGAGAGCATCCGCCGCTTCTCCAAGTTCGAGCACGGCGGGCTGATCCCCAACAAGATCTGGGACGCGTCGCGCTGGACGCCGCAGAACCCGGACGGCGCGGACTACAACACCTCGGACGGCTCGATGTGGTTCGTGGAGGCCATCCGGCGGCTCACCGAGAAGACCGGGGACTGGTCCTTCGCCGAGGAGATGGCGCCGACGGTGCGCCGCGTGCTGGCGGCGTACCAGAACGGGACGGGCTACCAGCGCTACGGCCGCTTCAACCAGATCAAGATGGACGAGGACGGCCTGGTCTCGGTGCCCGCGCAGTCCACCTGGATGGACGCCGACCCGAAGGGCGACGACCACCCGGTCACGCCCCGAAACGGCAAGCCGGTGGAGATCAACGCGCTGTGGTATTCGAACCTGCGCTTCGCCGCGGAGCTCGACCGCAAGTCCGGCGCCGCCGGCGAGGCCGCGGGGTACGACGCGCTGGCCGACAAGGTGAAGGACTCCTTCAACCGCGAGTTCTGGTTCCAGACGCCGGACAACGCGAAGGCCTGGGGCGGCGGCGGCGCCCTGCGCGACGTGGTCGGCGGCGACCCGCACGGCGACGCGATCCGCCCCAACATGCTCTTCGCCGTCAGCCTCGGCGGCGACCTGCTGTCGCCCGCGCGCCGCCGCGCCGTGGTCCTGGCCGCCACCCGCGACCTGCTGACGCCCTACGGCCCGCGCACCCTGTCCTACCGCGACAGCATGTACCATCCGCGCTACGACACCGCCCAGCCCCCGCTGGTGAAGGACCTGGCCTACCACCAGGGCACGGCCTGGCCGTGGCTGATGGGCGCCTACGCCGACGCCCTGGCCCGCGTGCGCCAGGACCAGGGCTGGAGCGACGCGCTCATCCGGGCCGAACAGCGCGCCCTCTTCACCCCGCTCCTGCGCTTCCTGGCCGGCCGCCCGGAGGGGTCGCTGCCCGAGGTCTTCGAGGGGGGGACGCCGGACGCGGCGCTGACGGGTTTCTCCCTGGACGACCCCGCGGGCCTGACCCGCGTCTTCACGCCCACCGACCAGAACCCCGGCGGCACGCGCTCGCAGGCCTGGAGCGTGGCCGAGGTCCTGCGCGTGATCGTCGAGCGCGGCCTGGTGCCCGCCGGCTACGACGGCTCGAAGTAGCGCCGCCGGCCGGACGAAAGACCCAGGCGATCCCGGGCGCAACGGCCCAGGCGGACGCGCGCGGGGGCGGCTACAATAAGGGCATGAACAAAGCCCTCGCCCTTTTCGCCGTCCTTCTGCTCGCCGGCGCGCCGCTCCGCGCGCAGGAGTTCTTCGGGATCACCTCCGACGACGCCCAGGCCATGATCGGCCAGGCCATGGCGGCCCAGCACCTGGCGCGATTGCGCGCGCTGGGTTACGAGGGCCCGGGGGCGCTCTCCCGGGCCGGCAAGGCGCTGGGGATGATCCTGGCCTCCGAGAGCGGGCAGGACTGCGTGCTGGACGCCGTGATCGCGCGCATGGGCGCGAGGCTCCCTTACGACACGGTGTACCCGGACGTCCTGCGCGAGAGCGAGACCGACGAGTCCGCCTACGCCGCCGCGGTCAAGTCGCAGGATCCGAAAGGCGCGGCGCCGGAGTCTTTCAAGACGACCTCTCTGCCCGCCTTCGGCGTGATCTACCTGGCGGACTCCGCGTCCGCCTACCCGGACGGCGCCGCGATGGACGCCGCGCTGGCCGGGGAGTACGCGCGCTTCGTGGACGGACAGACCGGCGTCTCGGACGCGGCGCGCCAGGCGGCGGACGCCGCCGCCGCGACGGCCTGGTACGCGTCCGCGTACCCGGACGGCGCGACCTCCTGCCGGCGCTGACCGTCCGCTCGCGGGGGCGCCCGGCGGACGCGCCCGAGCGCGCCTGGGTCCAAAGACCCGGACCGTTCCCGGACCTTCGCCTCTGACGGACGCGCCGCGCGGGCGCTACAATGTCGCGGACTTGAAGACGAGAACCCTCCTCCCCGCCGCGCTGTCCCTGCTCCTCGCGGGGCCGGCGTTCGCCGCCCAGGGCGCGGCCGCGGACCTGCGCGAGGCCAAGGCCGCCGCGGCCGCCGCGCGCGGCGCGTCCGTCCTCAAGGCCGTCTCCGCCGGCAGCGCCCTGTTCGACGGCGCGCGCGCCCTGTCCGGCGCCGTCGCCGAGCCCGTCGCCGTCCCGGCCCGGACCGCCGCCGCGCCCAACGCCGCTCCCAAGACGAGTTCTCCGGCCCAGGCCGCCGCTCCCTCGGCCGCGCCCGCGGCCCCGGTCGTCTCCCCGTCTCCCGCCGACGCGATCAGCGACGGCTACCTCGGCCCCTACCCCGCGGGCGATTTCGTGCTGGGCACGGGGAGCTGCCCCGCCTGCCGCGGCCCGCGCGAGGGCAAGTGGTACTTCCTCGACGACGTGATCGCCACGCCCAAGTCCGGGACCCCGGCCATCGTCTGGATCGGCTCGCACGAGCTGCTGGAGGGCGTCACCCTCTCCGCCGACGGGACCCACGCGCGCCTGAAGGACGGCACCGAGATCCCGCTGCGGCTGGTGCCCAAGATCGCCTCCAACCGTTCCTTTTATGACGCGTCCAGCCTGGCCTACCTTCGCGGGCGGACCGTCCGCATCCGCGGCGAATTCGCCATGGTGGGCGGCGTGAGGACTTTGGTGGCGCGCACGATCTGGCCGGAGGATTTCCGCATCGACGAGAAGAGCATCAAGGAAGGCGGCGCCGCCACGCCGGACCAGATCGACGCCCTGGTGGCGGCCGACAAGGGCGGCGCGACCAAGCCCTTCCAGACCGAGGTCCTCTGGGAGCGCTCCCGCGACCGGGACTGGGACGGCAAGCCGGTGATGGGCTTCATGCTCAACGGCGCGCAGGGCGACGACGACGAGTCCCTCGGCGGCCACTCCAGCTTCTTCACCGGGCGCATGGGCCCCGGCGGCAGCATGGCGGACTGGATGTTCGACAACTTCTACGACATGAACACGGTCAGCGAGAAAGGCATCATCGCCAGCATGGTCCCGATGGACAAGTACATGTCCGACCTGAACGCCGGCCAGAGCTGGTACCGCCCCAGCTACCTGATGGTGATGATCCTGAAGGACGACCGCGCCCCGCTGCGGCTCCAGGAGACCTTCAAGGAGCAGTACGCGCGCTACTACGCGCAGGACCTCAAGTACGAGCACACCCACGAGAACTGCGCCGCCCTGGTGGCGGACCCCGTGCGCGCCGACGGCTGGAAGTTCCCGGAGAAGGGGAAGACCCCCCGCCTGATCGCCGAGATCCTCAAGAAGATCGTCGGCGCGGCCGCGGGCCCGGAGGCCGCCGACCAGGTCTACGGCTCCCTGCGCGAGGAGCCCACGCGCGGCTTCCCGCGCGCCTCGTTCGACAGCGCCGGCGGCGACATGCTGAGCCTCGCCGGCGACTACGGCGCCGACACCATCGGCCGCCCGCTCTCGCCGCTGGAGAAGGAGATCAAGGACGACCTGCTCGCCGTGGTCTGGGTGCGCGTCCCGCAGATCCCGTCCAGCCGCGCCTACGGCCGCGACCCGGCCGGCTCCGTCACCGACTATTTCATGCGCGTCCCGATGGACCGTTCGAAGTGGAAGACGGTCCCGACCGTCCCGCGCGCCTTCCCGCCGCCGCACTGAGGACCAGCCACAGCAGTCCCGCCGCCTCGCAGGAGAGCAGGACCGGCGAGGCCAGCGCGCGCAGGTGCTCGCCCAGGCCCGCGTAGGTGGGGACCGGGAAGCCCCAGCCCGTCAGCGGCCAGAACGCCGCGGAGCCGCGCGCCGCGGCCGCCGGCCCGAAGGCCGCCAGGTCCGACAGGAAATCCAGGACCGGGTGAGTGGCCATGCCCAGCGCCAGGCCCTTGAGCCGCGCGTCCCCGCGCGCGCGTCCGGCCCACCAGACCAGACCGGCCAGCAGGAAGGTGTGGCCGAAACTGCGCGTGCCGTGGACGATCCCCAGGCCGCGATGACCGCGGGCCCAGGACAGGCCGAAGTACAGCGGCTTGTCGAGCAGGTCCGGCGCCACCGTGCCGAGCAGGACCCAGCGCCGGGGCAGGTCCCGCCGCGCGGGCGCGGCCAGCGCGTCGCCCAGGCCCAGATGGCCGAAGAAGATCACGCCGAAGTATAGCAGGGGTTTTCGCGGCGGGCGAGGCTTGACGGATGTCGTCATGGAGGTTAAACTCCACGCCATGAAACGCTCCCTGACGGCTCTCGTCCTGCTGAGCTCGGCGGCGCTCTCCGCTCGCGCCGCGGCGGACCCGGCGGCCCTCTTCCGGAAGATCCCGGCTCCTCCCAAGACCCTGGCCTCCGCCGGGGCGCGGGTCCGCTTGAAGGCCGCTCCCGAGCCCCGCTTCGTCGCTCCGGCGTACGACGCCGCGATGAAGGCCGTCACGGAGCAGGCGAAGGCCAAGGGACTCGCCTCCGGGCAGGCCCAGGCCGACGAGATGGGAGCCGGGATCGACGTGGCCCGCATGCAGTCCGATCCCGCCTACGCCCAGCGGGTCCAGGCCAAGATGGCGTCGATGACCATGGCCCAGAAGATGGCCATGGCGCAGAGGTTCCAGGAGGCCCAGAGCGGAGCGGGCCGCCCCCTGCAGGCGCGCATCGCCGAGGGGGAGCTGCGCCAGTCGATCGCGGAGCTCTCCCGGGGGAACCGGGAGACGCTCGCGCGCATCGGGACCATGATCCGGAAGGCCGAGGCCGACGAGGACGCCGCCCACCGCGCGGTCGACGCGCGCATCGACGCGGCGCTGGTGAAATGCCCGGACGACCCGAACGCGACGGTGATCGAGATGCGGCTTCCGGCCTGCGCCGACCCCTTGATCCGCAGGGCGCGCGCCGAGCACACGGCCGCGGCGGCCAAGGCCCTCGCGGCGGCGGGCGCCGTCTATCGCCGGGCCTGGGCCCTGGCCAAGGCCCGCGTGGACGCCGAGGCGCCCCTCCAAGCCAAGGCGAAGTCCGCCGGCGACGCGAACGACGCGGCGCAGGTCGCCGGCGCCGTCGACGAGTTCTCGCACGTCCTGATCGCCTTCGCGCGCCGCGCGACCCTGCGCGCGGCCTTCTGGGGGCAGCCCGGGCTGTTCGCCGCGCCGACGAGCTCGCGCGTGGATTTCTGGGTCTCGGCGGTCAAGGGCGGCAAGGACACCGCCAAGGCCGTCGCCTGGCCCCCGTCCGACCCGGACGATTGACGCCGCGGCCGCGGCGTGTGGGTCTTAAGACCTATTGCGCGTGGGACCGAAAGGCCCACGAAAATCAAGGCCTTTCGGCTATCCTATTCGCATGAGGCGCGCCGCGCTGGTGCTGATGCCGCTCCTGGCCGTCGTCGCGGCCGCCGGCGTCTCGGCGCAGGAGTTCGCCGGCGCGCCGGCCCTGGCGGGGCTGCGGGAGGCGATCCGCGCGCAGGCCGCGGCGCTGGCCCGGGCCGCGCAGCCGCGGCGGGCCGGGGCTCCCGACCCGGACGGGGACGGGGCGATGGGCGTCTCGCGCTACCTCCTGCCGCCCGAGATGGGCCCCCTGGAGGCGCCGGACGTGAGCGCCTTCCCGGTGCGCGGCGTGGACATCTCGCACTACCAGGGCGACATCGACTGGGCCAAGGTCGGGACTTCGGGCCTCTCCTTCGTCTACATGAAGGCCACGGAGAGCGTGGACTTCACCGACGACCATTTCGCCCGGAACTGGAGCGGGGCGACCTCGGCCGGGCTGGCCAAGGGCGCGTACCATTTCTGGAACTTCTGCCAGGACGGCGGGGCGCAGGCGGACCTGTTCGTGAAGACCGTCCCCGCGGACGCGTCCATGCTGCCGCCGGTGGTGGACCTGGAGCAGTCCAAGAGCTGCCGGACCCTCCCGTCCAAGGCCGACTTCCGCGCCGGCCTGGCCGCCTTCGCCGCCAAGGTCAAGGCCGCCTACGGGCGCACGCCGATCATGTACGTGAACTACTCGATCTACCAGCGCTACTTCCAGGGGGAGAACGACCCGTACAAGCTCTGGATCGCCGACGTCAGCCACGCGCGCCCGAGCATGCCCGACGGCTCGGACTGGACGCTGTGGCAGTACGGCTGGCACGGCGCGGTGCCGGGCATCCCCGGCGAGGTGGACCTCAACGCCTTCAACGGCACCCCGGAGATGCTGGCGTCCCTGGAGGACTCCTCCGGCGTGATGGTCGCCAGCCTGCCCTGAGGCCGTCTCGAAAATCCTATCGTCTACGGCGATGACCGCCAAGCCCGCCGTCCTGTTCCTGTCCTTCGGAGGCCCGGAGGGGCCCGACGAGATCATGCCCTTCCTGGAGCGCGTGACCCGCGGCCGCGGCATCCCGCGCGCGCGGCTGGAGGGGGTGGCCGAGCATTACCGCCGCATCGGCGGGCGCTCGCCGATCAACGCGATCACGCGCCGCCAGGCCGACGCCCTGCGCGCCGCGCTCAAGGCCGCCGGCGACGAGCGCCCGGTCTACGTCGGCCAGCGTCACGCGGCGCCGTTCGTCGCCGACGCCCTGCGCCGGATGCGCGGCGACGGCGTGAAGAGCGCCGTCGCGTTCTGCACCGCGGCCTTCCGCTGCGAGGCCAGCCTGGAGCGCTACGCGCAGGCCGTCGCCGCCGCGCGCGCGGAAGTCGGGGACGGCGCCCCGGAGGTCGGCTTCGTCGGGCCCTGGTTCGACCATCCGTTCTTCATGGACGCCGTGGCCGCGCGGGTGCGCGAGAAGGGTCTGCCCGCGGACGCGCCTTGGGTGTTCACCGCGCACTCCATCCCTTGCGCGATGGCCAAGAAGTCCCTGTACGTGGAGGAGCTGCGCGCGGCCGCGGGGCTGGTCGCGGGGAAGCTGGGCAAGAACGAGTGGACCCTGGCTTTCACCAGCCGCAGCGGCGGCCCGCGCGACGCGTGGCTGGAGCCGGACGTCCGCGAGGTGATCGCCGCGAAGGCCTCCGCCGGAGCGCGCGAGCTGGCGCTGATCCCCATCGGCTTCGTCGCCGACCACGTCGAGGTCCTCTACGACCTGGACGTGGAGGCCGCGGCGGCCGCCGCCGAAGCCGGCGTGCGCCTGGTCCGCGCCGAGACCGTCGGCGACCACCCGCTCTTCGTCCGCATGATCGCGGAGGTCGTGCGCGCCGGGACCCCGGCGGACGCGGCGCTGGCCGTGGACTCGTCGGCCACCCGCTTCCGGGACGGACGCGTCGCGAAGGCGGCGGGGGAGGACGCGCCGGTCTGCTACTGCCGCCCCGGCGATCCCGCGCCGCCGTGCCGGCGGCGCTGACGGCGCCCTAGAAGCGGCGGAAGGTCCAGCCCGCGCCCTTGGGCGCGGCCCACCAGGCGCGGCAGATCGCGTCCCCGTCGGGCAGGTCCAGCGCGAAGGCGCGGCCCACGGCCTTGCCTTCGGGCGCGGGCTCGCCCAGCAGGACCAGCCAGTGGTCCCCGGCGGCCGGCGCGGCGGCCTTGGCGCCGCCGGCGCGGGAGAAGATCTCGACCAGCAGGCCCTCGGGCCGGGCCTTCGGCGCCCAGGACAGGTAGGCGAACGGCGCGCCCGGCGGGACCTCGTCGAGGGTCAGGAACTCGTCGCCGGCCTTGCCGCCCTGCGCCTCCAGCGCGGCCAGCGCGGAGGCGGCGGCGTCGGCCCAGGCGGCGGCGTCCTTCTCGGACGGCGCGCGGACGGCCTGGAGCGCGAGCACTCCCGTCTTGTCCTTCAGCTTGGCGGCGAGCCTGGCGGCCACGGCCGCGGCCGCGGCGGAGGCGGCGGCGTCGGGCTCGGCCCGGCGGACGAGGAGGCCGGCGGGGCGTCCGGCCCCGCTCTTGGACGCCAGCACCAGCTCGGCCGGCCCGCCCTTGGCGGGCGCGGGCTCGTAGTCGGCGCCTTGGCGGGCGTTGATCTCGGCGGCCAGGGCCGCGGCGATCTTCTGGTGGTCGGGTCCGCTCATGTCCCCATTATTCCAGATGCGCGCGGGTTCGTCCAGGGGAGGCGGGTCTTGCGCGCGCGCCCGTTCGCGGGCTACCCTGTGGCGCGATGAGCGACGCGAGCGTCTATCGCTGCCCGTCCTGCGGCGCCGCGGCCGACCCCAAGGCCGCCGCCTGCGCGTACTGCGGCGCCCGCCTGTCGCCGGCGCGCTGCCCGTGGTGCTTCGGCTGGCTGGACGCCGCGACGAAGGACTGCCCGCGCTGCGGGGCCGCGGCCCAGGCGCCGCCGCCGGGGTCCAAGCCTCTGACCTGTCCCACCTGCCGCGCGGGAGCCTTGGCCGCCCGCGCCCTGGGGGGGATCACGCTCTCGGGCTGCGCCCGCTGCGGCGGCGTGTGGGCCGACGCGGCCGCCTTCAAGAGGCTCTGCGAGGACCGCTCCGCGCAGGTCGCTTACCTGGGCGAGGCCGTGTCGCCGCAGGCCCCGTCCGTCTCCGATCCGTCCGCGGCGCCGGTGGTCTACCGCCCGTGCGCGGCCTGCGGGGAGATGATGAACCGCGTGAACTTCGCGGGCGGCTCGGGCGTGATCGTGGACGTCTGCAAGCCGCACGGGCTCTGGTTCGACGCCGACGAACTGCGCCGCATCGTGGCCTTCATCCGCTCCGGCGGCCTGGACCTGGTCCGCGAGCGCGAGCGCCGGGAACTGGTCGAGGAGCGCCAGCGCCTGGACCGGGAGCGTTCGGCCCTGCTGGACATGCCGTCCCTGGACATCAGCACGCCGCACCCGATCACGGCCGCCGGGCTCCTCGGGGACCTGCTCTAAGGCGCCGCGGGGCGCAGGCGCCGGAGGAGCGCGGCGGCCGCGGGGTCGGGCCCGCGCTCCAGGCGGCCGAGCAGGGCCGCGCCGACCAGCCTCTCGTACAGCGGGTCTCCCGCGCGCGCCGGGTCCGGCAGCGGGCACTCCGGCGCGCGGCCGTCCGCGGTCAGGGGCGCCAGCAGGCGGGGCGCCCAGGAGAGCCAGTCGCCGTCCGCGCGCGCCGCAAAGGACCGCAGCGCCGCGGCCGTCGCGGGGTAGAGCGGGCGGCGGCGGACGCGCCGCGGCGCGCGGCCCGAGCCGAAGGTCCGTTCCTTCAGGAGCGGGAGGGCCGCGTCCACCCAGAGCCGCTCCGCGCAGTCCTCCGGCTGGTCCAGCCCGGCCAACCCGTCGCAGACCTTCGGCGACCAGCGCAGGCGGTCGCGGCAGGCCTCCACCGCGATATAGCCGGCGGAGAACAGCGCCTCGCCCCAGACGTCCTCGGCGAAGCTCTCCGGGCGGCCGAACGGCGCGCCGAACCGGTGCGGCCCCAGCACCGCCACGATCGTCGGCCGCGGCCCGTCCTCCAGCACCCACCACGCCCCGCGGTCGGGCACCACGAAGGGGCTGGTCAGCACCTCGAAGCGCCGCCATGGGCGCAGTCCCAGGAAGTCCGCCGCGCCGCGCTCCAGCGGGCGGCCCCGCGCGGCGGCGCGCGCGCGCGCGGCCAGCGCGTCGAAGTCCGCGGCGCGGGAGTCGCGCCAGGCGAAGAAGCCCATGCTCCGCTGGAAAGCGTCCAGCGCGGCGCGCCAGCGGGACAGCGCCCGTGGGCCGCCCGCCGTCTTGGGGAACAGTTCCGGCGGCGGCAGCCGCTCGGGCAGTCCCGGCGCGCTGGACAGGTACAGCGCGTACTGGAGCGGGAAGCGCCCGGAGAAGCCGCGCGCGGCCAGCTCCCGCGTCAGCGCCACGGCGGGCAGGTTCCGGGCGGCGCGCAGGCGGCGCAGGCCCTCGCGCCCCAGCGGCGTGGTCGCGCCCAGGAGGCCGAAGCCCCCGTCTCCGGCGAGGCGCTGGACCGCGGCGACCAAGTCCACCACCGCGTCCCCGCGCGCCGTCAGGCGCTCCTCCGCGCGGACCGGCGCGCAGGCCAGAAGGCACAGGACGAGTCCCGCCGCCGCGCGGCGCGGGCTCACGGGTCAGGGCTCCAGGTAGGTCTTCAGCCGCGCGCGCCAGCCGGGGAGGAAGCGCTTCTCGCGCTCCAGGCGCTCCGGCGGCGCGTGCGCGACGCGGCGGGTCAAGGCCGCGTCGGCCGCGCGCGAGAAGGAGGCGACCGAGGGCTGGCCCGCGGGCGCGTCGCTCATCAGCTCCAGCACCTGGAGCAGTCCCCAGCCGAGCCCGTCGTAGCGCTCGCTCGGGTTGGTCCCCTCGCCCTTGAAGTTCACGTAGTCCACCAGCGCGTAGACGCCGTTGGGCGCGGCGGCCACGCGGAAGAAGCGCGCGCGCAGGGCGGCGCGCTCGGACGGCGGCGCCGCGGCCAGGAGCTTGGGCAGGGCCTCCTCCAGGCGGCGCGCGCAGAACTGCGCCTGCAGGTCCACCGTGCGCGCGAGCAGGTCGCGCAGGCCCTTCAGGCGCGGCCCGTCGAAGTCCGCGTAGAAGGCCGCGCGGTCGGGCCACGGGCAGGCCGGGTGTCCGCGCAGCCACGCGGGCAGGGTCGCGCCGCCCGCCGCCAGGGCGTCGAGCACCGGCGGGAAGCTCTCGGTGAACGGGCCCGCGCGCCCGGCCGGGTACCAGATGAAGTGGCCGATGCCCAGGGAGGGGAAGTCCTCGTCCGGGCTCCAGTAGGTCAGGAACTCGACCTTGCCGCCGGCCTCGTTGCGCCAGATCTTCAGGCCGATCGAGCGCGCCTGCGCGGGGGTGAGCGTGATGCCGGAGGACGGGGCGGGCGCGGCGGCGGCCAGCGAGGCGGCCAGCAGGAGAGGGGCGAGCATGGCCCATTCTAGCAACGCTCGGCCCGCGCGCGGTAGGTCCTTCGCCGCGCCCGGCGCGGGGCCTTCGGCCCTCCTCCGGGAGGGCGCGGCGCGGCATACTGGGGGCATGAGATTCTCGGATCCGATCGTCGCGGCTCTCCTCCTCGCCGGCGCCGTCCCCGCCCGCGCGCAGACCCCGGAAGCGGCGGCCCTCTCGGCGGAGCGCGCGTTCGCGTCCGCGGCGGCGCCGACCGCCCTGCCGGGACCGGGGGGCTTCTTCTTCTTCGGCCTGCGCCCGCCGGGGCCCCGCCTGCTCGACCCGGGAAGCCTGGGCGCTCCCGCCGCGGTCGTCCCGCTCCCGTCCCTTCTGGACAACGCCCGGCGCACCGCGGCCTCCTTCCGCGCCGGCGCGGAGACCGTGCGCGTGTTCGGCGCCAAGAGCGAGAACAAGAACGACTGGTTCGTCGGCTTCGCCGTGGACGGGGGCGACGCCCAGCTGCGCAACGGCCGCGGCATGATCCACTGGTACTTCCTGAAGCGGACCCAGCACTTGACGATCGCCGGGCGGCGCTACGACGCCTACATCGACGGCAGCGTGACCGACCACCTGAGCAGCCGCCTGGTGATCAAGCCCGAGGATCCCTCGGAGGCCGTCTCCAGCTGGTCCATCCGCGAGCTCTCCGACGACGCGTACGCGGCGGGCTGGCCCGTGACCCTGGGGGGACGGGAGTACCGACTGCTCTACTCGCGGGACTTCGACGAGGACGCCAACGGGGACTTCGGCGGCTACAACGGGGACCGTTCCATCGTCCTGATGTGGCGGGAGGGCGGCACTTACCGCGCCTACCACTGGTTCCAGCGGGAGATCCCCGCGGGGCGGGTCTTGGTCAGCACGCCCCCGGCCGCCGGAGCGGACGGGCTGCTGCCCGGCTCCACGACGCTGGGCCTGAGCCTGACCCCGGCCGGAGAACTGCGCCTCTACTTCCCGGTCCCGCCCGGGGCCTAGTACCGGGGCGCGCCCTTGGGCAGGCCGTCGCCGTCGTATTCCCGGGACTCCGAGTCGTTGACCGCGTCGCCGTAGTGCTTGGCGACCCCGGGAGCGAACGCGTTCCCGTAGAGGTAGTCGCGCTGGACCTCGGCGGCCGCGGCGTCGTCCTTCAGCAGCGCGCCGGTGTACCAGTACTCGAAGGCGGAGACCGCGCGCTTGAGCAGGGCCTCGTAGTCCGCGCAGTACTTGTCGCGCTTGGCCGGCGTCCAGCCGCCGTCGTTGAGCGTCTCGGCCAGCTCGATGGCCTTGTTCACGGCCAGTCCCGTCCCCACGGAGTAGATGGGGTCGGCGAAGGCGCAGGCGTCGGCCACGAGGACGTAGTCCAGCGTCGCCGGCACGCGCGCGCGGCGGGCGAAGCCGTCGCGGCGGTGGGTCGCGTGCAGGGCGGAGCCCGGGACGGCCCGGCGGCGCCGCAGCGTGTATTGGGCGGCGTGCGTGCGCTCGGCCAGGTCGTGGAGCTGCTCGTCGGAGACGGGGCCGTGCCGCGAGACCACCCCGAAGCTGAGCACGTTGGCCTTGTACATCGGGATCTGCCAAGTCCACAGGCCTTCGCTCACGGCGGTCAGGATGGTGGTCTTGCTCGGGGCCCAGCCGCCGGTCTCCGCGCCCTCGAGGAGGCGCCCGCTCGCCGGCTCGAATCGGCGGTAGTCGCGGCCGCCGTCCAGGACGCTGGTCCAGAAGCGGGAGTCGTCCAGGCTGGTCACGTCGAAATAGGTCCAGCGCGAGAACACGGGCCGGATCGGGACGATGTCCTGGGCCGCGCTCGCCACGACCATGGCCGGCCCCGAGCAGTCCAGGATCTGTTTCTCCACCTGGTAGACGCTCCGGTCGGTGACGACGCGCTTGCGGGCGAGGTCCACCTCCGTGACGCGCTCGCGGACCACCGGAGTCTTCCACTCCGCGCGCATCAGGGCCTCGAGTTCCTCGCGGGCCACGTGGACCGCGCCCTCGGCCGCCTGCGGCTCCAGGGGGAACGAGGCGACCGCCGCGTCGGTCACGAAGGTCGTTCCCCATTTCTGGGAGTAGGAGGGGAGCTTGCGCACGGCCGGGATCAGCGCCCTCAGGACGGGGTGGCTGAAATGCGTGGGGATGATGGACTCGCCGATCTTGTAACTCTCGGGGTTGGGGTCGAGGAGGACGACGCTGTCGCTGCGCAGGAAGCGCCGCAGGACGGTGCCGGACATTCCGGCTCCGATGATCAGATAGTCGACGCGCGTCGTTTTGGCGGGCATGGGCCTCCGGGGGGACGAAAGACGAAAAGGTGCAACGCTCTCGCCGTGTCGGCGCGGCCCGCGGCGTCTGGGCCCCAGGGCCCAAATCTTACTGGGCCCCCTGGCGGGCGGAAATCGCCCCATCCGGCCCGAGGGGAAAGAGGGGGGCCCTTGATAGGATAAGGCCATGAAGATCCTCCTCTCCTCCCTTTTCCTCGTCCTCGCCGTGACCGTCAACGCCCAGTCCTGGGCCCGACTCGAGGGCCAGCACAGCGGCGTGACCGAGAACCGCGCCGTCGTGGTCCAGAGCCAGGAGCAGTGGCAGGCGCTGTGGAGCGAGCACGACGCCTCCGCCCCCGCGCCCGAGGTGGACTTCTCCCGGGAGAGCGTGGTGGCGGTGTTCGGCGGCCGGACGGCGACCGCCGGCGTCAAGATCGTGGTCGTCGTCCAGCGCGACCCGATCGATCCCTCCCGCATCACCGTCTTCTACCGCGAAGTGCGCGTCTCCCGGGGCTTCTCGGCCCAGGTCGAGTGCGAGCCGTTCGCGTTCGTCAAGGTGCCGCGCGCCGCGGTCATCGAGGTGGAGCGCGACTCCCAGGTCCGCGCCCCGGAGCGCATGGCCGCGCCGGCGATCCGCCGCGACGAGCGCAAGATGAAGGCCCTGCTCGACGGCCTCCGGAACCCGTCCTTCGACGGGAACTGAGCCCGGCGGCCTTTCAGTCCCCGGACGGGGGCGGCGCCATGCGCCGCTCGACGACCGCGACCCCGCGCGGGGTGCGCAGGGCGTCAGGCGAGTCGCCGCGGTAATGCCAGAACACGCTGGTCTCCGCCGACGAGAGCCCCGTCTCGCTGCGCACGAGGCCGTCCGGGCCGACGCGGAACGAGCGGCCGAGCAATTCCTCGGCCCGCTTCGGCGTCCCGGCGTCGCGCGAGGCCAGGTAGCTCGCGACAAGAGGTCCTTTGATCCCGAAGTCGCCGTAGCCTCCGGTGCGTCCCTGACCGCCCTTGACGGAGGCGATCTTTGCCGTGTCGATCACCTTCGAAAGGATGATCTCGTTCTCCGGGAACGGCTGGAGCAGGAAGCCGGCTTTGTTGGCCATCAGGCCCAGGCTGTAGTCGTAGCCGAGGAAGTTGGTGTCCTGGCCGAAGCTGAACACCTTGTAGCCGTGCGCGAGCGCCAGGCGCATGCCGACCTCGAAGGCGCGCACGGCGGGGTTCGAAGGCTTCAGTTCCGGGCGATACGCGGCGTAGCCGTTGACGAACATGCCGCGGTCGGGCATTCCCTTGTAGATGTCGCCGCCCACCATCCTGCCGGCGTCGTCGTAGTAGAACAGGCCGTACCAATCCTTAAGCTCGCCCTTCTCCGCCTGCTTGCGCGCGAAGTCCAGCCCGATGTTGCGCTTGCCGCCGGGCTTGCTGACGATCTCCTCCTCGTAGATCGGATACCAGCGCTCGTAGTCCGCGACGGTCAGCGGCCCCAGCGTCGTCCGGACGGCCTCGCTCTTTTGGAGTTGCTTGCGGAACTGGCTGGCGTAGGAGCCCTTGCCCCCCTGGGAGTTGTCGGCAAGAGCCGCCTCGTGCTCGGCCATCGTGCGCGCGGTCATCACCCAGCGCACCTTCTCGGAGGTCAGGTGGAAGCCGTGACGGTCGTCGGTCAGCGTCTCGACCTCGCGGCGGGAAGGTTCCTTGATCACGACCCGGTCCACGCCGAGGCGGGCCAGCTCCGCGTCGTACTCGGGGCGGTAGTCCCCGGAGCGGAAGTCGACGCGGACCAGACCGCGCGGGCTCACCTCGCGGCGGCTTTCCGTATAGGCCGCCAGCTCGTCCGGGGTCATCGCCGTGGACTCGCCCGGGGGGGAAAGGGTCACCAGCGGCCTGCGCGGAGCGCCCGCGGGGACCGCGACGGGTGGCGCCGGAGCGTCCGGGCCGGCGCGCGCGCCGTCGTAGAGGCGGGCGGTGAAGGCCTGCAGGGCCGCGGGGTCGGAGAAGTCGAGGCTGCGCGTCATGCCGCGGAGCTGCGCGTCGAGCCCCGGATCGTTCGCCCGACCGCGTTCGAAGCGACCGGCCGCCTTGTGCAGGTCGTCGGCGGCGCGGTCGCCCAGCGCCGCCCGCAAGGCGCCGTCCACGGCCGCGGCGGCGGCGGGTTGGGCCATGCAGGCCCCGACCAGGCGCGCGGCCTGAGCGCGCCACGGGTCGGAGGCGGCGGCCGGGGCGGCGGCCGGCGCCGCCAGCGGGGCCAGGTCCGGGTGAGGCTGCGCGCTCAGCGCGCCGGCCAGCTGGATCTGCGACAACAGGGCTTGCTGGAACGCGGGGACGGCGCCGGCAGCCTCGAGGGCCTCGGCCAGCCGGGCCGTTTCGACGACGGCGGCCGCAGCCGGCAGCGCCGGCGACGCGCACGCGAGCAGAAGGCCGAGCAGAAACGCGCGTTTCATGACACGCAGTATAAAGGAAAACCCGCGAGCCCGCTAGTGGTCGAATGGGCTCCCCGGGGCGTGGGACCTTCGGGCGCCGCCGCGAGTGGCCGAAGGGCCCTACCCGAAATGGGAGAAA
Source organism: bacterium (assembly GCA_021783355.1). GTDB lineage: Bacteria > Elusimicrobiota > Elusimicrobia > UBA1565 > UBA9628 > GWA2-66-18. Next base: position 140 of record JAJXTZ010000043.1, on the reverse strand, counting down.
GGCACTACACTAACGCGTCATGATGACGAATCGCGGGCGTACGCCTCGCGCCGGCGGGGCGGCGACCTTGGCCGCCCTGCTCCTCGCCGGCTTGGGGGCTCGCTCGACTGCCGCCGGCGTCGAGCGCGCCGGCTCCGCGG
>JAJXTZ010000042.1 GCA_021783355.1 bacterium | reverse complement strand
GGCCGCGCGGTGCGCCTGATCGCCTCGCTTCGCCTGGAGGGACCGGCCGGAGCCCCGCGGGCGGCGGCCTGGGTGGCGCCCACGCTGGTGCCGCTCGGCCATCCGCTGGCCGCCGTGCGCCGGCAGTACAACGCCCTGCTGGTGCGCGCGGAGTCCGCCGGCGACCTGATGTTCTACGGCCAGGGCGCGGGCGCGGGGCCCACGGCCTCCGCCGTGCTGGCCGACCTGCTGGTCACCGCGCGCGACCTGCTCGGCGGCCTGCCCTCGCCCCGCCCGGCTCCGCGCAGCTTGCGCCGCCTGCCCGCCGGCGACGAGGTCTCCGGGTTCTACCTGCGCCTGCAGGTGGCCGACCGGCCGGGCGCGCTGGCCCGCTTGGCCGGGGCCTTGGGCCGCGAGGGCGTCTCCATCGCCGGCATCCACCAGGACCAGGCGCGCGGCGCGCGCGCGGTCCCGGTGATGATCACCACGCACCCGGCCGCGCGCGGGCGCTTCGAGCGCGCGCGGCGCCGGATCCTCGCCCTGCCCGAGGTCTCCCGCCGCCACTGCGCGATGAGGATCCTGGGGTGAGGGGCTCCGGGATCGTCGCGCGCTGGCGATCGCGCCTGCCGGTCACCGCGCGCACGCCCATCGTCACCCTGGGCGAGGGCGACACGCCGCTGGTGCGCGCCGACCGAGCGGCCGCCGCCGCGGGCAAGCCCGCGGGCTCGGTGTGGCTCAAGCTCGAGGGCTGCAACCCGACCGGCTCCTTCAAGGACCGCGGCATGGCGCTGGCCGTCTCCAAGGCCCTGGAGGCGCGCGCGACCGGCGTGCTCTGCGCGTCCACCGGGAACACCTCGGCCGCCGCCGCGGCCTACGCCGCGCGCGCGGGCCTGCGCTGCGTGGTGTTCCTGCCCAAGGGCAAGGTCGCCGCGGGCAAGCTCGCGCAGGCGGTCATGCACGGCGCCGAGATCGTGGAGGTGGACGGCAACTTCGACCAGGCCCTGACCATGGCCGCCGAGACCGCGACGAAGAGGGGCTTCGTGCTGGTCAACTCGTCGAACCCGTTCCGCATCGAGGGGCAGAAGACCGGCGCCTTCGAGGTGGTCGAGGCCCTGGGGCGCGCTCCGGCCGCGCATTTCATGCCCGTGGGCAACGCCGGAAACATCACCGCTTACTGGCGCGGCTACCGCGAGCTCGGAACCCGGCCGCGGATGTTCGGCTGGCAGGCCGCCGGCGCCGCGCCGCTCGTGCACGGCCGCCCGGTGAGGTTCCCGCGGACCGTGGCCACCGCGATCCGCATCGGCAACCCGGTGTCCTGGGCGCAGGCCGTCGCGGCGCGGGACGAGTCGCGCGGGGCCATCGGCGCCGTGACCGACGCCGAGATCCTGTCGGCCCAGCGCCTGCTCGCCCGCGCGGAGGGGGTGTTCTGCGAGCCGGCGAGCGCCGCGCCGCTCGCCGGCCTCCTGCGGCTGGCCCGCGCGGGGCGCGCCCCATCGGGGACGGTCGTCTGCGTGCTGACCGGGCACGGGCTCAAGGACCCGGAGACCGCGATGAAGGCCAAGACGAAGATCCGCCGCGTGAAGGCGGGAGGAGAGTTCCGACTTTGAAGACATTGGCGAAGGTGACGGTGTCGGTGCCGGCGACGACGAGCAACCTGGGGCCGGGGTTCGACTGCCTGGGCCTGGCCCTGGACCTGCGCAACGAACTGACGCTGGAGCTCATGGACGGCAAGGGTCCCGCGGTCGTGGAGATCGAGGGCGAGGGAGAGAAGGAGCTGCCGCGCGGCGAGACCAATTACATGGTCAAGGCCGCGCGCCGCATCCTGCCCAAGAGCCTGCCCGGCCGGCTGGTCTTCCGCTCCAAGAACCGCATCCCGCTGGCCCGCGGCCTGGGCTCGTCGGCGGCCGCGGTGGTGGCGGGACTGTGGGCCGGCGCGCACCTGTTCGGCACCCTGCGCCGCTCCGAGGACGAGCTCGAGGACCTGGCCGTCGCCATGGAGGGCCACCCCGACAACGTGGCCCCCTGCGTGCACGGCGGCCTGACCGCGTCGGTGCACCACAACGGCGTCCTGCGCGTCCAGGGCCTGGAGATCCATCCGTCGTTCTCCGGCGCGGTCTGCGTGCCCGCGCTCGAGCTGCCCACGCGCCGGGCGCGCAAGGTCCTGCCCAAGCGCGTGACGCTGACGGACGCGGTCTTCAACCTCCAGCGCGCGGTGCTCCTGCCGCGCGCGCTGGCCACCGCCCGCACCACCTACCTGCCCGAGCTGATGGAGGATCGCCTGCACCAGCCTTACCGCGCGCCGCTGGTCCCCGGCCTGTACGACGCGATCGCCGCGGCCTACCGCGCGGGCGCCGCCGGCGCGGCCCTGTCGGGCTCCGGCTCCGCGGTGTTCGCGTTCGTGGAGGGCGGCGCGGGCCCGCGCGTCGGCGAGGCGATGCGGCGCGCGTTCCGCAAGCATCGCGTGTCGGCGCGCGCGTTCCCGGTCGCCGTCGACCACCATGGGGTCCGCATCGAGCGCTGAACGCGTGAAGATCACGGTGATGAAGTTCGGCGGCACCTCGGTCGCCGACCCGGAGAAGATCCAGCGCGCCGCCGAGCGCGCGATCGCGGAGCGCCGCCGCGGCTACGCGGTGGTGGTCGTCGTCTCCGCCCCCGGCGAGATGACCGACGAGCTGATCGCGCTGGCCGAGCGCGTCGCGCCGGACCCCGACGACCGGGAGCTCGACCAGCTGGTGACGACGGGCGAGCAGGTGGGCATCGCGCTCTTCGCGATGGCCTGCCGCGCGCGCGGCGCGCCCGCCGTGTCGCTGACCGGGCCGCAGGCCGGCTTCGAGGCGGTCGGCGCCCATGGGCGCGCGCAGGTCCGGCGCGTGCGCACGCGCCGGATCCTGCGCCACCTGAAGGCCGGGGAGATCGTCGCGGTCGCGGGCTTCCAGGCCCTCGGCCCCGGCGGCGACACGGTGACGCTGGGCCGCGGCGGCTCGGACCTGACGGCGGTCGCGCTGGCCTCGGCCCTGAAGACCGGGCGCTGCGAGATCTTCTCGGACGTCAAAGGCGTCTACACCGCCGACCCGCGCATCGTGCACGACGCGCGCAAGCTCGAGCGCATCTCGTTCGAGGAGATGCTGGAGCTGGCCGGGGCCGGCGCGCAGGTGATGCAGGCCCGCTCGATGGAGGTCGCCGAGCGCTTCGGCGTGCGGCTGCACGTGCGCTCCGCGTTCCACAACCAGGCCGGGACCTGGATCGTCGCCAAGGAGGATCTGATGCTGGAAAAAGCCTTCGTCTCGAGCCTCGCGCTCGACAAGAGCGAGGTGCGCCTGACGGTGGTCGGCGTGCCCGACCGCCCGGGCGTCGCCGCCAAGACTCTCGCGGCCCTGGCCGAGGCCGGGATCCCGGTGGACATGATCATCCAATCGGCCGCCAGCCACCGCGGCGTCAACGACATGTCGTTCATGACCCCGAAGAGTTCCGCGTCCAAGGCCAAGAAGGCCCTGGAGGCCGCCGCCAAGCGCCTGGGCGCCGAGCGCGTGGACCTCAACGACCAGGTCGCCAAGATCTCGGCGATCGGCACGGGCTTCCGCCACAGCCCCCAGATCGCCGCGACGATGTTCAAGACCCTGGCCGAGCAGAAGATCAACATCCACATGATCTCCTCGTCCGATCTGCGCGTCTCCTGCGTGGTGGACTCCCGCGACGGCGAGTCCGCCCTGCGCGCCCTGCACAAGGCATACGGCCTGGCGCGCAAGGGGCGCTGACATGTCCGTCTTCGTCGCCATCGACTTCGAGACCGCGGACAAGGGCGCCGACTCCGCGTGCTCCGTGGGTCTGGTCCGCGTCGAGCACGGCGTCGTGGTCAAGACCGTCGTCCAGCTGATCCGCCCGCCGCGCCTGGAGGGCGGAGACCTGTTCACGCCCGCACCGGAGGAGTTTCAGTTCACCTACATCCACGGCATCAAGCCCGAGCAGGTCCTCGACCAGCCCACCTTCGGCCAGGCTTGGCCCAAGCTCTCCGTCCTGCTCTCCGGCGCGCAGTTCCTCGCCGCCCACAACGCCCCGTTCGACGCCGGCGTGCTGACCGCCTGCTGCGCCGCCGCGGGCCTGCCCAAGCCCGCGCACCGCTTCGTGGACACCGTGCGCCTGGCGCGCAGCACCTGGCAGATCTACCCGACCAAGCTCCCCAACGTCTGCGAGCGCCTGGGCATCGAGCTCAACCACCACGAGGCCCTCTCCGACGCCCTGGCCTGCGCGAAGATCGTCATCGCCGCCGAGAAGGCCGGCGTCAAGCTGTAGCGGACCGTCCGCCGCCCCGGCCCGCCTTGACGCCCCCGCGCGTCACTGCTATATAAAGGAGCTATGAAGAAGAACACGCGGATCGCGGTGATCGGGGCCGGGCACATGGCGGGAGCGCTGATCGGCGGGATGGTGCGCTCCAAGCTGGTGCCGGGCAAGTCCATCGTCGCGACGCGGCGCTCGCACGAGGCGCTGGCCGAGCTGCAGCGCAAGTGGGGCGTGCGCACGAGCACCGACAACCGCAAGGCGGTCGCCGGGGCCGGCGCGGTCATCCTGGCGGTCAAGCCGCAGATGGCCAAAACGGTCCTAGAGGAGCTCTCCGGCGCGATCGGCAAGCGCCAGCTGGTGATCTCGATCATGGCGGGGATCACGACGGCGTCGATCTCCAAGGCCCTGGGCGTGGACGGCCCGGTGGTGCGCGCGATGCCCAACACGCCGTGCCTGGTGGATGCCGGGGCGACGGCGATCTGCGCCGGCGCGCGCGCGACGGAGAAGGACCTGAGGAAGGCCGAGGCGGTGTTCCGCTCGGTGGGGCTGGTCGCGCGCCTGCCCGAGTCGGCTCTCGACGCGGTGACCGGCCTGTCCGGCTCGGGCCCGGTCTACCTCTACATGGTCATCGAGGCGATGACCGACGGCGGGGTCAAGATGGGCATCCCGCGCGCGATCGCGGCGAAGCTGGCCGCGCAGACGGTCTTCGGCGCGGCGAAGCTGGTGCTGGAGAGCGGCAAGCACCCGGCGCTCCTCAAGGACGAGGTGACCACGCCCGGCGGCACCGCGATCAGCGCGATCCACGTGCTGGAGAGCAAGGGCCTGCGCTCGCTGCTCATCGACGGCATCGAGGCGGCGACGAAGCGCTCGCAGGAGCTTTCGAAGCTCTTCGCCGACTGACCCCGGATCCGCCGGCCGCCGCGGCGCGCGCCTTGACGGCGCGCTCCGGACCTGTTATAAAGAACTGAGGACGCGCGACGCTCGACCCGGAACGCCGAACGGGGCGCTCCGGTTTTTTATTTTACCCCCGCTTTGACCCACGAACACAAGACCGCCGCCCTGATCACGGCCCGCGAGCACCTCGAGGAGGTGTGCGCGGACCTCGCGAAGTGCGCCCGCCTGGCCTTCGACACGGAGTCCAACGGCTTCTACGCGTACCGCGAGCGCGTCTGCTTGATCCAGATCTCCTCGCCCGACGAGGACTTCATCGTGGACCCGATCGCGATCAACGACGTCGGCGCCCTGGGCCCGCTGTTCGCCGACCCCAAGATCGAGAAGCTTTTCCACGCCGGCGAGTACGACGTGCTGTGCCTGAAGCGCGACTACGGCTTCACCTTCTCCAACCTCTACGACACGATGATCGCCGCGCGCGTGCTCGGCATCAAGGAGCTGGGGCTGGCCGCCGCGATCGAGCGCCACTTCGGCATCGTGATCTCCAAGAAGCTCCAGCGCGCGGACTGGGGCAAGCGCCCGCTGACCCATGAGATGATCCGCTACGCGCAGGGCGACACCCACTACCTGATGCGCGTGGCCGACGAGCAGAAGAAGGCCCTGATCGAGCGCGGCCGCCTGGACGACGCGCGGGAGGCCTTCCGCGACCTGGAGACGCTGGAGCCGACGATCAAGAACTTCGATCCCGAGGGCTTCTGGAAGCTGATCGGACGCCAAGAGGTCGAAGGGACCGCCGCCGCCGCCTTGCGCGAGATCTGGCTCTACCGCGAGCAGCAGGCCCAGTCGCGCGACCGCGCCCCGTTCCGCGTGATGCCCGAGGAGCTGATGGTGCGCATCGCGCAGGCGCTGCCCGAGACGCGCGAGGCCCTGGCCGCGGTCAAGGGCATGAGCCCGTACATCCTGGAGCGCTTCGGCTCCGGCCTGCTGACCGCGGTGGAGCGCGGGCGCGGCGCCGCGCCCGTCGTGCGCCCGCCCGCTCCGGACAAGCGCCGGATGCCCGACGAGGAGTGGCGGATCTTCGAGGCCCTGCGCGCGTGGCGCAAGGAGCGCGCCGAGAAGGACGCCGTGGAGCCGGTGGTGATCCTGTCCACCGACAGCCTGCGCCAGGTCGCGGCGTTCGCCTGCCGCCACGACGGCAACCCGCTGGCGCCCCTGTCGGACCTGAAGAAGCACCGCTACGGCGAGGACATCCGCCGCGTCGTCCAGGCCGCGCGCAACGGGGCCAAGTCCGCCTGACGGCCGTTAGGTCTTAGGTCCCCTTCCCCGGTAGGCGCATTGCCGCGCCGCCGTGGGACCCCGGCCCCTCCCGCCGCGCGCGGCCGCCCGCTAAAATGAAGGCATGACCTTGCGCTCGCGCGCCTCGCGCCTGCTCGCCGCCTTCGCGCTGTTCCTGACTCTCCCGGGGCTGGCCCCCTACCGGGCCGCCGCCGCCGCCTTCGAGGCGCGCGCCGTTCCCGCCGCGGCGGGACTCCCCGGCGCCGCGTCGGCCGCCGCCGCGTCGGGCGCCGCCGCCCTGACGACTCCGCTGGCCCCCGCTCTCGCGTCCTCGGTCTCGGTCCTGCCGACGGCCCCGTCGGCCGCCGCCGCGGCTCCCGCCGCTCTCGCCGTTCCCGCCGCCCTTCCCGCTTTCGCCTCCCCGGCCGCTCCCGCCGCCGCTCCCGCTCCCGCCGCCGCTCCCGCTCTCGCGCCTTCCGCGCCCGCCAAGGCGGCCGCCCGCGCGCTGAAGTCCGCGTCGGCGCCGTCCGCGCCGTCCGCGTCCCTGGACGCCCTCTTCGACGGCGCCGCGGCCCGCGCGGCTCTGGACGAGGCCGTCCCCGCCGCCGCGGCCGCAGAGACCGCCGCTCCGGTCCTCGGCCGCCTCGCGCCCGCCGCGGCCGGCCCCCGCTGGGTCTTCCGCCCGGAGGCCGCCGCCGCCAAGCCCGCGCCGCGCAGCTCCCTCAAGCGCACCCTCGCGGTCGGCTACCTGACCGGCTTCCTGGGCCTTTTCTTCACGAACGCCGCGACGAACGTCGCCGGAGCGCTGGGCTGGGTCCCCCACTCCAACTACCAGTTCCCCGTGGACCTCAGCCATCCCAGCCTCGCGCTGGCCCTGACGGTCGCGCTCACGGCCTCGGTGATGGCTCCCATCGCCGAGGAGGTCCTGTTCCGCGGCGGTCTTCAGGGAGGATTGTCCAAGCTGACGCGCACGCTCCATCTCGGGAGCTTCGTCCTCCCCGCGCTGACGACCTCGGCGCTCTTCGTCCTGGCCCACGAGACCTCCGACCCCGTGCTGATGGCGGTGCGCTTCGGCTTCGCCTTCGCGTTGAGCCGGGTCTTCCACAAGGAGGGCGTCCTCGCCTCCATGACGGCCCACGGGACCTTCAACGGCCTGACCTTCGTCCCGTTCCTCCTGGCGGCCGCGCACGTGCCCCTGGTCGGCCAGCTCGCGGCCCTGCCGCTGGCCTTCTACGGCGCGTGGCGCGCGTGGAAGACCCTCAAGGCCCAGCGACCCGAGATCGCCGCCGGAGCCCTCGCGCCCAAGCCCCTCGGCGTCGGGCTCGCGCTGGCCTTCCTGCCCCTGCTCCTCGGCGGCTTCTTCTTCGTGATGCCGAACCTGATCTGGCTGGCCGGCGCGGCCGCGCTGGCCCTGTGGCTGGCGGCCAAGGGCGCCGCGGCCCTGCGCGCCCGGCGCGCGCGCTGAACGGCGCGCGTCAGTCCGTCAGGCGGAACTGGATCGGCTGCGGCAGGCGCACCGGCACGGGCGCGCCGGACAGCCCGCGCGCCGGCGAGAAGCGCATCATCTCCCCCACCTTGCGCGCGGCCGCGTCGAAGGCGGGCCCCGCGGAACGGACCACGTCCACCGAGCCCACCGAACCGTCGGCGCCGATGTGGATCATCACCAGCACGTCGCCCTCGCGGCCCGCGCGGCGCTCGGTCTCGGGGTAGAGGCGGCGCAGGCCGGCCAGGACCTCGTCGCGGTTGAGCAGGACCGGGAGGGCCGAGAGCGGCGTGCCGCCGTCCCCCATCCCGCCGGGGACGCCCGTGTCCGAGCCCGCGCCCGAGCCGCCGGTCTTGGACGCGGTGCCGGTCCCTCCCTCGGCGCCGCCGGGCGTCGGCGGCGGCGGCGCGGGCGGCTCCACCTTGGCGCCGGGTGACGGGAGGACCCAGTCCTTGGGCGGGGCCGCGGTCTTGGCCGGGGCCTTCGGCGGCGGCTCCTCGCGCGGCGGAGCCGGGACCGCCGGCGGCTTGCCGGGGACCAGGGCCTTGGGCGCGCCGAGCTTGGCGGGGCCCGTGCCCAGGAACGGGCTGATGATCTCCACCTCGAAGGGCGGCGGCGGCGCCCCGAAGCGCAGGCGCGGCAGGAGCAGGAGGACGCCCAGCAGCAGGGCGTGAGCCGCGAACGACCAGGCCAGCGACCGCGACGCCGGAGGGGCCTGCGGCCCGGACCTCACTTGCGCACCACCTCCAACCCGACCTTGCGCACCCCCGCCGCCCGGACCTCGTCGAGGACGGCCGTGACCTCCCCGTACGGAAGGCTCTTGTCGGCGGCGACGGTGACCGGCAGGTCCGGCCGGGACGCCAGGGCCGCGGCGAGGGTCCGCGTCAGCTGTTCGGGGGTGACCGGCTTTCCGGCCAGCGTCAGGCGGCGCGCCCCGTCGAGGGCCACGCGCAGGGCGTCGGTCGCCTCGGGCTCGTGGCGCGCGGCCTTGGGCAGGTCCAGCTTGATGGCGCGGCGCGCGATCATCGGCGCGGTGGCCATGAAGATGATCAGCACCACCAGCGTCACGTCCACCAGCGGGGTGACGTTGATGCCGGTGATCGCGCCGCCGTCGCCGTCGTCGGCCTGCATCGCCCCTCCCTAGCTCCGCCGCCGCTCGGCGCGGGACAGGGCGCCCAGGCGGCGGCCCAGCGCCTCGGTCTCGCCGACCAGGTCGCGCACGCGCTTGGAGAACACGTTGTAGGCGAACACGCAGGGCAGGGCCACGAGGAGGCCCACGGCCGTCGCCACCAAGGCCTCGGAGAGGCCCGCCATCACGACCTCCGGGCCCGCGCCGCTCTGCGCGAGGTCGTGGAAGGCCTTGATGACGCCCAGCACCGTGCCGAACAACCCGATGAACGGCGCGTTGTTGCCCAGCGTGCCCAGCCACATCAGGCGCTTCTCCAGGACCCGGCGCTCGTCGGAGAGGGCCGCGGTCAGGCTCTCGTGCGAGGCCTCCGGGCCGCGCGCCAGCGAGGCGATCGCCTCGTCGAGGGCGCGCGACGCGCAGCCGGGGCGCGCCTCCAGCGCGCGGCGGGCCGCGTCCAGGTCGCCGCCCTTCACCGCGTCCAGGAACGGCGCGCGCAGGCCCGCGAGCGCGTCGGCTTCCGCCTTCAGCAGGTTCCAGCGGTCGTACATCGCGGCCACCGCCGCGACCGAGGACAGGGCCAGGGCCCAGACCACCCAGCCACCGCCCGCCAGCGCCAGCGACATCAGGAGTTCTTTCATGGGCCGTCCTTCTTGGGAGTGAGCTTCACCAGCGCGTCGAGGATCTCCGCCTTGACCTGGAAGTCGGACTCGCCGTCGAGCTCCTGCTGGAGGCGCCGGTACTCGTCGCCGCCTCCCAGCTCGCCCAGGTAGTGGTCGCACATCGCGCGCGTCAGCCAGTCCGGATCCTGGTAGCGGCGCAGCAGGATCTCGCGCCCGAAGATGTCGCCCATCTTCCACATCGCCGCGGCCGCGTAGAGGCGGATGGGCATGGAGGCGTCGCTGCGCGCGATGTTGCCGATCTGGAACTCCACCGACGGGTCGCCGAGGACCAGCAGGGACTCCAGCGCGGCGAAGCGCAGCGTGATGTTCGGGTCGGCGATCTTGCTCTGGATCAGGGGCAGGAAGCGCATGTCCTTGGTGTAGGCCAGCGCGACGAGGGCGGCCGCCTGCGTCTGCACGTTGGTGCCCAGGCGCACCACCTTCTCCAGCTCCGCCTGCAGCTGGTAGTCGCTGGTGCCGGCCAGGCCCTCGGTCAGCAGGAAGCCGAGCTCGGTGTAGCGCGTCTGCAGGCTGTAGCCGGCCATCGTGGTGAGCTTGTTCAGGTTCCCGATCGACGCGTCCAGCTGGGCCGTGGAGTCGGGCCGCGCGTCCATGCGCTGGTCGAGCAGCCGCAACAGCTGCTGGTTGATGCGCGGGTCGATCATCTCCTTCTGCGCCTGCACGCGCGGGGCGGTGACGACCAGGGGCTCCAGCTCGTAGGCCATCTCCTTGTCCATGACCAGGTTGCCGGAGATGGGCTGCGAGGGCGCGCGCCTGGGGGCCAACGCGGCGGCCTTCTCATTGGCCGCGATCTTCTTGGGGAAGAGCTTGAGCGCGGAGACGCAGAACTCGGCCACGACGAAGTCGTTGCCGACCTCTCCGTCGAGGCGGTTGAGCAGGAGGTCGTAGTCCTCCGCGGTCCCCACCTCGCCCAGCGATTTGGCCGCCAGCGCCTTGACCAGCCATGAGGGGCTCTCCAGGAACTGGCGCAGGCGCGCCAGGCCCGACGGATCGCCGAGGAGCGCGAGGCCGTACGCGGCGTAGACCCGCAGGATCGGCTCGGAGTCCTTTTCCGAGGCCGCCGCGAGCAGGACTTTGGCCTCGCGCGGATGGCCCCAGACGATCAGCGCCTGCAGGGCCGCGAAGCGCACGCCGGGATCCAGGTGGATCAAGGCCTCGTTGAAGATCTGCAGGTGGGCGATGTCGTGCCAGCGCGCCAGCGCCAGCAGGGCCGACGCGCGGGACTCGTCGTCGCGGTCCCAGCGCGCCATCTCGATGAGCTGGCGGCGGAAGACCGGGTCGGTGTTCGCGGCGAAGGCCTCGGCGAGCGGGATGCCCGGGTCCAGGAAGCGGTTGCGCAGCTCGTAGCCGATCGGCGAGCCGACGAGGAGGATGTCCCCCTCCGGGGTGCCCGCGACGGCCGTGGACAGGTCCCGCTTGAAGGAGCCGCGGTCCTCGGCGAGGCGCACGAGCCCCGCGGTGATCTGCGCGTCCACCGGCAGCTGGGCGGGCGTCGCCGTGGACAGGGCCAGGGAGCCCGGGGCCGGGGCCGCCGCCGCGTACGCGGCCGGAGGCTGGTCGATGGTCAGGGCCCCGCCGCCGCAGGCGGACAGGGCCGCCGCGGCGGCGGCCGCGGCGAGGAGGCAGGGGAGCGTGCGGCGGAGTTTCGGGAGCATCGTCTTCATTATGGCGCATCCAGCCCGCCGCGTCCACGGCAGGATAACAGGGATTTCACGGCTCCGCAATAATTTTGTCATGAGCTCCTGCTAGACTTCTTTCAGGCGCGGAAGACGACACCAAGACGACAACGACCGCGTCGACCCCACCAGGAGCGCCGGCCCGGGACCTATACGGTCCCGGGCCGGCCGATTGTTCAGAGCGGCGGCTTCTCCGGGCGCGGCGCCTGCGAGACGGCCTTGAGCAGGCGCTCGAGCCAGCGCTGGTCCATGTCGTCGAACCCCGCCCCGGAGACGACCTCCAGGACCGCCCAGGGCCTGCCGTCCTTGTCCAGGACCGGCACGGCCAGGCGCCCTTCCTCGCCGCGGCTCTGCCCGGCGGCCAAGACCGCGGCGAGGAGGCCTTCGGCGGCGACCGCGGCGGCGGCGGGCGCGGGACGCGCCGGCCCGGGCAGGAAGGCCTTGCCGTCCGGCTGGAGGACCCAGACCCCGCAGCGCGTCCACGGGCTCTCCCCGAAGGAGTCCCACAGGGCGTCCACGACCTCGCGCAGCATGCGCTCGGCCTGCGGGGAGCGGCGGCGCCACTTCAGGTCCAGCGTCGACTTGACCTTGTCGTAGCGGGCGCGCGACGGGCGCTGATTGATGTCTTTCGTCGTCGGGACGGCGCGGTCGGGCTCGTTCATCCGGCTTTCTCCAGTACCACCAATTGGCCGCAGGCGCCGTCGATGTCGCGCCCGAGGTTCTGCCGCACCGTGGACTTCACGCCCGCGGCGAGCAGCCGCGCCTGGAAGCGGCGGGCGTCGGCCTCGCTGGACGGACGGTGCGGAGTGTCCGTCTGATTGTAGACGATGAGGTTCACGTGCAGGAGGGCGGCCGGTCCCAGGTCCTTGAGCCAGGCGATCAGGGCCTCGGCGTCCCGGTCGCGGTCGTTCTCCCCCTTGAGGAGCACCCACTCGAAGAAGACCTTGCGGTTCGTCTCCTTCAGGTAGGTCTTGAGCGCCTCGGCCAGCGCGGCGAGCGGGTAGGCCTTGTTCAGCGGGACCAGGCGCGTGCGCAGCTCGTCGTCCGCGGCGTGCAGGGAGAGGGCCAGGTTGATCTGCGGGAACTCGCGGCCGAACCGCGCGATCTTGGGCGCGACGCCGGCCGTCGAGACCGACACGTGCCGCGAGCCGATCGCCAGCCCCTTCTGGTCGGTCAGGCGGCGCAGGCTCTCGGCGACGGCGTCGTAGCAATGGAACGGCTCGCCCATGCCCATGTAGACCACGTTGTCGAGGCGGCCCTCCAAGCCCTCGCGGCGCATGTACTGGCGCCAGAACAGGACTTGGTCGGCGATCTCCTCCGGGGTCAGGCTGCGGGACAGCCCCATCAGGCCCGTCGCGCAGAAGGTGCAGGCCACCGCGCACCCGACCTGCGAGGAGATGCAGGTGGTCCAGCGCGTGGGGCTGGGCCGCAGGAGGACGGTCTCCACGACCTTGCCGTCGGAGAGGGTCAGCAGGGCCTTGCGCGCGCGCCCGTCCGGGGAGACCTGGACCCGGCGCTCGGTCAGGCACAGGATCGGCGCGCGCTGCGCGAGCGCCCGGCGGGTCTCGGGCGGAAGGCCCGCGATCTCCTCGTAGGACGCCGCGGCCTGGTCGTAGACGGCGCGGCGGACCTGGTCCCAGCGGTAGGCGGGCTGGCCCAGTTCCTTCAGCGCCGCGCGGACCCGGGCCTCGTCCATCAGTAGTTGAGCTCCCGGACGCGGGGGTTGTCCAGCAGGCGGCGCACCACGTTCTTCTGCTCCAGGCGCGGACCGGACACGTACCACTCGCTGTAATAGAGGCCTTCGCGCTTCATCAGCTTGCGGCGCAGGACCTTCACGTCCGAGTCCCGGAACAGGGCCTTGATCTCGTCGAGGACCTCGTCGTCCAGGTCGGAGGCGATGCGGAAGGTGTGGCGCTGGCGCAGGTCGTCGATGGCCTCGTCCAGGCGCGGGAAGACGGCCTGGACGATCAGCACCATGACCGTGGCCGCGGCGGCCACCGAGTAGGCGCCGAAGCCGACCGTCATGCCGATGGCCGCGACCACCCAGATGGTGGCCGCGGTGGTCAGGCCGGTCACGTGCTCGCCGTCGCGCATGATCGCGCCCGCGCCCAGGAAGCCGACGCCGGCCAGGATCTGGGCCGGCACGTGCGCGTCGCGCGCGCCGAAGATGTTCATGGACATGATGGTGAAAAGCGCGGCGCCCACGCAGATCAGGATGTTGGTGCGCAGGCCCGCGGCCTTGTCGGAGAGCTCGCGCTCCATGCCGATGGCCGCGCCCAGGAACAGCGCGATGCCGAGGCTAAGCGAGTCCTGCAGGAATGGGTTCATGTTTCCTCCCTGAGACGGATCGGGCGGCCAAGGCCGCCGCGCGGCGCCCGGAACGCACGCAGTCCGGCAGCCCGACGCCGCCGTACGAGCAGCCGGCCAGGACCAGCCCGGGGTGCCCCTTCAGGCACGACTCCAGGCGCTCCAGGCGCCGGGCGTGGCCGACGTTGTATTGGGGGTTGGCCTTGAGCCAGCGCGTGGTCTTGACGGCCGCGGGAGCGCACGCCGCCGGACCCAGCACGCGCTCGAAGTCGGCGCGCACGCGCTCCTCGATGCGCGCGGCCGGCCATTCCGCGCTCTCCTCGCGCCCGGCCCCGCCCACGAAGGCGCGCAGGACGATCTTGCCGGCCGGCGACCGGGCGGGGAACTTGCTCGACGAGTAGGTGGCGGCGGTGAGCGTGGTCCCCTCCCCGCGCGCGGTCAGGAAGCCGAAGCCCTCGGGGGCGCGGCGGAAGGCCTTCTCGTCGTAGACCAGCGTGACCGTGGCGGTCGAGACGAACGGGATCTCGCGCAGGCGCTCGGCGAGCTCCAGGTCCAGGGCCTCGACGGCGTCGGCCAGGGCCGGCGCGGGGGCGGCGGCGATCACGGCGTCGGCAGCCAGCACGCCGCGCGGAGTGACGACCTCCCACTGGCCGCCGCGGCGGCGGATCGCCGTCGCCGGGGAGTCGGTGCGCACGGCGCCGGCGGGCAGGGAGCGCGCCAGGGCCTCGATCGCGGTGGACAGGCCGCCCTTGAGCGTCATGAAGGTGGTCAGCCCCGCGCGGCGCGGGGGCGCCTTGGCGCCGGCGGTCCACAGCGAGCGCGCCAGGCCGCCGCGCTTCTCCATGTCGAGGAGCTGGGGGAAGGTGGAGCGCACGCTCAGGGCCTCGGGGTCGCCGGCGAAGATGCCGGCCAGCATCGGACCGACCAGGACCTCCAGGGCCTCGGGACCCAGGCGGCGGCGGGTGAAGTCGGCCAGGGACTCGTCGGCGTCGCCGCGGCGCGCCGGGATCAGGGGCTCGAGCGCCATGCGCAGCTTGGCCCCCACGGAGAAGAGCGGCGAGAAGGCGAACGGGAGCAGCTTGGTGGGCGAGATCAGGCGCATGCCCGCGGGCATGGGGATCAGGCGGCCGCCCCTCAGCACGGAGACGGTGGGGTCGGGCGCGGTGCCCACCAGGTCCGCCTCCAGGCCCAGCTCGCGCACCAGCTCCAGCATGTCGGGCTTGAGGGTGACGAAGCTGTCGGGACCGGTCTCCGTCACCGCGCCGCCGGCGGTCTCGGTGCGGACCTTGCCGCCGATGCGGGGCGACGCCTCCAGCACCGTCACCTCGACGGGGGGCCGCGCGCGCGTCAGCTCGCGCGCGGCCGTGAGGCCGGTGATCCCGGCCCCGATCACGACGACCCGGCGCGGCGCCGCGCCGCGCGGGTCCCTCAGCGAGCGGTCATTTCGTGGACGCATTGCGCGACGAGTGCGACGTTCTCCACCGGCGTGCCGGGCAGGATGCCGTGGCCGAGGTTGAAGATGTGGCCGCGCCGCCCGCCGTTGCGGCGCAGGACGTCCTTCACGGCGGCCTTGAGCGCCTTGCGGTTGGAGAAGAGCAGGACCGGGTCCAGGTTGCCCTGGACCGGCCGCTTGCCGAGGCGCCGGCGCGCGGCGTCGAGGTCCACGCGCCAGTCCACGCCCACGGCGTCCCCGCCGGCCGCGGCGAAATCCTCCAGGAAGCCCGAGGTGCCGGTGCCGAAGGAGATGGACGGCACGCCCCATTTCTTCGCCTGGTCCAGGACCCACTTCGAGTGCGGGCGCACGCCGCGCCGGTACTCCTCGGGCGAGAGCGCGCCCACCCAGGAGTCGAAGAGCTGGACGGCCTGCGCACCCGCGTCCACCTGCGCCTTCAGGTACTCGGCGGTGACGCGCCGCACCTTCTTCATCAGCCGGTCCCACAGGTCCGGGCGGTCGGTCATCATCGCCTTGACCAGCTTGTAGTCGCGCGACGGCCCGCCCTCCACCATGTAGCTGGCCACGGTGAACGGCGCGCCCGCGAAACCGATCAGCGGGACCTTTCCCGCCAGCTCCTTGCGGATCAGCCGCACCGCGTCGTAGACGAAGCCCAGGTTCCGGGCCGCGCCCGCGTCCGGCAGGCGCGCGACGGCCGCGTCGGTCCTGACGGGGTTGTCGATGGTCGGCCCCGGCGCGAAGCGCAGCTTGAGCCCCATGACCTCGACCGGCAGGAGGATGTCGGCGAACAGGATGGCCGCGTCCACCGGCAGGCGGCGGATCGGCTGCAGCGTCACCTCGCAGGCCAAGGCCGGCGTCTTGGCCAGCTGGAGGATGGAATGGCGCTGGCGCAGGGCGCGGTACTCCTCCATGTAGCGCCCGGCCTGGCGCATGAACCAGACCGGCGTGGCGTCCACGGGAAGTCCGCGGCACGCGCGTAAAAAGCGATGGTTTTCGCTCGCCATTCCTTTGATGATACCACTTTCGCCCGTCGAGCGGGAGTCTCCGCTGACGCCAAGCCGTTCGTCCCCCCACGCAGATCTCGTCAAGAGAAACAGCGGGAATCACCGGAATTTTACCTCCGCATTCTCCGTCGAGAAGTCGGGCTGGAGGCGCCTGCTCGGAGCCGCCGTTGACCTTCCGTTGACGTTCGCGGCGGAACACCTGTTATGCTTGGGGAACGATGAGCGGAGGCGCGGACGCGACGGCGGAACTCATCCTCGCGGCGGGGCTCCTCTCCCTCCTGCCCGCCGTCTCGCGCGCCGAGCCCCAGCCGACCCATGTGACGACGGACACCTTCACCCTGGGCGTGACGCCGGACGACTACTCCGCCTTCAGCGCCGACCGCCTGGCCGTCCTCCCGGACGGCGCGCGCTTCGTGGAGGGCAGCGGCTGCAGCAGCAGCGCCTGCCCCTACTACCTGATGAAGGTCGACCCCGCGGGGACCCTGGCTTGGGCCGCCCCGCTGGCGGACCTCTTCAGCACCGAGGTGACGGGCCTGGCCGCCGACGCGGCCGGAGAGGCCTTCGTCTCCTACACGGACTTCTCGAACTCCGCCCGACCCCGCGCCCTCGTGGTCAAATATTCCGCTTCCGGCGCCGCCGTCTCGACCGCCGAGCTGGCGACGGACGCGACCGGCGGCGACGGCTATCCCTTCTCGGCGGGCGTGGGCGTGGACGCGTCCCGCGGCCGCGTCTACGCCGCCGACTCGTTCTACAGCGCCGCGCAGTCCCAAAACACCTTCGCCGTCGCGGCCTTCGACACGAGTCTCTCCCCGGCGGGCTCGCCGCGCGTCTACGATCCCGGCTTCACCGGCGGCATCGTGGCGGCCGGCGACCGGCAGAGCGACGGCTCGGCTTACCTCCACCGCGCGACGCCGTCCGGCTTCGGTGACCCCTTCCGCTTCGACGGCTTCGACGACGTCCCGACGCCGATGGCGGTCGACCCCGGCGGCAGTCTCTACCTCGCGGACTACGACCCCGTCACCGGCGCGCCGGCGGTCCTCAAGGTCGATGCGTCGAACGCCCCGGCCTGGGACGCGCCGGGCCCGTACCTGGATCTGCCGGACGCCTACGCCCCCGGCGCCGTCGCCGCGGCGAGCGCGGACTCCTTCGACCTGGCCGCCGTCTCCTACGACGCGACTCCGAACCCGGTGGTCCTGCTCCATTACGAGGCCGCGCCGGCGC
>JAJXTZ010000207.1 GCA_021783355.1 bacterium | reverse complement strand
TGCACGTCCTCGCCGCGAACCTCCTCCAGGCCCATGTCCGAGACCACGAGGTCGAAGCGCTCCGTCTCCAGGAGGCGCAAGGCGTCGGCCCCGCGCGTCGCGACGACGGCCTCGTCGCCGTCCTCGCGCAGGAGGCGCGCGATCATCGCGGCCACGTCGGCCTCGTCGTCGGCCACCAGCACGCGCCGGCCCGGCACCGGGGGCAGGCAGACCGGCTCCTCCGGCTCCTCCGCGCGCTCGAAGTCCTCCTCGCGTCCCGGCGGGAACTCCGCGCGGAACAGCGCCCCCCCGCCGGGCGCCGGGCGGTGGGAGAGCTTCCCGTCGTGCTCGACGACGAGCTGGCGGCAGATCGACAGCCCCAGTCCCGTCCCGCGCCCCGGCTCCTTCGTGGAGAAGAAGGGCTCGAAAATCCGGCCCCGGGCCGCCTCCGGCACGCCCGGCCCGTTGTCCTCGACCTCGACGAAGACGGACCCGTCCGCGGCCCCCGTGCGCAGCGTCAGCCGCTTGCCGCCGCGGGGCCGCGGGGCCGATTCCATCGCGTCGCAGGCGTTGCCGATGAGGTTCACCAGGACCTGGACCACCTGCTGGAAGTCGCCGACCACGTCCGGGAGCCCGTCCCGCAACTCCCGCGACACCTCCGCCCCCTCGGTCTTGACCAGCCGGTACTGCAGGAGCTCCAGCGCCGAGACGACCGCCCGGTTGAGCTGGACGCGGCGCCGCTCGCGCCGGCTCTTGCGCACGAAGAACAAAAGGTTGTCCACGACCTTCCGGCAGCGCAGCACGTTGTCGTAGACCCGCCCCAGGTCCTCCCGCAGCGCGGGCGGGCACTCGTCGCCCCGGGCGAGCTGGACGTAGCCCGAGATCGCGGCGAGGGGATTGTTGAGCTCGTGGGCCACCGCGGAGATCAGCTGGCCCACCGCGGACAGCTTCTCGGCCTGGATCAGCTGGGCCTGGAGAGCGGCCTGGAGCTCGTGGTCGCCCCGCAGGCGCGCCCCCATCTCGTTGAACGCCCGGGCCAGCTCCCCGAGCTCCCCCCCCGCGGGGAAGGCGATGCGGTGTTCGAGGTCTCCGCCGCCGATGCGCCGCGCCGCCTCGGTCAGCGCGGCGATCGGCCGGGTGATCGAGCGCACCGCCAGCAGGAGGCTCAGCGTCAGCAGGACCAGCCCCAGACCCGCCGCCCCCAGCGCGGCGTCGCGGACCTTGCCCAGCGGAGCGAGGAAGTCCTCGCGCGGCGCCTCCACCACCAGAGTCCATGAGCGCCGCTTGAGGGCGGCCGACTCCGAAAGCAGGTCCACCCCCGCGCCCAACGGCCCATCCCCCAGGACGCCGCCGCCCTCGGTCCGGATGTAGGCGCGCCCGCGGCGGCCGACGGTCGCGCTCTTGAGCAGGTCGCGGACCTGGGCCAGATCGTAGGCCAGGACCAGGGCGCCCTGGAAGCGTCCGAGCTCGTCGCGCACGGGAGCGGAGAAATACACGACGCCCGCGGTGCCCGCCGGGGTCTCCACCGGCGAGGTCCACCAGCCCCCCGCGGGCGCGGCGCGGGCGCCGCGGAAGTAGTCCGCCCGCGCCGCCCGGGCGCCGGGGGCCGCCGGGCGCGGCCCGGAGACGGCGCAGACCACACGCCCATGAGCGTCCAGATACAGGATGCGCGCGTAGACGCGGCTGCGGCGGGAGAAGCGCAGCAGATAGCCCTCCAGCTCCCGGCGGTAGGCCTCGGCCTCGTCGCGCAGGCCGAATTCCTCGTTGCGGTAGTAGTCGGCGATCTGCGGCGTCTCCGCCAGGGTCAGGAGGTCGCGCCGGCGCTGGTCGAGGAGGTCGTCCAGGTTGTCCCCGGCGCGCTGGGTGACGAGGCGCATCTCCTTGCGCACCGCCCCCACCAGCTCGCGGCGGGCCATCACGTACTGGTACCAGACGATCCCCCCCACCGCGAGGAACACCACGGGGAGGATCGCCAGCAGGAGCGTCCACGACAGCCGCGTCGGCCGGAGGGTTCTCATGTCGCGCCACGTCCCGTCGGCCGCGGCGGGCGCCGGGGCGGCCGGCCGGGGCACCGGAGTTTAACCCCGCTTCCGGCGCCTGTCAATGCGGCGGCGCGCCGCCGCCCTGCGCCGGCGGACGGGATGAAGGTCCGCCCCGGGGCGGCCGGGCGCCAACGGCGGAGAGAAGATCGCCAAGGCCTCCAGCGCCGAACTCCCCGCCCGCATCCGATGCGGGACGCCCGGGGGCATGTAGACCGCCACCCCGGGGCGGAACGAGACGGCGCGCCCGTCGATGCGCCCCCGGCCGGTCCCGCGCAGGACGAGGAACCATTCCTTCGTGCGCCGATGGACGACTTCGTCGTGTCCGCAGCCCGCCGGCAGCCGGACGTGGACGGCCTGCGCCCCGGGGATCTGCCCCGGGGCGGTCAGGGCGCGCAGCATCAGGCGCCCGAGGCGCAGCGGCGCCACCTTCTCCACGCGCGTCGCCCGGAACCGGGAAGCCCTCATCGCCGCTCCGCGGGAACGGCCTTGTCGGCCGCGAAGAAGTAAGGCATCCCGGTGATCGACGGGACGAAGCTCACGTCCTTGCCCACCGCGTACGTCTTGACGCGCTGGTACAGGAAGATGAGGAGCGCCTGGTCGTGGATGTAGCGGTCCAGCGCCTCGGCGGCCCGGCGGCGCCGCGCGTCGTCCAGGATCGAGACCATCGCCTCCAGATGCTTGTCATAGGCCTCGTTCTCCGCCACGCGGTACGGGGAGTGCCCGTACAGATAGACGCTCTGGATGAAGTACGAGTGCGCCATCGGATCGGGGCAGCCCGCGATGAAGACGTCCCACGACCGCGTCCTCAGGGCCTTGACGACGCCCGCGTCGGTGACCAGATGGACCTCGAGCTTGATTCCCAGCCTGGCGTATTGCGCGGACAGGATCTGGGCGGCGCGCTGTCCCTGAATCTTCACCAGCGCCTTCAGCGTGAACCCGCGCGCGAAGCCCGCCTCCCTGAGGAGGCGCCGCGCCCTGGGCAGGTCGTAGGGATAAGGAGTCAGCGCGGTATTGTGCCCTTCTTCGCCGGGCATCGTCACCGTGGCGAGGGTGCGGCCGTTGCCCATCAGGTCGTAGCGGATCAGGTCCTGCTTGTTGACGGCGTAGTTCAGCGCGCGGCGCACGCGGATGTCCGAGAGCGGCGGACGCGAGGTGTTGAGAGAGCCGGTCACCGTGTAGAAGGAGGGGGTCTTGATCACCCTCAGCTTGCCCGTGCTCATCGCGGCGGTCGTCAGGGTCCCGGGGAACTCCGTGGCAATGTCGAGGTCCCCGTCCTTCAAGGCGCGGAACTGCTCGTCGGCCGGGAGGAATTTGAACACGAGGCGATCCACCTTCGGGAAGCCGCGCATCCAGTAGTCCGGATTTTTCTCCAGGACGATCTCCCGCCCCTTCTCCCAGCGCACGAACCGGAACGGGCCCGTGCCCACCGGATGCGTCGCCAGTGAGTCCCCCCCCTTCTTGAAGACGCCGGGAGGGACGATCAGGACGAACCCCGCGAGCCGGTTGAGCAAAAGCCCGTCCGGGTACTTGGTCACGATGTCCACCGTGAGGGGGTCGACGACCTCGGCGCGGGCGATCGAATCGATGAAGCCGCGCGCGGGGAAGCCGACCGCGGGGTCCAGGTAGCGGGCGATCGAGAAGCGCACGGCCTCCGCGTCGAAGGGCTCGCCGTCTTGGAAGCGGACGCCGGGGCGCAGGCGAAAGCGCACGCGCAGGGGCCCCAGGCGCTTCCAGGACACGGCCAGCGCGGGCTCGACGCGCCCCTGAGGGTCGAGGCGGACCAGGCCTTCGTAGATCTGCTGGAGAAGCGTGTGATTCTTCTCGGCGAATTCCTTGTGCGGGTCCAGGGTCAGGGGATCGCGGACGTCGTCGCAGACCGTCAGGACCTTGGGCGCGCGCGCCGGCGCGGGCGCGGGCGCGGCGGCGAGC
>JAJXTZ010000041.1 GCA_021783355.1 bacterium | reverse complement strand
GGCGTCGCGCGACTCCCAGAGCGGCGCGAAGCGGGGGTCCTTGACCGCGTACAGGCAGGGCAGGGTCAGGCGGCGGTTCTTCAGGTCCTGCCCCTCGTCCTTGCCGGAGGCGCGCTCGGGCAGGGTGTAGTCGTGGATGTCGTCCACGATCTGCAGGAGGATGCCGGCGGCCGAGGCCAGGCGCGGCGGGTCCGCCTGCTCGTGCGGAAACGGGGACAGCTCGGAGAGGACCGCGCCGGCCCACTCGAAGAGGGCGCCGGTCTTGCGCGAGCAGATGCCCATGTAGGCGTCGACGCTCAGGTCGAGGGAGCCCTTCAGGAACTCCTCCTGCAGCTCGCCGACCGTCATCTCGCGCACCGCGGTGACCAGCAGCTTGGCCGCGTTCGGGGAGATGTCCACGGCCTCCTCCAGCCCCTGCGAGAACGCGAGGTCGCCGAGGAGCAGGGCCGTGGGGATGTTGTAGGCGGCGTTGGGCGTGGGGTACGAGCGGCGCAGGGCGGCCTCGTCCACGCAGTCGTCGTGGAGGAGGCTGGCGTTGTGCACCAGCTCCAGCGCCCGGGAGGCCGCCTCGGCCTTGTCTTCGGGCACGCCCAGCGCCCCGCCCAGCAGCAGGCAGAAGCGCGAGCGCAGCATCTTGCCCGGGCGGGAGACGAAGGCCGCCAGCTCCTGGCCGACGCGGCCCTCGATGCGCCGCGCGCGGCTCTCCAGCCCCGCGCGGACCCGGGTCAGCGAGTCTTCCACCTTCAGCAGCGAGATCGGCATCAGGGGTCCGATTATACCAAGTTCAGGCCATCGCCTTGAGGAGCGTCAGCACTTTGGGCATCACGGCGTTCTTCTCCTGACGGGCCAGCTGGCCCAGCACGAAATCCAGGGTGCGCACCAGGTCCAGGAGCTCGGTCAGGCGCTTGCGGAAGGCGGCGGCGTCCTTGCCGGTCCCGGCCTCGCGCAGGCACTCCTCCAGCGCGCCGATCACGGGCTCAATCTCGCGCTTCTTGCGCTCGCGCGCGATGCGGCAGCACATGTTCCAGACGTCCTTCTCGCTCTGGAAGTACTCCCGGCGCTCGCCGCCGACCGCCACGCGCCGGACCAGGCCCCAGTCCACCAGGGCGCGCAGGTTCATGTTGGCGTTGCCGCGGGAGATCCCGAGGGCGGCCATGATCTCGTCCGTGGAGAGCGCGGCGTCGGAGGCCATCAGGAGCGCGTGGACGCGGGCCATGGTCTTGTTGATGCCCCACCGGGAGGCCATCTCCCCCCAGGTCGACACGAACCGCTCCCGCGCCTTCTCCACTCCCGCGCTCATACTTTCAGTGCTTCCTGAAAGTATGATACATCACGGACGCCGCGGGGTCAAGCCGTCAGATCAGCCCGAGCTCGCGCCCGACCTGGCCGAACTTCTCCAGGGCCAGGTCCAGGTCCGCGCGCGTGTGGCCCGACGAGACGATGGTGCGCAGGCGGTCCTTGCCGCGCGCGACGATCGGGAAGCAGATCGACAGCGCGAACACCCCCTCCTCGAACAGGCGCTTGGAGAAGGCCTGGGCCTTGGCCGTGTCGCCGACCATCACCGGGGTGATCGGCGTCTCGGAGGCGCCGGTGTCGAAGCCCAGTTTCTTGAGGCCCGCCTTGAAGTAGTCGGCGTTGTCCCACAGCCGGCGGATGCGCTCCGGCTCCTCGAGCATCACGTCCACCGCGGCGGAGCAGGTCGCCATCACCGACGGCGGGTGCGAGCTGGAGAAGATGAACGGGCGCGCCGTCGCGATCAGGTAGTCGATCAGGCGGCGCTCGCCGGCCACGTAGCCGCCGACCGCGCCGACGGCCTTGGAGAGCGTGCCGATCTGGACCTGCACGCGGTCGGAGAGGCCGAAGTGCGCGGGGGTGCCGCGCCCGTTGGGGCCCATGACGCCGGAGGCGTGCGCGTCGTCCACCATGACGAAGGCGCCGTGCTTCTCCGCCAGCGCCACGATGTCGGGAAGCGGCGCGACGTCGCCGTCCATGGAGAACACGCCGTCCGTCACGATCATCTTGCGCCGCGCCGCCGCGGCGTCCGGGGACTTCAGGATCGTCTCCAGGGCCTTCATGTCGCGGTGCGGGTAGATCGCGCGCTTGGCCTTGGACAGGCGCGCGCCGTCGATGATGGACGCGTGGTTCAGGGCGTCGGAGATCAGCAGGTCGGACTCCGAGGTCATCAGGCTCTGGCAGCAGGCGACGTTGACCGTGAAGCCGGACTGGAAGACCAGCGCGGCCTCGGTGCCCTTGAACTTGGCCAGCTTCTCCTCGAGGTCCCGGTGGATCTCCATGGTCCCGATGATCGGGCGCACGGCGGCCGTGCCCGTGCCGCAGCGGTCGATGGCGTCCTTGGCGGCGGCCTTGAGCTTCGGGTGCTCGGTCAGGTCCAGGTAGTTGTTGGAGGTCAGGTTGACGACCCTCCGGCCGTCGACGACGGAGACCGGGGCCTGGTGACCGGTCACCACCCGGAGCTTGGCGAAGCGCCCCTCGGACTTGAGCGAGGCGAGCTCCGCGTCGAGGAAATCCATCAAGGAATCGGTTTTGGCGGTCATGCCGCCATTATAGCTAGAATGGGGCCATGACCAAGCGCCGCGCCGCCGCCGCCCTGGCCGCCGCGTTTCTTCTGCTCTCCGCCGCGTCCCTGCTGGTCCGGCTGGGCCGCTTTCCCGCGCTCACCCTCGACGAGGCCTGGACAGGCATCTTCGCCGTCCAGCTGTCGACCCTCGGCCTCTACACCCCGCACGAGATGAACTTCTACACCGGCCCGCTTTTCGCCCTGGCCGTGTCCAAGGTCTTCGCCGTCCTGGGCGTCGGCGTGCGCTCCCTGCGCCTGCCCGGGGCCGCCGCCAACGCCCTGGCCCTGCTGCTGGCGGCCGCCGTTCTGGGGCGGCGCGTCCGCGCCGAGTCCGCCGCCTGGTGGGCGGCCCTGGCCGCCGGAAGCTCCTACCTGCTCTTCAAGTCGCGCGTGGCCTGGGAGGTCTTCGCGCTCCAGCCTCTGCTGCTGACGCTGACGCTGGCGCTGCTCGACGGCCCCGCGGACCCCGCGCGCGTCTTCCTGTTCTGCGCGGTCACGCTCGTCGGGATCCAGAACCACTTCATCTATCTGTCCGTCCCGTCGTCGCTCGTCGCCCTCTACGCCGCGCGCGCGGCCTGGCGCGAGGAGGACGAGGCCCTCCCGTGGCTGCGCGCCAGCCTCGCGGCGCTGGCCATGGGCGCCGTCGTCTTCCTGGTCAAGCCGCGCCTGAGCGAGGCGGCGTGGCCGCGCGAGCGCGCCTGGGCCGTGCCCCTCTTCCTCGCGCTGCCCCTGCTGGCCGCGGCCGCCTCGGCCCTGGGCGAGTGGGAGCGCCCGCTCGTGCGCCTGCTGGCGCGCCCGGACGCGCGCCGCTGGGGCCTGCGCGCCGGGGGCCTGGGCCTGCTGGCCTTCGCCGTCTGGCACGGCGTCCCGCTGACCCTGGCGCTGGCCGGCCCGGTGGTCTGGAAGCGCATCCTGTCCTGGGATGCGCCCTGGTGGCTGGACCTGCCGCTGCACGCCGCGGCCCTCCTGGGACTGGGCCTGCTCGGCTGGCGCGCCGCGCGCGCCTGGCACGGCCGCGAGGCGCTGACCCCGTTCGAGCGCACCCTGGCGCTGTGGCCCCCCGCCTACGCGGCGATCTTCATCCTGTTCCGCAACACCAGCTCCGAGCGCTACTACTCGCCGCTGCAGTTCCTGTGCCTGGCGGGGCTGGCCGCCGCCCTGCCGCGCCTGCCCCGCCCCGACCGGCGCTGGGCCCTGGCCGCGGTCGGCCTGCTGGTCCTGACCACGCAGGGCGCGCTGTGGAGCGCGCTCGCCGCCCCCCCGGACCGGCGCCCGCTGACCTTCAAGGTCGGCTGGCACGCGGAGAACTCCTGGGATTTCGCGCGCAAGGACGCGGTCTTCGCCGCGTTCGACGCGTCCGGCGCCTGCCGCCCTTACGACGAGAACAGCTTCATCCAGGTCCCGCTGCTCTTCCACCGCTTCGCCGTCCCGGCGCCCGGCTGCGACCCCGGCCTGCGCCTGCGCGCCGAGCAATGCCGGGACTGCGCCGCCCCGCCCTGGTACCGCTGGAGCGTCGTCAGAACCCCGCGCTGAAGACGCGCGGAGGCCCCTCCGTCGGCAGCAGCTGCCAGCCGTCGAGGAGGTCCAGGCGCGACGGCGCCTGCGCGCGCGCCAGGGTCGCGACGCGCAGTTCCAGGCCGAAGCGCCCGCGCAGGTCCGCGGCGAGGGCGCGCAGGGCGTCGTTCAGGGCGCGCCGGCGCCCGACCTCGCACAGGACGACGAGCTCCAGCGGCGCGCCGGCGTGCAATTTCCCGCACGCCGCCGCTCCGACGACGACGACGCCGCTGGCCTTCCGGGCCAGACCGTCCTTGATCGCGGCGACGATCGCGTCGGCGTGCCGGACCTCGGCCTCGAACAGCGCGCCGAGCGCCTTGTCCACCAGGAAGTGCTCCCGGTCCAGTTCCCATTGGATGGAGCGCGCGGCCGGGCGGCGGACGGCCACGCCCGCCGTCTCCAGGTCCCGGAGGGCCAGGGCGGCCGCCTGGTGGTTGATCCCCCCCAGCCGCGCGACCTGCCGCCCGCTGAGCGGCCCCTTCGCGCGCGCCAGCGCGCGCAGGCATGCCAGGCGCGAGGCGTTTCCCAGAATGGCATCCAACGGCCGGGCCAGATGTCCTCGTTGATAGATCATGCGCCCTCCATGATGAGGTCTTCGGGAACTATGTCTGTTTTTTTAGACATATGTCTATGAAAACAGGCGCAGTTCTTCCGCAGACCAGCGCGCGTCCGGCCGCGCGCGGGAACGCACCCTCTTACGGGACGAAGACGACCTTCCCGCAGTTCTTGTCCGGGGAGGTCATCGCGGCGAAGCCGGCCGCGAAGTCCTTGAGCGGGAAGGTGTGGGTGACGACGGGCTTGAGGTCGATGGCCCCGGAGCGCAGGAGCCGGTCGGCCTTGTACCAGGTCTCGAAGATCTCGCGGCCGACGATGCCGTACACGCGCACGCCCTTGAAGATCAGGTCGTTGGCCCAGTCCAGCTCGATCTTCTTGGACGGGATGCCGAAGGCGGTGATGCGGCCGCCGCTGCGCACGCTCTTGAACGCGGCGGCGATGGCGGGCGCGGCGCCGGACATCTCGCAGACCACGTCGAAGCCGCCCTTGACCCCGCCGGCCTTGACCGGGTCCTCGCCGGGGGCGACGACGACGGTCGCGCCCATGCGCCGGGCCAGCTCGGCGCGGTACTTGGAGCCCTCGACGGCCACGATGCGGTCGGCGCCGGAGGCCTTGGCCACGGCGATGGAGAACAGCCCTTGCGGGCCGCAGCCGCTGACCAGGACCGAGCGCGCGGCCACCGATTCGACCAGGACCGAGTAGACGGCGTTGCCGAACGGCTCGAAGAGGGAGCCCAGGTCCTTCAGGCTGTCGTCCGTGTGCTTCCAAGCGCAGCGCGCGGGCACGGTCGCGTACTCGCCGAAGCCGCCGGGACCGTCGATGCCGATGATCTTCATCGACGCGCAGACGTGGCGTTGGCCGTTCTGGCACTGGTAGCAGAGGCCGCAGAAGATGTGGCTCTCCACCGAGACGAAGTCTCCGGGCTTGAAGTCCCGGGCGGAGGCGCCGACGCTGACCACGCTCCCGCAGAACTCGTGGCCGAAGGTGCTGGGGGTCTTGAAGCGCTCCGGGGCCCAGGACGACCAGCCGTAGATGGGCAGGTCGGAGCCGCAGATCGACGCGCGGTGCACCTTGATCAGGAGCTGGTCGGCCGCCAGGCGCGGCTCGTCCACGGACTCGTAGGAGGCGCCGGGGGCGGGGGTCTTCTTGAGCAGGGCCTTCATTCGAACAGGTTCCTCAGCACGAAGAGCAGGTTCTCCTTGCGCTCGCGCAGGCGCCGATAGAAGTACGGGAACCAGTGCGAGCCGTACGGGACGTAGACGCGCACCGTGTGGCCGGCGGCGCGCAGCTCGCGCCAGCGCTTGGCGCGCAGGCCGTAGAGCATCTGGATCTCGTAGTCGGTCTTGACCAGGCCGGCGGCGTCGCAGGCCTTCAGGGCCGCGTCGATGCGGGCGTCGTCGTGGGTGCCGAACGCCGGGAGCGGGGCCTTGGCCAGCAGGGCCGCGCAGCGGTCGTAGGCGGCGTTGACCTCGTCCTTGGTCGGGTAGGCGATCGCGTGCGGCTCCTTGTACGCGCCCTTGACCAGGCGCACGCGCGCGCCGCGCGCGGCGGCCTCGCGGGCGTCGCCCTCGCTGCGGCGCAGCATCGACTGCAGGACGATGCCGACGTTCGGATGCGCGTCGTGGAGCGAGTAGAAGAGGTCCAGCGTCTTCTGCGTCCACGCCGAGCCCTCCATGTCGATGCGCACGAAGTTCTTGCGGCGCGCGGCCTCCTCCACGATCTTCAGGAGGCTCTCGCGGCAGAGGCCCTCGTCGAAGGCCAAGCCCAGCTGGGTCAGCTTGAGCGAGATGTTGGCGTCGACGCCGGTCTCGGCGATGCGCCGCAGCATCAGCAGGTTCTGCTCGGCGGCGGCCAGCGCCTGCGCGCGGGTCAGGCTGTCCTCGCCCAGGTTGTCCAGCGTCGCCTTGATGCCGTCGGCGTTCAGCGCGCGGACGGCCTCCAGGGCGTCGTCCACCGTGTCGCCCGCCACGAACCGTCTCGCCAGGAAGGTCAGGGCCCTCATCGGCGCGATTCTAGCATACGCGCGGCGCTCAAGCGCGCAGGCGCGCGAAGGCCAGCAGGGCCCAGCCGGCCAGGAACAGCAGGCCGCCGACGGGCGTGACCAGCCCCAGCCGCCGCGCGCCGGTCAGCGCCAGCGCGTACAGGCTGCCGGAGAACAGGACCACGCCGGCCAGGAAGCACCAGCCGGCGTTCTCCACGCCGCGCGAGGGCCAGCGCGCCGCGATCAGCCCGACGGCGACCAGCGCCAGCGCGTGGTAGGCCTGGTAGCGCGCGCCGGTCTCGAAGACCTGCAGCATCTCCGCGCTCAGCCGCCCCTTCAGGCCGTGCGCGGCGAACGCGCCCAGGGCCACGTCCAGGCCCATCAGCGCCGCGCCGAGGCGGACCCAGGCCTCGGGGCTCATGGCAATCCTTTCCAGAAGCCGGTGAAGTCCTTGGGCGGCTCGGCGGTGAAGACGGCCGGGCGGCCGCTGGCCGGGTGCTCGAAGGCCAGGCGCCAGGCGTGCAGCATCAGCCGCGGCGGGATCGGCGCGCCAGCCTCCGGGCGGTCGAACTCGGGGTCGCCCATCACCGGGTGGCCGAGGAAGGCCAGGTGCGCGCGGATCTGGTGCGTGCGGCCGGTCATCGGCTTGGCCTCCACCAGCGCGCCCGCGCGCTTCTTGGACACCACCTTGAATGCGGTCTCCGCGGCCTTGCCCAGGTCCGTGACGGTCACCCGGCGGCGGCCCGGCACGCGGCCGACGGGGGCCTGCACGCGCGAGGAGCCCGCCGGGACCCCGCGCACGATCGCGCGGTAGGTCTTGTCCACGGTCCGCTCCTTGAACGCCGCGCAGAGCGCGGCCCAGGTCTCCGGGTCCTTGGCGACCGCCAGGCAGCCGCTGGTGGGCCGGTCCAGGCGGTGGACGATGCCGCAGCGCGGCGTGCCCGCCTTGAGGATGGCCGGGCGGTGGACCTGCAGCAGGGCGGCCAGGTTGTCCTCGCTTTCGGCGCGCGCGGCGGCCGGGCTGGTCAGCCACGAGGAGCCCAGGGGATGCATCAGCAGCCCCGCGGGCTTGTTGAGGACCAGCAGGCGCTTGTCCTCGAAGAGCACCCAGGACTCGAAGTCGGCCGACCCGGAGTCCGGCGCGCGCTCGGGGAGCTCCACGACCACGCGCTCCCCCTCCGCGGTGAGCTCGTCGGCGTCGCGCGGCGCGCCGTCCACGGTCACCAGCCCGCGCTCCACCAGGCCCTTCAGGAAGGCGCGGCTGTAGCCGGTCAGCGCCTGGGCCAGGAAGGCGTCCAGGCGCCGGCCGTCCGACGGAACGATCAGGATTTTCTTCGCCATGCGATGACCCCCGCCGCCGCCAGCGCCGCGATCGCGACCAGCTGGGACGGGGACAGCCCGTGCCAGAAGAAGCCGCGGTCGTCGCCGCGATAGATCTCGACGACGAAGCGCGCGACCGCGTACAAGGCCACGTACAGCAGGAAGGCCGAGCCGCGCTTCCAGCGGCCGTCGCGCACGCGCGCCAGCGCGAAGCGCCACACCAGCCAGGCGATCGCCGCGTCGAGGACCGACTCGTAGATCTGCGTCGGATGGCGCGAGGGATCGCCCCAGAGCGGGATGCCCCAGGGCATGTCGGTGTGGCGGCCGTAGCAGCAGCCGGCGGCCAGGCAGCCCAGCCGGCCGATGGACTGGCCGATGGGCAGGGCGACGGCGAAGTAGTCGGAGAGCCGGGCGAACGATAGCTTCAGGCGCCGCGCCGCGATCCAGCCCGCCAGCGCCGCGCCAAGGAAGCCGCCGTAGAAGACGAAGCCGTAGCGCGGGTCGCGCCACAGGAGCGTCAGGTCGCGCTCGACGATCACGAAGCCGAGCTTGCCGCCGATCAGCGCTCCGCCGAAGATCCAGTAGACGAGGTCCCAGAAGCGGTCCTCGCTGTCCAGGCCCATCTCGGCGCGGCGGGCCTTGAGCCAGTAGATCGCGGTCACGTAGGCGGTGGCCACCAGCACGCCGTAGGTCGACAGCGAGAACGAGCCGATCGTCAGCAGGGTCGGGAACATGTGCGCCTCCAGGTCAGCAGGACCGCCGCGAAGACGATCAGTCCCAGGCCGAGGTTCTGTCCGGCCGTCATCCCCAGGACCCCGGGCACGGTGTCGCCGCGGTAATTCTCCAGGAAGAAGCGCAGGGCCCCGTACGCGGCGAAGTACAGGCCGGCGACCAAGCCGGGCGGGTCGTTCTCGGTGCGCAGGAGCACGCGGTAGAGGACCAGGGCGATCAGCCCGTCGCCCACGGCCTCGTAGAGCTGGGCCGGGTGCAGGGGCACGCCCAGCCACTGCGGCGGGACCATGGAGCGCGGGTCGCGGAAGACGATGGCCCAGGGCACGGTGGTGGGGCGGCCCTCGCAGCAGCCGGCCATCAGGCAGCCGAAGCGCCCGAACACGTGCCAGAACGGGGCCATCACGCAGATCGCGTCGAAGAGGCGCAGGAAGCCGATCTTCTTGTAGCGGCAGAAGGCCCAGACCGCCAGCGGCACCCCGGCGAAGGCCCCCAGGACCGAGAAGCCCTCCGACGGGGAGATCATCGTGCGCCAGAACTCGGCCGAGAAGGGACGCGTGTACTCGAACAGGAACAGGATACGCCCGCCCAGGAAGCCGCCGAACAGGATCGCGTTGACCAGCAGCCAGAAGTCGTCGTCGGTCTTCAGGCCCGCCTTGACGCCCCGGCGCTTGAGGAAGGCGAAGGCCAGGGTCCCGCCCAGCACGATCATCACGCCGTAGCCGTACAGGTGGAACGGACCGATGGAGAAGAGGACCGGCCTCATTTCTTGTCCTCCGGGGGCGGGAAGCGATACTCGATCTCGCCCTTCTTTATATAGCCCAGGTCCCGGCGCGCGGCGCGCTCCACGGCGCCGTTCCCGGTGCGCAGGGCCGCGAGCTTGGCGTCCAGGTCCTTCTCGTCGCCGCGCAACTGGTCGATCTGCGCGTGCAGGCGCCGCAGCTCGCGCCAGTTCGACACCAGGCTGCGGAAGCCGGCGTTGCCGAAGAACACCGCGAGCAGCGCGGCGCCGGCCAGGACCCTCGCCCAGTGCTCCCGGGCGAAGTCGGCGGCCGCCGCCAGGCGGGCGGCCCGGCGCTTCATCGCGCGGTCGCCGGGACCTGGAAGGGCCTTGCGCCCGCGTACTCGGCCTTGGGGCCCAGCGCGGACTCGATCTGGAGGAGGCGGTTGTACTTGGCCAGACGCTCGGAGCGGCACGGGGCGCCGGTCTTGATCGCGCCGGCGTTCATCGCGACCGCGAAGTCCGCGATGAACGCGTCCTCGGTCTCGCCCGAGCGGTGGGAGATCACGGTGGAGAAGCCGGCCTTCTGCGCGTCGCGGACCGTGGTCACGGTCTCGGTCAGCGTGCCGATCTGGTTGAGCTTGATCAGGATCGCGTTGGCGGATCTCTCCTTGATGCCGCGCGCCAGGCGCAGCGGGTTGGTCACGAACAGGTCGTCGCCGATCAAGGGCATCGTCCCGCCCATCTTCGCGGTCAGCGCGGCCCAGCCGGACCAGTCGTCCTCGGCCAGAGGGTCCTCCAGAGAGGCGAAGCCGTACTTGGCGGCCCAGCCCGCGTAGACCTCGCCCGCCTGCGCGGCGGAAAGGGGCTTGCCCTCCAGCACGTACTTGCCGTCCTTGTAGAACTCGCTGGCCGCGGCGTCGAGCGCCAGGCGGACCCTGCCCGCGTAGCCGGCGTCGGCGATGGCGCGCGCCAGCACCTCGAGCGCCTCGGCGTGGGTCTTCAGCTTGGGGGCGAAGCCGCCCTCGTCGCCGACGGCGACGGTCATCTCCATGGCGGCCAGGGCCTTCTTCAAGGTCTGATAGATCTCCGCGCCGGCGCGCAGGCCCTCGGCGAAGGTCGGCGCGGCGGTCGGGACCAGCATGAACTCCTGCACGTCCAGGCCGGAGTCGGCGTGCTTGCCGCCGTTGATCACGTTGAGCATCGGGGTGGGCAGGAGCCAGCGGTCCTCGCCGAGGCCGTAGGCCTTGCGCAGGTACGCGTAGAGCGGCAGCTCGCGCGACGCCGCCTCGGCGCGCGCCGCCGAAAGCGAGACGGCCAGGATCGCGTTGGCGCCCAGGCGGGCCTTGTTGGGCGTGCCGTCCAGGGCGATCATCCGGGCGTCGAGCGCCGCGGGATCGCCCGCGTCCAGCCCCTTGACCGCCCGGGCGATCTCGCCGGAGGCGTGGGCGACGGCCTTGGTCGCGCCCTTGCCGAGGAAGCGCGCCCTGTCCCCGTCGCGCAGCTCGACGGCCTCGTGCGCGCCGGTGGACGCCCCGCTGGGCACCGCGGCGGCGCCGACGCTGCCGTCGGAGAGGGTCGTCTCCGCGTAGACGGTCGGCAGGCCCCGGGAGTCGAGGATCTCGAGAGAACGGACGGAGTCGATCTTGGCCATTAGAATTTCCCCTGAAGGAGCTTCTTGCCCGCGTCCAGCATCTCCTGCAGGCGCTTGGGCGAGTGCGCCTCCGCGTAGACGCGAAAGACGGGCTCGGTGCCGGAGCTGCGCAGGCCCAGCCACGAGCCGTCGCGCAGGATGAACTTGAAGCCGTCGGTCTGGTCGATGCGCCACACGGCGGCGCCGGCCAGCTCCAGCGGCGGCTTGAGCTTCAGGCGGTCCTCCAGCTCCATGATCTGGCGCAGGCGCTCCATGCGGAAGTTGATCCGCGTGTTCAGGAACTCGCCCACGGACTTGTGCAGGCGCGCGCGGATCGCGGCCAGGGGCTTCTTCTCCATCGCCACGAGCTCCAGCATCAGCAGGCAGGCCAGCAGGCCGTCCTTCTCGGGCACGTGGCCGCGCATGGACAGGCCGCCGGATTCCTCGCCGGCCAGCAGGAACGGACCCGAACGCAGCAGCTCGCCCAGGTACTTGAAGCCCACCGGGGTCTCGCGGGTCTCGGAGCCGTGCGACTTGGCCACCGCGTCCACGAAGTGCGAGGTCATCACCGAGCGCGCGGCCTTGCCCTGGAGCCCGCGGTGAGCGACCAGGTGCTCGTAGGCCAGCGCGATCACGTCGTTGGCCGGGATGTACTCCCCGCCCGCGTCCAGCACGCCGAAGCGGTCGGCGTCGCCGTCGCAGGACAGGCCCAAGGTCAGCTTCTTCTTCTTGACCAGGTCGGCGAGCTCCGCCAGAGACTCGGGGGTGGGCTCCGGGGCGCGGCCGCCGAACAGCACGTCGCGGTCCTCATGCAGGGCGACGACCTGCACGCCCAGGCGCTCCTCCAGGAACGGGCGCAGGTAGAGCCGGCCCGAGCCGTGCATCAGGTCCACGCCCACGGACAGCTTCGCCTTGCGTATCGCTTTGACGTCCAGGAGGCTCTCGAGCTGGTCGAAGTAGGACTTGCGGAAGTCCAGCGTCTCCATCCAGGCTTCCTTGGCCGCGCGCTCGTCGGACATGGACTTGATCGCGTGGTCGCCCAGCATCTCGACGCGGCGCTCGATGTCGGCGGTGACCGCGGGGGACGCCGAGCCGCCCCAGAACGGCATCCACTTGAAGCCGTTGTACTGGGAGGGGTTGTGGGACGCGGTGATCATCACGCCGCCCACGGCCCTGTGGGCCAGCACCGCCCAGGCCGCGGCCGGGGTGGGCAGGTCCGTGGCCGAGAGCAGGGTGCGCACCCCGTCGCTGGCGAAGACCGCGGCGACCTCGTGCGCGAAGTCCTCGGAGAGGAAGCGCGTGTCGTAGCCGACCACCACGGTGGGCACGCGGCTGGGCGCCGCGCCGTCCAGGAACTGGCGGTACTCGTCGCTGTTGTAGCCCACGTCGGGGCTTTCCTTGACGCCGACCGCCACCGCGTGCGCGACCTTGCGCACGTTGTGGAAGGTGAACTCGTCCGACACCACGCCGCGCCAGCCGGAAGTCCCGAATCTGATCATGGCGGGCATAGTAGGATAAGCCACGCCCCGGGGTCAACGGCGCAAGCCCCCCAATCGTATGGGCCTTTGGACCCATTGACGGCTGGGCCCTAGGGCCTATTGCGGATTCTGGGACCCGGGGCTATCCTGGGGGCGTCGGACAAGGAGCCGCGCCATGAAGACCCCGAATCCCCTGACCTCTCTGGCCGCCGCGCTGGCGCTGGGCGCCGCGCTGGCGGTCCCGTCCGCGGCCATCGCCGTCGCGCCCCAGGTCCTGCTGCCGACCCCCAGGCCCTCGCTGCCGACCGACGCGGCCGGCGGCATCGACGCCACCGCCCCCGCGGACATCGCGGGCGGAGCGGCCGGCTTCGAGCAGGCCTCGGCCGACGTCGGGCAGCAGCAGATGGTGGACGCGGTCAAGAAGGACGAGGACGGCATGCTCAAGTCCGGCATGTACAAATCCATCAGCCGCACCGCCGACGGCGCCGGCGCGATCATCACCCTGGGAGACGGGTCGGTCATGTGGTCGGACTACGCGCACGGCTTCGATTCGATGCCGCAGAAGGACCCGCAGGCCCTCGCCGACGCCCTGATGAAAAGCGGCAGCGTGTCCGCGTCCGCGATCTCCGCGATCAAGAAGGCGGCCATGGCCTCCGCGGCCGCCGCCTGCCCGGTCAACGCGAGCGCCCCGCTGACGATGAGCGCGCTCGACTTCAATCCCCCCCCGTCCAAGCCGAAGGCGGCCGCCGCGCCGTCCGGACGCAGTTCCGACGCGGCGACCCCGCCGGCCGGCTCTCCCGCCGCGCCGGCCGTGGGCGGCGACGGCGCCGGTCCCGCCGGGCCGGACCAGACCGCGGCGCGGCCGTCCGACGCGGCCTACGGCCTGGGCCGGCAGTTGGGCGGAAGCGGCAACCTCTTCCCCGGCGGTCAGGGCGGCGCCGGGCAGGGCGTCTCCGGCCGCGACGGGTCCTCCGGGCGCGGCTACGCGGCCGCCGACCCGGCGATCACCCGACAAGCCAACGCGGAGGCCGCCGCGGGCGCCGCGTCCCTGCGCGTGAGCGACGACTACACCTTCGTGCAGCTCCAGCGCGCGGCGCGCAGCCCCGTGGTGCGCCAGCTGGAGAAGGCCGCCGCCCGGGGAGCGGTCTCCACCGACAAGGGGTCTCCGGACGCCGCGCCGAACGCCGCTCCCGCCGGCTCCCGCCTCTTCGGGCGCTGAAGCCCTCCGGTCCGGCCTAGGCCCATGGGCCTAGGCCGGACCGGGACCAAGGCCTCTGAACGCCACCCCGCCCCGGAGGTATCCTTGGGTCAGGATGAAGAACGCGATCCTGACGGCGCTGGCGCTGACGGTCCTCGGGGCGGCGTCCGCCCGGGCCGAGATGCCCCAGATGCTGGGCAACGACCCGCTGACCCGCGAGATCCTCGCCAAGACCGAGCAGACCAACGGCGGCGTGACCGCGGCGGTGCGGCTGGGCTCCGGCCAGGCCGTCGAGCTCAAGCTCTCCGACATCTCCTCGGCCCCGTTCGCGGCCCCGATGGCGCCGGCCGCCGCCTCCCCCCTGGAAGCCCTGAAGATCGCCGACGGCCTGTCCCCCAAGCCCGCGCGGGGCAAGGAGAAGGCGAAGAAGGGCGTCCGCCGCGCCTCGGTCCAGCTCAAGCGCATCGCGCGCCGCCGGACCTGGGACAAGAAGCCCTAGAAGCGGGCGCGCACCGAGTACTGGAAGACGTCCCCCAGCATCCCGCCGGGCGACCAGCCCAGGTCCGCCGCCAGTCCCTTCCACTCCACGCCGAAGCCGAGCGACAGGCCGCTCCAGACGCCCTGGTCGGTGCGGTCCGTGCGCCAGCCGCCGCGCGCCGACGCGACGATGCCGCGCGCCACGGCCCGGCGCCGCTCCACCCCGAAGGCCAGCGCCGCCGCGTCCGCGCGCGGCGAGTCGGCCTCGGCGACCAGAAGCCAGCCCGCGCGCGGACGCCAGCTCCCGCCCGCGAACGCGGCGGCCGGCAGCGGGTCGGACACCGAGCCCAGGGCCAGCCGTCCGAAGGCGTTGCGCACCCCGGCCCCGGCCGACCAGTCGCCGCGGCGCAGCAGGACCCCCGCGTCGCCGGTCGCGGCCGAGCCCCGCGTCGCGTCCAGCTGCGCGTCCACCCACTTGAGCGTGGCGCCCACGGCCAGGCCGGGCGACAGCGCGCGCCCGTAGGACAGCGCGAAGGCGCGGTCCGAGGCCCCGAAGGTCCCGGTGGGCGCGTCGGTTTCGGTCAGGCCGCGGCGCTCCAGGCCCGCCGCCGTCAGGCTGTAGACCGCGACGGCCGTCGCGCCCCAGTCCCCGACGGGCCGCGCGCGGCGCGTCCAGGCCAGCACCGGGACGCTGAGCGCGGCGTAGTCGTAGTTCAAGCCGGCGAAGCGCGCCTCGCGGCCCGCGCCGCCCTCGATGCGGTCCAGGAACCCCAGGCCGGCCGGGTTGTAATGCGCGGCCAGCGCGCCGTCGGCGGCGCCGCCGAAGGCCCCGCCCATCGCCGCCTCGCGCGCGCCGGGCGTCAGCGTCAGGAAGGCCGCCCCCGCCGTGCCCTTGCCCGCGGACCCCAGCGCGGCCGCCGGCGCGGCGGCCAGGGCCGCGAGCAGCGCGAGGAGCAGGCGCCGGGTCACTTGAGCACCGCCATGCGCAGGCTCGCCCGCCGACCGCCGACCTCGACCAGGCCGATGTAGAGGCCGCTGGCCACGTCCTGTCCGGAGTCGTTGCGCCCGTCCCAGCCCTGGTAGTGGACCGAGCCCTGGGACAGGTAGCCCAGGTCCACGGTGCGCACCAGGCGCCCGGTCACGTCGAAGACGCGCAGCGTGCCCTGGCCGGAGACCCCGGGCGGGACCGAGACGCTGAGCAGCGTGCCGCGCACGCTGGGCGAGCCGCCGCCGTGGATGGTGGTGACCGTCTTCACGCTCAGGTCGAACGGGTTGGGGAAGTTGTAGGCCTTGAGCTCCCCGCCTCCGTAGCCGGAGCCGCCCAGCGCGCCGGCGCCGGAGTCGAGCAGGACGTAGGTGGAGAAGTGCGACACGTGCAGGGTCACCGTGCGCGCGCGCGGGTCCACCACCGGCGCGCCGCCCAGGGCGTCGGGCTGGAGCACGAAGCTCCCGGCCGCCGGGTTGTACCAGTAGACGTTGAGGCGCGAAGCGTCGCTCGTCGCGCTGGAGTAGGCCAGGGTCAGCGTGGCCGGGCGGGCCAGCGTGGTGGGCACGCCCGCCGGCAGGGCCACGTCGTAATAGTCCCCGGCCGCGGGGACCGGCGGCGCGGCCGCCACCGACGGCGCGCGCGTCAGCGTGACGGCCACGCTGGAGGCCGCGTCCACGGAGAACGCGCCGCG
Source organism: bacterium (assembly GCA_021783355.1). Lineage (GTDB taxonomy): Bacteria > Elusimicrobiota > Elusimicrobia > UBA1565 > UBA9628 > GWA2-66-18. The sequence continues at coordinate 1,517 of JAJXTZ010000041.1, read as the reverse complement.
CGGCAGGACCAGCCGGCCCCCGTCGCCGTCCAGCGTCAAGGTCGCCCCCACCGCGTTGGACGCCTCGGTCCGCGTGAGGCCGTCGGCGGAGAGCGGCAGCTGGGCCGTCGCGTCCACGGTGAGCTCGGGCGCGGCCGGATCCGTCGCGTTCCAGTCCGTGGCCGCCAGCGCCGCCCGCGCGCGCAGGGTCACCGCGGCCTCCCCGGGCGCGGGAGAGAAGAAGGCCGTCACCGTCCGGCGGTCGGCGGAGATCGCCGCGCCGGAGAGCGTGCCCGTCGCCGCCGGGGCGGACAGCAGCGCGGCCGCGTCGTCGTCGGAGCTCAGGCGCTCGCGCAGCGGCCGCGGGAAGAACGCGGCGACGCTCCAGCCCGTCCCCGAGCGCGACGCGCGGAAGGAGACGGGGCCCGACGGCGGGCGCAGGGTCAGGTCCAGCGCCCGCGCCTCCGAGGAGCTGGCCAGCACCACCGTCGCCCCCTCCGGCGGCGCGTACGCCTCGCCGCCCGGGCCCGACACGATCAGGCGGTAGGTCTTGCCCGGCGTCAGGCCGCCGACGCTGTAGCCGACGACGCCGCCAAAGGGGCCGCGCGTCAGCGCCCCGTACAGGAACTGCGAGGAGTCCGGCGCGGCGGCGGCCAGGGAGAGGACCTCGTCGGACGACGGGGCGGTGCCGTCGGGCAGGCGCAGCGCGCCCGACACCGTCCCGCCGCCGCCGATCGTCAGGTCGCCCAGGTCGGTCGCCGCCGCGCTCACGATCACCGCGCGCTGGACCGGGGCCAGCCCCAGCGCCGAGGCCGTCAGACGGTACGCGCCGGTGGCCACCGCCGGAATCGTGAAGCTCCCGTCGGGGCCGGTGCGGAAGGAGAGGTCGGCCAGCGGGTCCTCGGCCGGGGCCAGGCCCGAGGTCTGCAGGTACAAGACCGCCCCCGGCGCGGCCTCCCCGCCCGCGCCCTGGGGCGAGCTCAGGGCCGAGCCGTCGGCCGCGACCACCCGCCCGCGGATCACCGAGTCCGCCGGCGAGAGCGCGAAGTCCAGCGTCGCCCCGCTGGAGACGTCCACCGCCAGCGCGCGCCGCGCCGCGTAGGCCGGCGGCAGGCTGCCCGCGTCCAGCGCCCCGCGCCCGGCCGCGGTCAGGTCGTACCAGCGCCGGCTGGGGTCCAGGCCCGCCAGGAAGTACTCCCCCGCGTCGTCGGTCACGCCGGAGACCTCCGCCCCGGCCGCCGCCGCCGCCCCGGCCGTCGCGCTCGGGCGCGCGGCCACGCGCACCCCGGCGACGGGAAGGCCCGTGGCCGCGTCGGTCACCCGCCCCGCCGCGAAGGAGCCCGTGAACAGGGCCACCACGCCCAGGTCCGCGGCTTGCCCGGCGTCCACGCGCACGCCCGCCACGCGCGCCGGGGCCAGGCTCAGCGCCCCCGCGCCCGCCGCCGCCGTGTCGGGCGGCGCGGAGAACTCCACGTCGTAGACGCCGGGAAGCAGGCCGTCGATGACCACGCGCCCCTGCGCGTCCACCACGCTCCCGT